>CAZDXZ010000147.1:0-2265 GCA_964509615.1 uncultured Dehalococcoidales bacterium
TTAACCGTAGTTATGTCGACACATGATATGCAGCAGGCACAGCGTATGGCAGGTACGATAGGCGTGCTTATGAACGGCCAACTGGTACAGGTTGGCAGGCCCGGCGATATTTTTTACTCTCCGGGCAACGCCAGGATCGCTGGCTTTGTAGGTATGCGCAACCTGTTTGGAGGCTATATAGAGAGAAACGAAGCGGGCATTACCGTGGTTAACGTCGACGGCCGCGATATTCAGACCGTCTCTGATTTGCCCGTCCGGTCTGCTGTCGAGATATATGTTCGGCCTGAAGATGTAGTCCTGGCGGTGAATGCACCCGAGGGCAGTGCGCGCAACGTCCTGCACTGCACCGTAAGGTCACTTTCATCGAGCGGCCCGCTATGCACTGTCATGCTGGATTGCGGTTTTCCGCTGGAAGCGCTGGTGACCAACCAGTCCGTCAGCGAGATGGGTCTGAGGCAGGGACAGGAAATATATGCCTCGTTCAAAGCTACTGCAGTCCGTGTGATGCCTTCAACGCGAAGATGAGCGGGTGGACTGGCCGGCGATGTAGGTGCCGCTTTTACCGCCGGTTTTCTTTGCCAGATATATATCCGTGATGGTCATCGCCTGGTCGAACATCTTGCACATGTCATAAATGGTCAGAGCTGCGACCGCTGCAGCGGTAAGGGCCTCCATCTCATAACCTGTTTTGCCCTTTCCTTTAACCGTCGCC
This sequence comes from uncultured Dehalococcoidales bacterium, assembly GCA_964509615.1. Lineage (GTDB taxonomy): Bacteria > Chloroflexota > Dehalococcoidia > GIF9 > UBA5629 > CAIMUM01. The sequence continues at coordinate 713 of CAZDXZ010000147.1, forward strand.
TCGATGGCGATGGAGCCTCTGTTGGCAGGGTAGCTGAAATCAATCGATACACTGGTCATCATAAGCGGGTGACACAGCGGGATAAGGTCGGATGTTTTCTTGGCCGCCATGATGCCCGCCGCCTGCGCTATGGCCAGGACATCGCCTTTGGGCGTTTTGTTTTGCCTGACCAGCCTGAGGGTATCGCTGTTCATCCTGATGCGGGCTGTCGCCGTGGCCAGCCTTTGAGTATCTTCTTTATTCGATACGTCTATCATACGTGTGTCATGTTTGACCATATCTTATCCCCCTATGCCGGACATCCTCGTGTGTACGGCGCAGTCGTCGGCCAGCCGGTGCATCTCGGGTTTGGCTGCGATGGCGTCGATCAGCAGGCGTTTAATTTCTTGAAGCGTTGCTCCGCCGCGCATGGGTGTCCTGACATCGATGCCATCAGCGGAGAAGAGGCAGGGCAGCAGCTTCCCCGATGCCGACAGCCGCAGCCTGTTACAGCGGTGGCAGAACGGTTCTGAGATCGGCTCGATGAATCCCACCGTGCCGCCGGCGCCGGGCAGACGGTAGTATTTTGCCGCGCCATTGCCGGCCAGGCCGTAATGCGGTTCAAGCTTCCCCAGCTTCTCAATTTCCCGGCGCAGCAAACTGGCCGGAACAAGCCCAGCTGCTCCCTGCATCGGCATCAGTTCGATGAACCTCACATGCCATCCTTTTTCCAGGGTCAGGCGGGCGAAATCCAGGATCTCGTCATCGTTTATGCCCTGCATGGGGACCACATTTATCTTAACGGGATCCAGCCCTGCTTCACCGGCGGACCTGATCCCTTCCAGCACGTCAGCCAGGTCGCCAGTGCGGGTTATCTGTCTGAAACGCTCGGGTCTCATCGTATCGAGGCTGATATTGATGCGCTGCAAGCCGGATTCCGCCAGCCTGGCGGCATATTTATGCAGCAGTATACCGTTGGTTGTCATTGAAATCTCGGATATACCTTCTACTTCCGATATCATGCGCACAAGATCAACCGCACCGGCCCTCACCAGCGGTTCCCCACCCGTGATCCTGATCTTGTTCATGCCGATCTCGGCTGCGGCGCGCACCACCAGCAGGATCTCTTCATAGCTCAGGATATCCTGATGCGCAACCAGCGGCACCCCGTCAGGAGGCATGCAATAGATGCACCTGAGGTTGCAGCGGTCGGTGATAGATATCCGCAGGTAATCTATTCCCCTCTGAAAGCTGTCACATGTGCCCGGCATGGTTATCTCCCGATCAGGTATGATCTCCCGATCTGCCCTGCAGCGTCTCTATGGCATGGGGAACTATGGGCAGCAAAAGGTGCAGATATTCCTGCACGGCTGCCGGATTGCCCGGAAGGTTGACAATTAAACATTTGCCGCGCGTACCGGCCAAGGCGCGGCTGAGCACAGCCGTGGGGGTCTTTTTATAACCGAGGGTCCTCATCATCTCCACGATACCGGCCAGCTGCTTCTCCAGAATGCTCAGAGTGGCCTCCGGTGTAACGTCCCTGGGGCTGATGCCTGTACCGCCGTTGGTCAATA
>CAZDXZ010000147.1:2365-3787 GCA_964509615.1 uncultured Dehalococcoidales bacterium
GTGGCCTCCGGTGTAACGTCCCTGGGGCTGATGCCTGTACCGCCGTTGGTCAATATAAGATCCACCTCTCTGCTGTCGGCCCACGATGAAAGGGTCCAGGCGATCAGGTTCACGTCATCAGCTACGATCTGGTAGCGGGCTATCTCCATGCCGGCATCGACCAGCGTTTTAACTATGTAATCGCCGCTTGTGTCAATGCGCTGGCCCTGTGAACCTTTGTCGCTGATAGTGAGAACTCCTGCTTTATACATTAAATTCACAAGGAGGGGCGTACCTTTAGATGCGCCCGCTTTCGGGCGGGTTTGAAAACCCGCTGCTACCCTGACCTCCTGATACGGATCGTGGCTGTCTTTATTATACCAACTGTTTTCAATGTTCCCAGCATGGCCAGTATCGAGCTGGCTATGATGTCCTTGACAAATCGTTTGAGCGGCACATTCCTGCCGTTCACTGTAGCGGACATGCCGGAGGGCATGGCAGCGATAATATCGTGTTCTATAAAATCGGCGATTCCGGTTATTTCCTCCCGGCCGAAGATCGGTTTTTTACCTTTTTTCCTGACTCTGGCTATTATTGCGCACAAATCTGATTCATTGCACACCAGATCGGCGGTTTTACCTGTGGGGCAGACCTCGATTTTAGGCGCCCGGGTTTCTTTGAATCCCTCCACAAGTATAATGTCATAGCCGTCGCCAAGCAGGCGGACGGTTTCGTCCAGCGCAGGCTCGTGATCGAGTTTATTAAAGATGGTTACCTGCAGAGGTGAACTGATAGCTACGACATCGCTGCCGGCCTGAGAATAGCGCCAGGTGTCCTTGCCCGGCGCATCGAGATCGATTGTCTGGTGGGCATGCTTTACAGCGCCCACGCGGTAGCCGCGCGCTTTGAACTCGGCGATGAGCTTTTCCATAATAACCGTCTTGCCCACTCCCGATTTACCAACTATAGCTATAACCGGCACCATACGGTTCACCTCGTTACAACGTTTCCTCTGAATCGGTCAGCAGCTGCACCTTCAATATATCTCCCGGCCGGGCCAGAGGGCAGTCCTCCGGGACGATAGCCAGGCCGTTTGCTCCCGCCATTGAGGTAAGTATGCCCGAGCCCTGAGCACGGTTTACGGACGCCTTCCAGCCATCTCCCGTTCTGGTGACGTAAACGCGCACGAAGATGCGGCGCGCGTCATCGTTAACTATCTCCTGGTCTATGGCGGCGTATATAACCGGCCTGCTGTATTTAAAAATACCGCGCATCTTCAGGATGGCGGGCCGTGCGAACTGCTCGAAAGTTATCATAGAGCTGACCGGATTTCCCGGCAGTCCCAGATGGGGTACCTCTCTGCCGCCGTCCGCTTTTAACGTGCCGAAAGCGATGGGCTTGCCCGGCTTCATACGCACTGTCCAGAAGTTGACGTTTCCCATC
>CAZDXZ010000148.1:0-3725 GCA_964509615.1 uncultured Dehalococcoidales bacterium
CCGACATCAGGTCCATGAAGAACAGCTGCCATATCCTCTCGTTGGGCATCTCCTTTTGAGAGGCATGTTCCGTGAGAGCGTCGATACGCAGGTCGAAGCCGGCCGAGAAAGCCCGTCCGGCCCCCGTGAAGATGATCACCCTCGTCTCGAGGTCGTACCTGAACCCGGCCAGCAGGTCACGCAGATCGAAAAACAGCCGGGTATTGAGCGTATTCAGTTTATCGGGACGGTTGAACGTCACCAGCGCTACGCCGTCCTTTTTTTCTACCAGCAATGTCTCATATGCCATCAACAGCTTCTCCTCTTAAATGTCGGTGAGTAATTTAAACTGGACTACATCCACGATGCCCATATCGGTGAGGCGCAGCTCGGGTATGACCGGCAGCGCTATAAATGACAGCAGCGCAAAGGGGGCCGGCGGCAGCTTGCCCAGGCCGGCGGCCATGCGCTCCACGTGCTCGAATTGAGCGGAGACCTTCTCCGCCGGGTCGGTCGAGAGCAGTCCGCAAATGGGCAGTGGAAGCCCGGCAATGGGCTTTGCACCGCGGCAGACGACTAATCCACCCTGCATCTCCCTGACGGCCTCAACCGCTGCCAGGATATCTTGATCGCTGACGCCGACCACCACGATATTGTGCGAATCGTGAGCTATAGTGGATGCGATGGCGCCCTCTTTAAGTCCGAATCCTCGCACGATTCCCAGGCCGATACGGCCGGTCGCGCTGTGCCTTTCCACCACCACCGCTTTGAGCAGGTCCCGGGCTGTGTCGGGCCGGAATACGCCCCGGCCGATTTTTACCATCTGTTTTTTAGTTATTATCTGGCCGGGCACGATCTCAATGACCGGGAAATGATCGTTCTTTGAGATAAGCTCCAGGGCCGACGGCCTGAACGGCTTGAAGTTGACCGATTTCATCAGCCGCGAAGGTGTTTTCACCGAGGTACTTCCCAGGTATTTGCCTCCTTTGGCCGCCATTCTGCCGCTGTGGAAGACCATGTCGATATCCAGCTTCTCCAGGTTCCTGATGGTCACCAGGTTGGCCCGGCTGCCCGGCGCGATGCGGCCCAGGTCGTGCAGGCGGAAGTATTCGGCGGGATTGAGCGTGACCAGCTGGATGGCCCTGATAGGATCCAGCCCCAGCCCGATGGCCTTTCTCACCACTGCGTCTACATCACCGTCCCGCAGCAGGTCCGAGCAACTGCGGTCGTCTACCACGAACATGCACCTGTGCCAGGTCTTGTCCGTGACCAGCCGGATCAGGTCTTCCAGGTTTTTCTCTGACGTGCCCTCCCTGATCATGAGGAAGAGGCCGCGCGAGAGCTTCTCCCTGCTCTCTTCGAGCTCCGAGTTCTCGTGGTCGGAGTAGATGCCGGCGGACACATAGGCGTTCAACTGTTTCCCACGCAGGCCGGGCGCGTGCCCGGCGATCACATGGCCGCGGGCTGCATTTATCTCGTCGATCACGGGAGGGAAAGCGTTGATCACGCCCGGGTAGTTCATCATCTCACCCAGGCCGATATTGTTCTTCCATTTGAGCAGACGCCGTATGTCGGTTGCCGTGATGGAAGCGCCGGAGGTCTCCATGTGCGTAGCTGGCACGCAGGACGCGGCCTCGAAGTAGAAGTCCAGCGGCAGGTTGCGCGCGCAGTTCAGGACGAAGCGTATGCCCTCCATCCCCGATACGTTGGTGATCTCATGCAGGTCGGTGGAGATGGAGGTGGTCCCGTGCGGCACCACGGTGCGGGCGTAGTTGGCCGGGTGCAGCATGGAGCTTTCAATATGGATGTGGCCGTTGATGAATCCGGGAGACAGGAAAGCTCCCCGGAGGTCGATGATCTCCGCGGCGTCCGTGTAGTCGCCTATGCCTGCGATGCGGCCGTCGTACACGGCCACGCTGCTTTCCTCGATGCTGCTGGTGAAAACGTTGATGATGCCGGCGTTTTTAAGCAGCAGGTCGGCCGGCCTGTCGCCGCGCGCCACCGCTATCAAATCCGGCAGGTGCAGATCGCTCATTTATTCAATATAGCAGATACGGCGGTGCAGCGGTACTTTTGGGCCTGCGATATAGAGAGTGGGCGCGGCCGAAGCCGCGCCCACCTGACAAGCGAACAGAAAAAGCTATTTAAGCTGTGTTGCGTCGCCTGGCGACATAAATGACAGCCCCGACGATGGCTATAAGTACAAGCGCGCCGCTGATATAGAGGATGATGTTTCCGTCGGCGAACTGATCAACCGTGAAACTGCCGGCCGGGACCCCGTCCACGGATACAATGTAGGTGCCCGGCTCGTTGCGGGAAACAGTGAAGGTGACCGGGATATTAGAGCCGCTTTTCAGGCTGATACCCCTGCTGCTCTCCTCCTGCCCGTTGACATAGAGCTTAACGGTAGTGGTTCCGCCGGCGGTGCCGTTATTAATCACGCCGGCTGTCACGGTTACCGTCTCGCCCGGCGCCGCTTTATTGGACGAGAGGGAGGCACCGGTCACCGCAAATACGGGAAGGCTGACGGGCGTATTGGTTGTGGGTGAGAAGTTCATGTTGACGGTAGCGGAATGTGAGCCCGGGCCTATTGCTGATCTTCTGAAATCAGCACTGATGGTATGGTTGGCCGCCACGTTAGTAAATGTGTAGCTGTTCACAGCGCCGATGGATCGACCGTCGACCAGGACATCCAGCACATTCCAGCCGCCGTCGGGCGTTATGGTGAAGGTCTGATTGGCGCCGGCGTTGACTGCGACCGCGCCGGTTGGCGCAATAGCGCCGCCCTGGCCGGCCGTTGCGTTGATGGTGAAGCCTCCTCCACCGCCCATGCAGCGCCATACCTGGCCACCCGTTGGGACGCCGCCGTTGATGGCTACGGTGTAATAGGCGCCGCCGCCCCCCCAGATATCCGCGAGCTGTCCCCAGCCCGTGCCGCCAGCCGCGCGGCTCCAGGCGCTGCCGTCGTAATGCCAGATCAAACCCTCCATTAACCCAACAAAAGGATATCCAACCGCGTAGATATCGCTGCCCGATGAGCCGGCTATTCCCCAAAACTCGGTATTAACGCCGGCGGGCGTGACGTCCGTCCAGGAGGCGCCGTCGTAATGCAGGATCGCATTCATGCCCACGGCGAATACGTCATTCGGCCCGCTGCCCCAGACTGCCCGCAGTTCAGCAGGAGTCGCATACGGTTCCCAGGCTGAACCGTCGTAGTGTTGAATCACGCCTGCACCAACGGCGAATACGTCATTCGGCCCGCTGCCCCAGACTGCGTTGAGGTCATCATGGTCTGGGAGTACGGTCAAATCCCAGTCGGCGCCGTTGAAGTGGCGAACCGCACCATTATCACCCACGGCGAAGACATCGGTGGCAGAGCTGCCCCAGACACCATTGATAAAGCTGCCAGGCGCAGCAAGCTGAACAGTCCATGTTGCACCATCGTAATACCATATGCCGCCCGTACCGACCGCCCACACCGAGGTCCCGGACGCGCCCCAGATACCGCTCCTGGTTTGCGGTTCCGGGGAGGCCTGCTGGGTCCACGAGCTGCCGTCGTAATGATAGATTGCAGTTCCGGAGCTCACAAACACGTCGTTCGGCGAGGCGCCCCAGACATTGTTCCACACTTTGGCTGGGGTAGTCATCAGTGTCCAGTTGCATAGCGCCGAGGCCGGGCTTGTCGCCACAGGCGATGCGAATATAGTGACAGCCATGATTAAAACAAGTGCCAGTGACAGGATGCG
>CAZDXZ010000149.1:0-3697 GCA_964509615.1 uncultured Dehalococcoidales bacterium
ACCGCGGCGACCGCTATCTCAGCACCACGCTCTTCCGCTCCGTCTGCGCCAAGTGCCCGCCTTAATGCTGACCGGCCAGCAGGCCGGCGATATGCACCACCTTGATGGGGCTGTCCTTTTTGTGCAGCCCGCCGCGCAGTTGTAACACGCAGGCCGTGCAGGCTGTTACAACCGTATCCACGCCCGTCGCTTCGATGTTGGCCAGCTTGCGCTGAAGTACGGAGCCGCACAGCTCGGGATGAGACAGCAGGGCGTCACCTCCGAAGCCGCAGCAGGCGTCTGAATCGTTCATCTCCACCAGCTCGTAGCCGGCTGCCTCTATCAACTGCCTGGGCTCTGCAGATATACCCAGGCCGCGTTTGAGATGGCAGGGATCGTGATAGGTGACCTTCTTTTCCTGTGTGGACGTTGCCGCAGGCTTTATACCGAGTTCAGACAGAAGCTGTGATAGATCGCGCACCCTGCCGGAAAGGCTGACGGCTTTCTCATGCAATGCCGGATCGCCTTCGGTGAGGGTGGGTAACTCATTTTTCAGCATAACGGCGCAGCCCGGGCAAACGGTGACGATGTAGTCAGGGTTGCCCTTTGACAGCGCTTCGATATTGCGCCGGGCCAGGGCCAGGGCGGTGGCGGAGTCTCCCGAGAAGTAGGCCGGCGCCCCGCAGCAGGCCTGCTCCTGCGGGTAATACGGGGCTAGATCACTTTTCTCCAGCAGGGGCATTACGTCTTCGCCCAGCTCCGGGTAAGCGAAGGAAGTCACGCACCCGGAATAGAAGGCTACTTTAGGCGATTTGCTTTGAGAAGGAGATGAGAATTCGGCCAGGCGGCAGCGCAGTAGATTTGTGTTAAGCCCCGGCAGGCTGATGGTATCGGTGATGCTGCCCAGCGGATAAGGCAACCTGTTAATCATGGAGTCGGAGTCGAGGAACGGCCCCTGCAATTTCGCGCAGGCCCCGGCCGCGCTTTCCAGGCGGGCGGGATGCTTGAGCACCATGCCGTAGGCCAGCCGTTTAATGGTCGGAAGCCCTTTCTCACTGACGTGGTGGGTCCGCATCCTTCGTATCAGCCCCGGTATATTGATGCCTGCGGGGCAGACGGATTTACAGGACATGCATCCCAGGCACATCTCGGAAAGCTCGCGGGAGCGTTCACGGTCGTGATAGAAGGCGGTGAGAATGGTGCCTATGCCGCCCTGGTATACGTGGCCGTAGGTCTGTCCCGACAGCGACGCGAAGACAGGGCAGACGTTGAGACAAACGCCGCATTTAATGCAGTAGAGGGCTTCCCTGAATTCATCCGAATTCCGCATACGGCTGCGGCCGTTGTCCACCAGTACGATGTGCAGCTCGCGCGGACCCTGGCCGCCCGGAAGCGGCTCACCTGAAATTGAGCCGGCCTGTCCGGTCCCGGTGATGAATGAGGTATAGACGGTCATCTTGGTGCCCACGCAGCTGCGGCTGAGCAACCTGAGCACAGAATTGGCGTCTTCAAAACCCGGCATGATCTTTTCGATGCCCACGACGGCAACGTGCAGCGGGGAAAGAGTGGTCACAAGCTGGCCGTTGCCCTCGTTGGTCAGTATGACGATGGTGCCTGTTTCGGACAGGGCAATATTGGCGCCGGAGATACCCATATCCGCATCGAGGTAAGACTGGCGCAGAGACTTGCGCACAGTATCCAGCAGCGGTTGGGATTCAATGCTGACCTGCTCACCCAACAGCTCCGAGAAGAGGGAGGCGATCTGCTCGGTTGTCTTATGTATGGCGGGGCCGACGATATGAGCGGGTTTTTCACCGGCCAGCTGGACGATCCTCTCGCCGATATCTGTTTCATCAACCCGTACACCCAGGCGTTCCAGGTGGTGTCTGAGGCCGGTCTCCTCGGTCAGCATGGACTTGGACTTGATGATATGCTTTATACCGTGTTTGAGGGCCAGTCCGGCAATATACTCGTTGGCCTTGCCCGCATCCTCCGCCTCAAAGACAACTGCACCCGCCGCTGCGGCGTTTTGCTTGAACTCCCTGATCAGCGCCGGAAGGTTGTCTATAGCCCTGGTTTTTCTCTGGTGGAGGTCCTGTCGAAGGGCTTCGAAATCTATGCCGGCCATGCCCATCTGGCGGCCGAACTTGGTCAGCATGGTGAAGCGGCTCAACGCCGCCTGCAGCGTTTCGTCCGCCAGCGCCTGCCTGACCTGTTTTCTGAGTTTTCCCGACATGGAAGCCCTTGAAGTCGATCCGTTATCAGGGTTTGATTATCAGGATGTATTCTTCGGCCGGACCCTGGGCGCGAGCGAAGATGGCCCCCGGTATATCGGCGGTGGTGTTGCGCCCGGTGAGGTATGTAATGAAGGTGGGGACCTTGTGGCCGGGGATGCCTGCGGAAGACCCTTTGATCATATCGGCTGCGTCCGCCAGGCTGCCGGCGATGCGTGCGCCGTCCAGCAGGGTCAGGTGCAGCCTGGGCAGGACCGCCGCCAGGCGCGCGTTGCCCTCGTTTTCCAGTGTGACCAGCGTGCCCGTCTCGGCGATGCCGAAGTCCGCCTCGGTGATACCCAGCCCCGCCCCGCTATAGGCTTCTTTAAGCATGCTGCGGGCTGCCTGTAGCATGGCCTCCGCCTCGGCCGGCACCTGCCGGCCGATAGCGGCTGATATCAGGCCGGCCAGCTTATCCATGGGCACATCCTCTCCCCTGGCCAGCCCGGCGGCCCATTGAGCTATGGAAGTCTCCATGACTTTGACACCCGCTTCCGACAGCCTTGCAGCCAGGCCGATCCTGTCGGCGATGGGCGACGCCGACTTGACCACGGTGGTTATTCCCTTGTCCTTGACCAGGCCTTTGATATAACCGACCGCCTCTTCGGCGGATGACACCTGCTTGATGAGGGCGCCGGTAAGGACGGCCTCGGTTTTGAACTTCTCCAACAATCCGGACATCAGTTGGAATTATATATGGCGATCGCGAACATTGCCAATTGATAATTGAAACCATTATCTATACAATGAGGGACGGCGGAGTTTAGTATACGAAAACCACGTGGGAATACAGGATTTACTCAGGATAGCCATAGATAACCACGCCTCGGACCTGCATCTGAGGGTGGGTTCGGTGCCGACTGTGAGGATATTCGGCACGCTTATCCCGATACCCGGCATGGATCCATGCACTCCCAGGGACCTTGAGCTTTATTTCGAGGAGCTTACCACCCCCGAGAAGAGAGAGGCTTTTGCGGCCCGGCACGAACTGGACTTCGAATATAGCATCAAAGATTACACGCGTTGCAGGATCAATGTGCTGCAGCAGCGTTCCACGCTCAGCATTGCGGTCAGGATCATCCCTTACAACATACCCGTGCTGGATGATCTGAACCTGCCCCCCGTGGTTAAAGAGCTGGCCATGAGACGGTCGGGGCTTATACTCATTACCGGCGCCAAGGGCAGCGGAAAATCGACCACCATTGCTGCGATGGTCGAATACCTCAATCAGAATGCGCAGCGCAACATTATCACCATCGAGGACCCCATTGAGTATGTTTTCAAGAATAAAAAAAGCCTGATAGTGCAGCGCAACGTCGGGCATGATACGGAATCGTTTGACGTTGCCCTGGTCCAGGCTCTGCGCCATGATCCCGATGTGATCGTAGTGGGTGAGATACGCGAGATCCAGACCATGCAAACGGCCATCAGAGCAGCGGAGACGG
>CAZDXZ010000150.1:0-3696 GCA_964509615.1 uncultured Dehalococcoidales bacterium
AAAGCCTACTTTCATCTCGATTTCAGACAGTCTATCCCTTGATTACGCCCAGCGGTTCAGCCATGGCGATCTTACGGGATATGCCCGCACCCTGCGCAATTCCAACTACGCCTGCCACATCCTTGTAGGCATATGAAGCCTCCTCCGCCAGCGACTCCAGGTCGTCGGTTCTTACATAAATGCCCTTTGCTGCAAGCTCGTGCGCCACGTCCGACCCGCGCATCCCCTTCCTGGCCGCTCCCCTGCTCTGCAGCCTGCCTGCGCCGTGGCAGGTGGAGCCGAACGTCTCCTGCAAAGCTCTTTCCGTCCCCACGGCGATGAATGAACACCTGCCCATATCGCCGGGTATCAGCACGGGCTGTCCTATGGAGCTGTAGCGGTCCGGCACACCTTTCCGGCCGGCAGGGAAGGCGCGCGTGGCGCCCTTACGGTGTACACACACCCGCATTGTTTTTCCATCTATGTTATGCTCCTCTATCTTGGCGATATTGTGGGCAACATCGTAAACCTGCTCCAGGCCAAGCTCATCCACTCCTTTGCCGAACACCTTTGTGAACGATTCCCTCACCCAGCTCGCAATACACGATCTGTTGGCCCAGGCATAGTTGGCGGCACAGGCCATGGCCGCCAGGTAGTCACGTCCCTCTTCCGACTGTACTGGTGCACAGGCGAGCTGGCGGTCGGGCAGGGCTATTTCATATTTTCTGACGGCCGCGCCCATAATCCTCAGGTAGTCGTCGCAAACCTGGTGTCCCAGTCCGCGTGATCCCGTATGTATCAGCATCAACACCTGGCCTTCGCGGGTGATGCCCATTGCGGCTGCTGCTGCCCTGTCGTAAATCCGGCGGACAACCTGCACTTCCAGGAAATGGTTGCCCGAGCCCAGCGATCCGAGCTGCGGCATACCGCGCTTTTTGGCCCGGTCGCTGACCCTGCCGGGATCGGCCAGCTTCATACAGCCCTGTTCCTCGGTAACTTCGAGGTCCTGTCTGGTACCGTAGCCTTTCTTCACGGCCCACCCTGCGCCGGAGGCCAGCACTTCGTCTATCTCCTTCTGCCCGATCCTGATCTTGCCTTCCGAGCCCAGCCCGGACGGAACATTGGTGAAAAGGTGGTTGATCAACTCCTGTATTTTAGGTTTGACCTCGTCCTCGTTGAGGTTGGTTCTCAACAGGCGGACACCGCAGTTGATATCGTAGCCCACGCCGCCTGGAGATACGACGCCGTCGCTGACACGCATCGCAGCCACGCCGCCGATGGGGAACCCGTAGCCCCAGTGAATATCCGGCATGGCCAGGGAGCGGCCGACAATGCCAGGCAGGAAGGCAACGTTGGCCACCTGTTCCAGCGACTGCTCTTCCCTGATCTTATCCAGCATGGCGCTGTCGGCATATATCAGCCCGGGCACCTTCATACCGCTCTTGTAGTCCTGCGGTATCTCCCAGCGGTAGTCGTCTATTCTGCGTATCTCGCCCTGCCAGACCATTGTGATATACCCCTAAATATCGAAGATTATTCTGGCCGAATACATGCCCTCTTTATACGTGATCTCCAGGTTGTGATAGGTAGCGGCCTTGATCTCCCTGGTTATTGCCGGGCCTTCCTGTTTCAACCTCTGTCCGGCACATTGCGCAGTCATCCTTCCCCTGTCTACAACTATATCAAATCCATGTAACACCAGCTTCTCCGTATATATTATGTAAAGCAGCTCATTCAACCATGCGATTAATAGAGTCTCGTTATCTTCGGCTTCCAGATTTACCGTTCTGGTGACCTCATGCACACGTCCAACGCTCTTTAACATCAGGGATAACATACCGGCGGCGGCATTACGAAACAGGGCACCCAGATCGGTTCCGTAAGCAACAATGCCAATATCTGCGGTATGGTTTATCACCTCGAACTGCTTTGCCATTACACCTTATATTATACGCAAACGGCAGTGCCGGACAGAGCTATACTGTTTGACTTACAGCTTGGGGTGATGCTACCATATTTAGTCTTTCGGGCCGCTAGCTCAATTGGTAGAGCAGTTGACTCTTAATCAACCGGTTCACGGTTCGAGTCCGTGGCGGCTCACCAGCTCTCATATTTAACTTACATACGTTTTACCTTGGAATGACGAGCAGTGGGATGATCCAGGCGTAGAACTAGTTGTCACGCAGTGAGAATAGTAAATTGCGCAAACTGATACTCATTCTGCTCATCCTGTACGGATTAATCGTCCTTTACGCTACGGTCGCTCTCGCCGTCGGCGGCCCGGTCCCGGCTTTCATAGTCCCCATCGGAACGCTGACCGGCTTCAGCTTCTGCCTGCTGCACGCAGGTGACCGGTTGGGCTGGAAATACGCTCTGTTGTTGCTGGCATTCGTATTTGGTGTAAGTTTGCTTTTTGAAAGCCTCGGCGTAGCCACCGGAGCGGTGTACGGACCCTATCATTACACCGCGAAACTCGGCCCCAAGTTCCTGGGACTTGTGCCCTATCTTATCGCTGTGGCCTGGTTCATGATGATGTATCCCTCACTCGTGATGGCGGAGTGGATCATGCCTTCATCATGGAAAGGCGCGAAACGCCTGCTTTCGCTGGCTGCAGTCGGCGCTCTGATAATGACGGCCTGGGATGTGGTGATGGACCCGATCATGGTCTCAGCCGGCTACTGGGTCTGGGATGTAAGCGGCGACTTTTTCGGCGTTCCCTTACAGAACTACTGGGGCTGGTGGCTCACAGTTTTCACTACTTTCGTTTTGTATTTACTGGCCACGCGTAACCGGCCTGGGGTCAAGCAGGCGTCCCGGGACAGCCTGGCGCTGACGGCTTTCACGATCACCGGTTATGCGAATGTTGTCAATGCGCTGACAGGCGGGCTGGGCGGACCTGCACTGGCCGGTTTCTTCGCCCTCACGCCCTGGATAATACTGGCCTGGATCAGCCTCGGCAGAAACCGTCCGTGCAAGGGCGATGCAACTTCCTCGTGACTCGTCCCTGATTCAGCCATCTAAGTACAACTCCCTATTTCCATATTATTCCTGTGGGTATATAATGATATCAATCGAATTTAATTAGGAGGATACTATGGCAGTTGACAAGAACAGGATAGTCGGTCTCATCGGTTTCTGGTGTTTCATAGTAGGTCTGGTTATTGCCGTTGTGGCGGGATTGGTATTACCCGGCAACGCGGTGGTAACTCTTATACTTGTCATTTTGGGCATCGTGATCGGTTTCCTCAATATCACCCCCAAAGAGACGCAGGCCCTTCTGCTGGCAGCGATCGCCTTGATCGTGGTCGGCAACGCATTCTCGCCGCTCAAGTTCCTGGGCATCGATACCTTCCTGGCGGGAATTCTGGCCTATATCACCGTCTTTGTCGCCCCGGCGGCCGTCATCGGCGCCATCAAACTGCTCTGGACCATCGGCAAACCCGGAGATTAACATCGTCTGATTCGATTGCTTAATTGAATATCGAAAAGGCAGGGAAGCCGATTCCGGCTTCCCTGCCTTTTCTTTTTAAATACATTTTCCTATGGCCGGAGATTGTAACTTGCGCGCACTGTGGCGTACAATGAGAATTCAAGCAGGGAGGCTATAGCTTCGCAGCAGTATATTTGATAGAATTATGCGCACTTTCACGCGAAAAGCATACGGGGGAGTGTCGGAACTGGCAGACGAGCATGACTTAGGATCATGTGCCGCAAGGC
>CAZDXZ010000151.1:0-3693 GCA_964509615.1 uncultured Dehalococcoidales bacterium
GCTTTTATCGCGATTAACTGGTTGATGCTATAATAAACAGGCATCTGTTTAGGAGGTAATAAAATGAGGCAATTTGCGGGCCAGGACGAGATCAAGGTATTCTGCGGCAACGCACATCCGGCGCTGGCCGCCTCGGTCTGCGATTACCTCGGCATACCCCTGGGCAAGATCGAGGTATTCGAGTTCAGCAACGAGAACACTTTCGTGCGCATTCTTGAGAACGTGCGTGAACGCGACGTATTTATCATCCAGCCGATCTGTTCGCCGGTCAACAAGAACCTGGTCGAGCTGCTGATCATGCTGGATGCCTTCAAACGTGCCTCAGCCGATCGCATCACGGCCGTCGTACCCTACTACGGATACTCGCGCACCGATAAGAAAGACCAGCCGCGCGTCCCGATTACAGCGCGCCTGGTGGCCGATCTGCTCTGCACGGCCGGCGCCAACCGCATCCTGACGGTGGACCTGCATGCTGCGCAGATACAGGGATTTTTCAACATACCGGTGGATGAGCTGACCGCCCTGTTCCTGATCAGCGATTACTGGAAGACCAAGAAGCTCAAAGATGTTGTGGTGGTGGCCACCGATATCGGCATCAGCAAACGGGCGCGCGACCTGGCCGAAAAGCTCAATGCCCCTCTGGCCATCATCGAGAAAAGGCGTATGGGCAACGACGACACAACCGAGACGCTGAATATCATCGGCGATGTTGTGGGTAAGCGCGCCATCACTGTGGATGACGAGATAGACACGGCCGGTTCCCTGGTCAGCGCTGCGGACACACTGCTCAAGGCCGGCGCAAAAGAGGTTTACGCCTGCTGCACGCACCCCGTGTTCTCCGGTCCGGCCATTGACCGCATATCCAGGTCCAATGTCAAGGAAGTCGTGGTGACCGACACCATACCGGTCAACGGAAAGAAAAAGATAGGTAAAATTACCGTTCTGCCGACAGCGCCCCTGCTGGGCGAAGCAATACATCGCATACATACGGGTATGTCCATCGGCGCCATGTTTGAAGATTAGGAAGGATTATGCCGAGCTGGTTAGGCAAGCTATTCGATTCAAACGAACGTGAAATCGGCCGCCTCAAGCCCCTGGTACAGCAGATAAACGAGCTGGAACCGCAGTTCCAGGGCCTTTCCGATGAAGATTTGAGGGGTAAGACTGCACAGTTCAAACAGAGGCTGGCGGACGGCCAGACGCTGGATGACCTGCTGCCGGAGGCCTTCGCCGCAGTGCGGGAGGCCGCGCGCCGCACCATCGGGTTGAGGCACTTCGATGTGCAACTGATGGGCGGCATGGTGCTGCACCAGGGCAAGATCGCCGAGATGAAAACAGGCGAGGGCAAGACGCTGGTGGCCACTCTGCCGCTTTATCTCAATTCTCTGGAGGGCAAAGGCTGCCATCTTGTAACCGTTAACGACTACCTGGCCCGACGCGATGCTTACTGGATGAGCCCGGTCTATAATGCGCTGGGCGTTACCGTCGCGAGCATCTATCCTCTGCAGAGCGCTGGAGAACAATTGCCGGCTCTCATTTATGACCCTGAATACGTCAACGAGAAAGATAACCGCTGGCCGCATTTCCGTCCTGTATCACGACGCGAAGCGTACGCGGCCGATATTACCTACGGTACCAATAACGAGTTCGGCTTCGATTACCTGCGCGACAATATGGTGCTGGATATGTCTCAGAAGGTGCAGCAGCCGCTGCACTATGCCATTGTGGACGAGGTGGACAACATTCTCATCGATGAGGCTCGCACGCCGCTCATCATCAGCGGGCAGGCAGAGGAGGCCACCCAGAAATACTACACCTTCGCGAGGCTGGTATCGCAGCTGGCTCCCGAGGATTACAAGATCGAGGAGCGGGAGCGCCAGGTCTACCTTTCCGAATCCGGCATAAACCGCATGGAGGGAATGCTGCGCCGGGAGGGGCTGCTCAAGGCGCCCAGCCTCTACGATCCGTCCAACTACCACCTCAGCACCTTCATGGACAACGCTCTCAAGGCTCAGGTGCTGTTCAGGCGCGATAAAGACTACATGCTCAAAAACGGCGAGGTGATAATTGTTGACGAGTTCACCGGCCGCCTGATGTTCGGCCGGCGCTATTCGGAGGGGTTGCACCAGGCCATCGAAGCCAAGGAAAAGGTCAAGATACAGAAGGAGAGCATTACGCTGGCCACCATCACCTTTCAGAACTATTTCCGGCTTTACAAGAAGCTGGGTGGCATGACGGGCACAGCTGCCACCGAGGCAGAGGAGCTCTTCAAGATATACAAGCTTGATGTAGTCGTCATACCTACCAACAGGTCTATGGTAAGGACGGACCAACAGGACCTGATCTACAAGGACGAGGACGCCAAGTTCAAGGCTATCGCCGGTGAGATAGAGAAGCTGAACAAAGATGGTAAACCGGTGCTGGTGGGTACGGTATCCATAGAGAAATCCGAGCTGCTGGATAATCTGCTCATGAAAAGGGGTGTGCGCCACGAGATACTTAACGCCAAATATCATGAGCGCGAGGCCGAGATCATCAAGCAGGCCGGCAGGGTAGGCGCCGTGACCGTTGCCACCAATATGGCGGGGCGCGGTGTGGATATCATACTGGGAGGAAAGCCGCCTGAGAGGGAGGATTACCAGGACGAGAAAGAATTTCAGCGCAAGTACGATGAATGGAAGCTGGAACATGAGAGGGTATTGCAGCTGGGCGGGCTGCATGTTATCGGCACCGAGAGGCACGAGGCCAGGCGTATTGACAACCAACTGCGCGGCCGCGCCGGGCGTCAGGGCGACCCCGGCGCCTCACAGTTCTTTGTCTCGCTCGAGGACGATATAGTCAGGCGCTTCGGCGGGGACCGCGTCAAGGGCGTTATGGAATGGGCAGGCATGGACGAGAACACATCCATCGAGCATCCCATGATCAGCAAGGCTATTGAAAACTCGCAGGTCAAGGTGGAGGCCTTCCACTTCGATATCCGCAAGCACCTGGTCGACTACGACAACGTGGTCAACAAGCACAGGGAAGTCATCTACGGCGAGCGCGATAAGATACTATCGGGTGCGGACCTCAAGGCCAATATACAGGAGCTGGTCGAGAAGCAGATCGAACAGATTGTGGATTCTTATTGCCACGGCTACGATGCGCCCGACCTGGAAGGCATTTTACAGGAGATGGCGCAGATACTGCCCTTGCCCGAAAACGTGGCGGACATGCAGATGGAGAAGCTTGGAAAGAAGCAGCTTGCCGAGAGGCTGATCGAATATACCCGACAGGTATATGAGCTAAGGGAGAAGGACCAGGGGCCCGGGCAGATGAGACTACTCGAGCGACTGGTAATGCTGAGGGTGATCGACGATCACTGGAAAGAGCATTTGACCGCCATGGATCATCTGCGCCAGAGTGTGAGCCTGCAATCGGTCAGGCAGATCGACCCGCTGGTGGTCTACAAGAAAGAGGGCGGGGCCTATTTCGACAGCCTGATGGCCGGTATACAGCACGCCATCGTGCATACGATTTTCAAGGTCAGCATCGAGAAAAAGGAGCTTCCGGCGCGCAGACCCTCGCCGGCTCCGGGCCAGAAGGTCGGCCGCAACGATCCCTGCCCCTGCGGCTCGGGCAAGAAATACAAGCACTGCCACGGGAAATAACCCCGGCTGCGCGCCTGAGCACTCCCGTCATTGCGAGTGAAGC
>CAZDXZ010000152.1:0-3662 GCA_964509615.1 uncultured Dehalococcoidales bacterium
ATAGTCTCGAAAGAGGGCCGCATCAAGCAGGACAAAGACGGAACTCAGAATGTTGCCGATCTGCTAAACGGTTTCCTCTCTCTTAAAGCACAGGGTGTTGGAACACCAAAGGAACTCGCACAGCGCATGGCGCGGCAGGCGCATCTGATCCGCAACCTCATCATCAATGCCTTTGAACAGGAACCTGAAAAAGGCAGCCTGCACAGCCAGCTTGACGCGTTTCGGGAAAACCTCATCCCCGATCTGTCCGTCGAGTATTTTGCCGACATGTATGCGCAGACCATTACCTACGGCCTGTTTGCAGCCCGATGCACAGCGCCCGATAACCGGGATTTCACGCGCCGCAACGCCGCCTATCTCCTGCCAAAAACCAATCCTTTCCTGCGCAAGCTATTTAACCAGATTGCAGGGCCGGACCTGGATGAACGCATAGCATGGCTGGTTGACGACCTATCACAGCTACTGGCCCAGGCCGATATGGCGAGTATACTCAAAGACTTCGGACGCCGCTCCGGCAAAGAGGACCCGGTGGTGCACTTCTACGAGACCTTCCTCAAGGCCTACGACCCAAACATACGGGAAATGCGGGGCGTCTACTATACGCCGGAGCCAGTGGTCAGTTACATTGTGCGATCGATAGATTATCTTTTGAAAACAATATTCAACAAGCCGCAGGGGCTGGCTGATCAAAAGACACTTGTGCTCGACCCGGCGGTGGGCACGGCCACCTTCCTGTACAAGATGGTACAAGAGATTTATCAGGCCGCTGCAGTCAAAGGCCAACAGGGCACCTGGAACAACTATGTGGCTGAGAAGCTCCTGCCCCGTATTTTCGGCTTTGAACTATTAATGCCGCCGTATGCCATCGCCCACCTGAAGCTGGGGCTTTTACTTCAGGAGACAGGTTATCAGTTCAAGAGTGACCAGCGCCTGGGCATATACCTGACCAATACTCTGGAAGAGGCAATCAAGCACTCCGATACACTCTTTGCCCGGTGGATAAGCGAGGAAGCCAATGCTGCCGCCGGAGTCAAGAAGGATGAGCCGATAATGGTGGTGCTGGGCAATCCGCCTTACTCAGGTCACTCGGCAAATAAAGGTGACTGGGCAAGAAAACTGGTAGAGCGATACAAGATAGTTGACGGCAGACCGCTGGGTGAAAAGAATCCCAAATGGCTTCAGGATGATTATGTTAAATTCCTAGCCTTCGGGCAGTGGCGCATCGAACGGACGGGGCAGGGCATTCTGGGCTTTATCACCAACCATTCCTATCTGGATAATCCCACATTTCGCGGTATGCGCCGGTCGCTGATGCAAACTTTCACTGATATGTACATCCTGAATCTGCACGGCAATTCCAAGAAAAAAGAGGTTTGCCCGGACGGTAGAAAGGATGAAAACGTCTTTGACATTCAGCAGGGTGTCTCAATCGGAATTCTTGTTAAAGAACGGGGACAACATGGGCCTGCAAAGGTCCACTATGCCGACCTGTGGGGTGAACGTGAAGGCAAGTATCAAGCTCTGACAGAAACAGATATCAACAGCACGGATTGGAAAGAGCTCAAGCCTGTCAGCCCTGCCTATTTATTTGTACCGAGAGATGAAGCTGAACTGGATGAATATATGAGGGGTTGGAAAGTGGCCGATATTTTCCCTGTCAACAGTGTGGGAATAGTTACGGCCAGAGACGATTTGACTATTAAATGGTCTGGTAAAGAAGTTGAAAATACAATCAATGATTTTATTTCGCTTCCTCCAGAAGATGCAAGAGAAAAGTATCATTTAGGAGCTGATGCCCGCGATTGGAAAGTTTCTCTGGCGCAGAAAGATGTCAAAGACTCGGGCTTGAATTCAAAAAATATAGTTCCGATACTCTATCGCCCGTTCGATACCAGGTATACATATTACACCGGACATTCCAAGGGTTTCCATTGCATGCCCCGAGGTAATGTCATGCGCCACATGCTAACCGGAAACAATGTAGCTTTATTAGTCACGCGGCAGACTCGCGACCAATGGGATATCTTGGCCACACGATCTATTGTTGGACACAAATCATTATCAGCCTACGATATTACTAGCCTTGTCCCACTATATTTAATCTCTTCAGAAGGCGAAATGCAGCTTGGTGAGAATAATCGCCATCCGAACCTGAGCCCGGAGTCCCTCAAGGCTATATCAGAGAAGCTAAAAATGGAGTTTGTTGAAGATGGCAGCGGCGACCTGAAGAAAACCTTCGGCCCGGAAGATATCTTCAATTATGCCTATGCTGTCTTCCACTCACCCACCTACCGCAACCGCTATGCCGAGTTCCTTAAAATGGACTTCCCGCGCCTGCCGATAACCTCAAATAAAGAACTTCTTAAGGCACTGGCGGTGAAGGGCTCTGATCTTGTGTCACTACACCTGATGGAATCGCCATTGCTCAACACCCTGATAACAATGTATCCCATGGCAGGTAACAACGTAGTCGATAAGGTTAGCTACGACGAGACTAACCACAGGGTATATATCAATAAAGAGCAGTATTTCGAGGGTGTCCCGCACGAAGTCTGGAATTTCCATATAGGCGGATACCAGGTCTGCCAGAAGTGGCTCAAGGACCGCAAAGGCAGAACGCTTACCTACGATGAATTGACTCACTACCAAAAGATAGTTGTAGCGCTGAAGGAGACCATCAGGTTAATGGCCGAGATAGATCAGCTGATACCGGGCTGGCCTTTAGACTGATATGCCTTAAGTCTCTATGTAGAAGCCTGTACTCCGGTTATAGTCCAGCCTCACACTTACGCGTAGCTGTGCAGTCCCCCGAAGAACAGATTTCCGAAAAACGTGAGCAGCACCGCCAGAAAGCCGGCAACAAGGATCCAGGCACTGCGCGAGTTCTTCCAGCCGAGTATCCACCTTGTGAGCAAATAGAATGCATAGATCAGCCATGTCACCAGCGCGGCGGTCTCCTTGGGGTCCCAGGACCAGTAGCTGCCCCAGGCTATCCTTGCCCAGATTGAGCCGATGATTATTACCAGTGTCAGGAAACAAAATCCGGCCAGGGACGAGCGGTATCCCAGCCGGTCAAGCGTGACGGGTGAGGGGAAAAAGGAGATCGTATATCTCTGCCCAACAAGATAGAGCACAGCGCTGATAAATCCCAGTGCAAATAAGCCGTAAGCAATGATGGCGAAGGAAACGTGCAGGGGCAGCAACCACGTCTGGTTCAGTATCGGAGAAAGCGGCTGATGCTGAGCAGGCAGTGTGAACGCGTAGATCAGCAGTGCCAGAGATGTCAGCGCACCCGCAGCACAGACTATATCGTTCTTTTGCCTCCACCTGAAAACCAGTACAGCCGTCAGCACACCCCAGGCAAAGGAAAGCGAGAACTCGTACATATCGGTGGCAGGTATATGCCCTGTCTGGACAGCGTGCATAACGAGCGAAAGGGTAATCGCCAGCCAGGCAATCGACATAACAGGTAGAGCGTAACGCGAAACGGCCTGGTCCTGGGTGCTTTTCTTCGTATAAACGGAGAGCAGCCCCCAGATATAAAGAACCAGGGCAAGCTGAAGCGCCACCAGCGCTGCTACAAAGGCGAAGACCTCAATTTGATTCATAGTTGTAATTAGGAATAAACAATTTATTAATTGTCAGCGGTTGTTGACAGTAAC
>CAZDXZ010000153.1:0-3660 GCA_964509615.1 uncultured Dehalococcoidales bacterium
AAGGAAGCCACACCGCTGCAGGAAAACGAGGCCAGCAGGATCCTCAAGCAGAAAGAGGAAGGCGTAGCGCAGGTCAAGATCAGGTTCAAGAAAGGAGAGAACGTCAGGGTGGTCGACGGTCCGTTCACGGATTTCATCGGCACCGTAGACGAAATAAATATGAGCAAGGGCAAAGTTAAGGTTATGCTGACCCTCTTCGGAAGAGAGACTTCGGTAGAGCTGGACTTCCTGCAAGTGGAGAAACTATAAGATGGCCAAGAAAGTTAAAGCAATCGTCAAATTACAGATACAGGCCGGCAAAGCGACGCCCGCACCGCCGGTCGGCCCTGCCCTGGGACAGCACGGCGTAAATATCATGGGTTTCTGTAAGGATTACAATGACCGGACCAAGTCGTTCGAGGGCTCCATCGTTCCGGTGGAGATCACGGTATATGAGGACAGGTCCTTCACATTCATCACCAAGACGCCGCCGGCCTCGGACCTTTTAAAGAAGGCGCTGGGTGTCGAGAAAGGAAGCGGCGCCACACCGACTCAGATTGCCGGAACGATATCGAAAGCCAAGATCAACGAGATCGCCAAGGTCAAACAGAAGGACCTCAATGCGCTGGACCTGGAAGGCGCGGCGCGTATCATCGAAGGAACCGCCCGGAGTATGGGCATAAAAGTGGAGTAATTACATGGCTACCAGAGGTAAAAACTACAGGGAAGCAGCCAAGCTGGTTGCACGCGATAAGACCTATGATCCCAGGGAGGCTGTGGCCATTGCCAAGAAATCGGGTTACGCAAAGTTCGACGAGACGGTTGAGCTGCACCTCAGGATGGGCGTAGACCCCCGCGCGGCCGACCAGCAGGTTAGAGGGACAGCGTTATTACCCAACGGTCTGGGCAAGCAGGTCAGAGTCGTGGTATTTGCCCAGGGCGAAGGCGCCAGGCTGGCCACTGAGGCCGGCGCCGAGCATGTGGGCGCCGATGACCTGGTGAAAAAGATCGAGGATGGCTGGGTGGATTTCGATGTCAGCATAGCTACTCCCGATATGATGGGCAAGGTCGGTAAGCTGGGTAAAATACTTGGCAGGCGCGGGCTGATGCCCAATCCAAAGGCCGGCACCGTGGTTGCTCCAACGGACCTGCCAAGAGCGATCAACGAGGTGCGCAAAGGGCGCGTAGAGTTCAGGCTGGACAGGACCGCCATCATACACGTCCCCGTCGGCAAGAAAAGCTTTGACGAAGGCAAGCTCTATGAGAACCTGATGTCAGTTATCGAAGCCATTAACCGCGCCAGGCCGAGCGGCGCTAAAGGGCAGTACATCAAGACGGCATCGGTCTCGACAACCATGGGGCCAGGCATCAAACTCGATATCAAGTCCATAACCGATGTGGCTTTAAGCGCATAAAAATAAATATATAATTGAATAGAACCGGCCGTTGACAGCGGGCGCCGCAAGGCTTAATCGAATACCCGCCGAGGTTACCATCAGGAAGGGCACCTGGTTGCTTCCTGGACAGTCCTCGTGCAACGGCACGAGGATAGTTTTTTTATAGGAGCATTAATATGATACGCAAACAGAAAGAGGCGGTCATCAACGAGCTTGCCGGCAACCTCAGCAAGTGCGTGGTCGCTGTCGCCACGGATTACCGCGGCCTGACCGCAAAAGAGATGGTCCAGCTGCGAAAGCAACTGCATCAACAGGGTGTGGAATACAAGGTGGTCAAGAACACACTCATGCGTTTCGCTGCCGAGAAAGCAGGAATGAAAGGCCTGGACGAGTTCCTTACCGGACCCATGGCCATAGCCCTGAGCTATGACGACGCCGTGAAACCGGCCAAAATATTGGTGGAACACATCAAGTCAGCCAACTCCGTGCTGAAGGTCAAGGGCGGCATGCTGGGTGCCAAGGTGCTTACGCCCGCTGATGTGATCAGCCTTGCTGCGACGCCGTCGAAAGAAGTGCTGATCAGCCAGCTGCTGGGCCGGTTGAAATCACCGGTCTATTCGCTCCATTTCGTGCTGAGCTCACCTCTGCGCGGGCTGGTGGGAGTATTACAGGCGAGAGTGAGGCAGCTCGAGGGCGCTTAATAAAGGCAATTACAGGGCTAAACCCTATATTAATAATAAATATGCATTAAACGAATAACAGGAGGATACCAGGATGACAAAAGATGAGATCGTAACGATGATAAAAGGAATGACCGTGCTCGAGCTTTCAGAGCTGGTCAAGGCGCTGGAGGACGAGTTCGGTGTCAGCGCCGCCGTACCCATGGCCATGGCTGCAGGGCCGGCAGCCGGGGGAGCAGCCGGTGGAGCAGCCGCGGCTGAGGAACAGACCGATTTCACGGTGATTCTTAAGGAAGTCGGCGAGAACAAGATTGCCGTCATCAAGGCCGTGCGCGAGGTCACCACACTGGGTCTGAAGGAAGCCAAGGACCTGGTTGAAGGCGCTCCCAAGCCCGTTAAGGAGGGCGTGAACAAGGAAGAGGCAGCTAACATCAAGAAGAAGCTGGAAGAGTCCGGCGCAAAAGTCGAAGTAAAATAATTTATCTATAACGGCGACACTCAGTTCACCGGCCTGCTTAAATACAAGCAGGCCGGTGAACTTTCGTTTTTGCATGGATCGTGGTAATTTACCTTTTGAATCCACCGGAGAGGAGGGGACATAAATGGCCAACTATGAACGGGTAATCTCTGCGAAGGTAATATCACAGAAGGGCACATGCGTGGCCGGCCACAAACAGGGAGATGAATTCACCATAACCGACATGTGCCCGGCGGGCATGTGCGCCTGGGCTTTTTATACTTTATTTCCGTTTGCCCAGGTATTGATGTCCGAGGGCAAATTTGCCTGGGAAAAGGACCCTGACAAATGCACCGTGGCCTGCCCTGATCCGGGGAGCCCGGTGGTATTCGAGCTTTCCCGCAGAAAGTGACCCTGGTCTCTTGTTATTTATAAATATCATATTTATAATTTAACTGAGTAAATAATTCACGGGGGGTGGGAATAGAGATAAATTAGAATTATTTTGCTCTTGCCGGTATCCTGTATTAATTCGACATGATCACTATTTAAGGAGGGTGCTATGGCCGGGATGTATATAGCTTATGCAGACAAGCTGTTGAATTTCACCGAGCAGCACGCCCAGGAGATAGCCAAGCAGTGGGCAAAGGCACTCATGTCCAACCCCAAGACCAAAGCCTATAAAAAAGTCCGTGAATTCAAGCTGGTTAACCAGGGTGAAAATTTCTATAAAAATCTTAAAAAACTATATTTTGAGCAGAATACATACGACGTTGCCACAGCATACTTCTCCAAGTTTGCGGAGGAGCAATTTTACGAGAATATTCCCCTGGATGAGGCGGTCTATGCTCTGATACTGCTGCGCAGGCAGATGTGGGTTTTTGCCGAATTTCAGGTGCTGTTTACCTCAGCCCTGGACCAGTATCAGGCCTCGGACGGCATTAACCGCACGGTGCTGCTGACCGATTACGGCATCATCGCCATGATCAGGAAATACAGCGAGCTTAAGAAGTAAACGTCTTTACGGTTAACAGGGTACGTTAGATTTAAGCGGGCGGGCTTCGAATTCGCCCGCTTTTTTATTGATTGATGTTCCTCTGCCTGTACTGTAATGCCTCTGCCACGTGGTTGGTCTTGATTATCTGCG
>CAZDXZ010000154.1:0-3657 GCA_964509615.1 uncultured Dehalococcoidales bacterium
CAACAATGACTGACGGTCAGTCAAGGACTATTTTAACATCCTTCGGCGTTTTGTCAATATGCGAATCCGGTGGGCCGGACCGGACGGCTACTGCTGGCGGGCGGGGATAATCGATTCGCAGGGCACGCCCACCGAGCACAGGCCGCAGCCGTAGATGAATATATGATAATTTTTATTGCAGTAGGCCAGTGTTTTCGAGACCCGCTGGTAGCATTTCTCCTTGTCGTGACCCTGCTCACCGATGGCCCCTACGGGACACCTGGCGGCGCACTTGAGGCATTTGGCGCCGTTGTGCTGCAGGCAGCCGGCGTGGATATTGCCCTGCCTCGACCGGTTGGGCGCCAGCTTCAAATTCACGATAAAACTGCCGCAGCGGTGCGCCGCGCCTTTGGGCGTAATGAGGAAGTCGTGCATCCCGAATGTGCCCAGGCCGGCAGCATACGCTATATGCCGGTGTGACCAGGGTGAGGCCCAGCCCACTTTGGGATAACGTTGTTTCCTCATCAGCGGTGTAACATCCGGCGCCACCGCCAATACCCCTCGGCCCATCAGGTATGTCACAACCTCCCTGACCATGACCTGGCTGAATATCTCACCCAGCAGCCTTGTCTGGGCCCAGCGCTCGGACGGCCACTCCTTCATGGCAGCATTTTCCCGCTTTGTACGATCGGTTATCGGCATTACAAAAGATACCACGCTTAAATCACCTGCCGCAGGAGGTTTGACACCATTTTTACCGGCCTGCCATGCCATCCATTCAGCAGGAGTGAGATGATGAGGTCCGATTATCTCCTTCAATTTGTCGAAAATCGGATCGTCCCCGCGTACAAAGCCCACCATGGGCGGCTCGAATATCTTTTCGCCACTGAACGGATACTCCATGGCATTGAGCGGATGGCTCTGCACCTTATCAGTAATCGTATCCAGAAACCACTTTTCGTCCGGCACAGGGTCGAATGCGGATGCGCTGTAATCCCTGTTCAACCCGGGTTGACGGGGATGTCCCTTGCCCTTCATTTCGCCCAGAGCGCTTTTTATGCCCCTGATATCGCTGATCACGGACAAACGCCTGTATCCTTTACGGGTACCCATATCCCTCCTCCCTCATAATCGTTCTCACCGTCCTCAGCAAATCCCCTCCCGGCTCACCCCATCTTCCGCAGGTCAGCGCGCAATATCTTTCCCAGAATGTTTTTAGGCAATGCGTGAATAAACTGCACGCTGCCGGGCGTTTTAAAGGAGGGCAGATATCTCCTGCAGTGCTCTATGATCTCGGCTTCGCTGCACTGCTTGCCCTCCCTCAACACGATAAAGGCCTTTATCTCCTCGCCATACACCCTGTCCTTGATCCCGACGCAGCCGGCTTCAAGCACGCTGGGATGTTTGCAGACAACCTCTTCCACCTCCCGGGGAGAAACGTTTTCCCCGCCACGGATGATTATATCCTTCTTTCTATCTGTTATGTAGAAGTATCCGTCTTTGTCCACGTAGCCGATGTCCCCGGTATGCAGCCACCCGTTTCTCAGCGTCTGGGCGGTCTCTTCAGGCATATTCCAGTAGCCTTTCATAACCGCCGGGCCCCTGATGACCAGCTCACCCCTGCTTTCGGCTGGCAACTCGTGGTCCTGGTCATCGAATATTTTCATCGTATTGCACTTGAGCATGTTAACGCCGATCGAACCGACTTTGGGGGGACGGGTCATGGGATTTCCGGCCGTGGTGGCGCCCGACTCGGTCAGGCCCCACCCCTCATGTATGTGGACGCCGGTCTTTTCCTTCCACCTGGAAGCTATACTTATGTCGAGTGTTGCAGCCCCCGAGTTGCAGTATTTAAGGGAGCTGAGGTCATATTTATCGAAGTCCGGCTGGTCCAGCATATGAACGTACATGGTGGGCACCATGGCCAGGTACTGGATGCGCATCTCCTCGACCAGCTTAAGCGCCGCCGCCGGATTCCACCACTTCATCACCACATATCTGGACCCGACCAGATTGCCGAAATTCATAAAGGACAGGCCGTAAGAATGAGAAAGCGGCAATACGGCCAGAAACAGAATATTACGGTCGTGTCCGGTAACCACCTGGCGTGTTTCCTCGATGCTATAGGTCAGCTTATCAAGGTCCCTGTGCAAGTTCGTCAGCGTAGTGGGAGAACACACAGCTGTGAAATCGGCGAAGCAGACCGCATTTATCCACAGCGAGAAGTGGGTGTGCATCACGCCCTTGGGATTGCCGGTCGTGCCGGACGTGTAAATGAGCGCCGCCAGGTCATCGGCGTCCATCTCCTCCATGTTCAATTCACTGCTGGAGCTCCACAGCAGCTTCCTGAGCGACATAGTGCCCGGCTCATCAGCCTTATCAACCAGAATGATATGCTTTAAATCCGGCGCATTTTTCTGCGCCTCCCTGATCCAGGGCAGGTATTCGGAGGTGGTTATGGTGACTGCTGCGCCGCAGTCCCTGTAAATATGCGATATCTGGTCCGGCCTCAAGATGGGGTTCATGGGCACGGCAATAGCGCCGATCTTATAGACGGCATTAAAGGCGCAGCCGATCTCCGGGCAGTTGGGCAGCTGCGTGACCACGCGGTCTCCCCTACCGATACCCATCGATTTGAGCGCATTGCCCAGGCGGCTGGACATCTCGTCCAGCTCAACGTTGGTGTACCATTTCCCTTCGAAATAGCAGCACTGGTATTCCCCGAACTTCCTGATCCCTTCAACTACAAGGTTGGCCAGGTTCATCCCAGCACCTCCTGGTGTTATTTATGGCAAATTATTTGTGCAATGCCGAAGATAAGTTTAAACGGTTCGGGACGATCTGAAAAACGTCGGACATAACTGACTGCCGGTCGCTTATTCTAACAGAAGGGTATCAATAATCAAATATCCGGACGCAGCGCATGCAATATCGTCAATTTAAATATGAACACAGGCCCTTTACATTTCAACGGGCGATGCTTTACCATTTTACGCGGACCCAGCCTGCCCTGTTACAATCCACACTGGCTGTCCCTTTTTTAAACGCCGTGCCTATCACTTGAGGATAACTCGCAGAGGAGGTTAAAATGCATTTGCCCGCCATGCTGGAGGCCAGAGCCTCCAAGATCGGAGATAAACCCGCCCTTATCTACAAGGACCAGCCCGTAACGTACAGCCAGCTTCTGACAAGGGTGAACAGATTCGCGCATGCCCTCAAGAAGCTGGGCGTCAAACGCGACGACAAAGTCGCCATCATGCTCAACAACTGTCCCGAGTTCATGGTGGCCTATTTCGCCTGCGCCTACCTGGGAGCGGTGGCTGTACCGGTCAACATCTTTTACAAGGAGAGGGAGCTGGAATACCTGCTGCGCGACAGCGACTCGGTGGCACTGGTAACCAATCCGGCCTTCGCCGAGCATTTCAGCAAGATCGAAAGCAAACCTCCACTCTTCAAGCACCTGATCGTTAACGGCGCCTACAGGGAAGGGTTGGAGCTATCAAAGCTCGAGGCGGAGGCCCCGTCGACGCCCTTCAAAGCCCAGTGCAAGGAAAAGGACGTGGTGGAAATACTCTATACTTCGGGCACCACCGGTGTGCCCAAGGGAACGATGCTGACGCACGCCAACCTGTTCTTCCATGCCGACACCATCGTCAGTTTGCTCCAGCTGGGGGACAA
>CAZDXZ010000155.1:0-2434 GCA_964509615.1 uncultured Dehalococcoidales bacterium
GGTAACCATTGAAATGATAGAGGTCATAGCCGCCCGACACATAGACGTTTAGCGGGGATGTGCCCCAGATAGGTCCAAGGTTTTCCGCAATTCCGGTATGCACGTGCGCCCAATCGGTGCCGTTGTAGCGCAGAATCGTGCCGTGCCCCCCGCTGACCAGGACATCGCCGGCTGCGCTGCCCCAGACACCTATCAGATCCTCATGTGTGCCGCTGGACATGGCAGACCATTCACTGCCGTTATAGTGCAGGATGGTTCCCTCGTACCCGACGGCAAAAATGTTGTTTGCCGCAGATCCCCATATGCCGATCAGAGGCTGGTCTGTAAGGCCAACGTGCAGATTGCTCCAGCGCAGGCCGTCATAATGCAGTATGGTCCCCTTATCTCCACAAACATATATGTCGCTGGCTGAGCTTCCCCACACATTGAACAGCATTTCCGTGGTGAGATATGCGATGGGGATCTGGTTCCACATATTACCGTCGTAGCGAAAAAGACCACCTCCCACACCAACGGCATATACCTCACCGGGACCGGCGCCCCAGACGCCGAAAAGTCTGGTTATGGTGACGCCGATGCACATCTTCGTACAGTGCACGCCGTCATAGTGCAGTATCCATCCGTGCAGACCGACAAAAAACACGTCGCTGTCGGAGCTTCCCCAGATACCATATGTTGTCTGTGCGGAATTGTGTAAATTTTCCCAGCCTGTTGCAATGGTGTAGTGCAGTATCTCGCCTGTATAACCCACGGCATAAACGCTGTTGTCCGAGCTTCCCCAGACACTGAACAGGCTGTCTGTCGGCGGATTGGTCATTTTGGTCCAGTTAATGCCGTCATAGTGCAGTATCGTCCCGTCGTCTCCCACGACAAAGACGTCATGTGACGAGCTTCCCCAGACAGCCGAGAGGCCGATGGTAGCAATATGAACGATGTGGCTGATATCGATCCTTGTCCAGCTTGTGCCGTCATAATGAAGGACGGTCCGCATGTTGCCGACCGCGTAAACATCGCTTCCCGAAGAGCCCCGGACACCATACAAGTCTTCTGCTGTGCCGCTGGTCATCGACGTCCACACATTACCATTGAAATGCACAACAGCCCCCCCGCTGCCGACTATGAAAATATCATGCGCGGAATCACCCCAGATATGATAGAAGTCAGTCGAGCCATAACTTCCTACGGATATGCGGCTCCAGCTGCTTCCATTGTAGTGAAGGACTGTACCGTTAAACCCCACGGCATAAACATCGTCGGCAGCGCTGCCCCAGACTCCATGCAGGCTTTCTTGAGTGATTGCACTCGTGTCGAGCAGCGTCCAGCGGGAACCATCGAAATGCAGAATAAATCCTCCCAGGCCCACTGCGAAAGCGTTATTGCTTCCCGTCCCCCAAACATCCATAAGCGGGCCGGTCAATATTCCGCTTTCAATATCCCAGTCGCATCTTTCATCGGCTGAGAGATGCTGCGGCCAGACAAGCATGGTGCACAGGAACACAATCAGCAAACAAAGTGCCGGATACGGATTGATGGAGCTCTTTATTTTCTTCACACCCGACCTCTTACATCGACAGTTTTTCGATAATAATACCATTATCCTTACAAATGAAATAGCGGGACAATCGCATCCGAGTTTGACAAAACTCAAGACATGTCTTATATTGTATACAAATATTTTGTATACAAAACATGTTATTCGATTAGCGGTTGTTAGCTACCCATGAAGAACATCACTACCACTGAGATCACGATTTGCGGTCATGCCTATGAAAAATATCTGGGTATGATCAACGGCTTCCATGGAAACATCGCTCCCGGGGTTGTGGTCGGCGGTCTCATGGTTGACCTGGCATACCGGAACCTGCCTCACGGGCAATATCTCGACGCTGTATCCGAAACCCGTTCCTGCCTGCCCGATGCCGTTCACCTGCTGACTCCCTGCACGGTCGGCAACGGCTGGCTCAGGATTGTCGATCTGGGCAGGTTCGCCTTATCCATGTTCGAGAAATATACCGGGGTCGGGGTCAGGGTATATGTCGACAGCCGGAAGCTTGAGAAATGGCCTGAGTTGAAGACTTTCTTTTTCAAGCTGAAGCCCAAGAAGGAGCAGGACCGCAAAGCCCTGCTGGATGAGATCCGATCGGCCGGTACCGCAATTTTCACCATCCAGAACATAGTGGTCGACCTGGACTCCATCGCCTCATCCAAACGCCGCGTTTTTACCGTATGTCCGGGGTGCGGAGAAGGTTACCCCAGGACCGATGGCGAAAAGTGCCTGAGCTGCCAGGGAGATGCCACCTATTCCTATTTCGATTTAAAGCAACCTGATTAGCCCTGGCAAAGGCGAGCGTCCCTGTCATGAGATAACCAGGAGGAGGTAATCGAGCATGTCATGGAAGAAGACGACCTGCGTAATGTGCGGCGTATGCTGCGG
>CAZDXZ010000155.1:2534-3594 GCA_964509615.1 uncultured Dehalococcoidales bacterium
CTCTTCGTCGACGCTCTTGGCTCGCGATACCAGTACTCATCCGCCAACCAGGAGTTTTCCGGCCGGTACTGGGCGCACGGTTTGACCCTGGGGAGCCAGATGCTTGAACTGATGCCCGATTATGAGAATACCGAGATGCTGATGGCCGTCGGCTGGAACGGGATGATGAGCCACCATATACCTCAGGCCAGGAGAGTATTGACCAGGATCTCCAAAGACCCCGAGAAGCTGCTTGTCGTGATCGACCCGCGGCATTCTGAAACGGCCAGGATAGCCAACATCCACCTCGCCCTTCGGCCGGGCACCGACGCCCTGTTGCTTAAATCGATGATTACCATCATCCTCAAAGAGGGCCTGCATAACCGGGAATACATCGACAGGCACGCCGGCGGCTTCGATGAGATATTGCCCTGGTTCACCGGATTCAATGTAAAGGCGGCTTTAAAGGTCTGCGAACTGGACTACGACCAGGTGCTCCGCGTCTGCCGGGAATTCGCCGGGCGCCGGTCCTGCCTGCGTGACGACCTGGGCATACTGATGAACCGGCACAGCGCCCTTGTATCGTATCTGCTGGTTATACTGCTTACGATCTGCGGGCGCATCGGTGTGCCGGGAGGAAACTACCTGGTGGGCGGAAAGATGTACTCCGACCCGAAGGATCCCGGGACGTGGCGGACCGCGGCGACCGACATCCCGGCCGTTGGGGGAATGTTCCCCCCCAACGTCTTGCCGGAGGAAATTTTAAGCGACCATCCCAACCGGCTGAGAGCCGCCTTCGTCCTGGGCGCCAATCCGCTGCGGTCCTATGCCGATACCACCGCATATGAGAGGGCGTTCCAACAGCTCGACCTGCTGGTGGTAACCGAGATTGCCATGAGTGAGACCGCGGCGCTTGCGCACTATATCCTGCCCTGCCGGTCGACATACGAATCGTGGAACCCGGCGCCGATGGACGTTGTCATCCCCTCCAAAACCGATAGGGGTTCCCTCAATGTGTACAGCCGCATGCGCCGGCCTGTGGTTGAGGTAGAAGGTGAGCAGAAGGAAACAGGTGAGATAT
>CAZDXZ010000156.1:0-3581 GCA_964509615.1 uncultured Dehalococcoidales bacterium
CCTCACGTATAAAAAGCAGGGCGATATCGCCGGGCTTTAAAGACTCGTCGATGGTCTTACTGATGAACTGGTAGCGTTTGCGCGATGCATCAGAGTACGCTTCGTAGACCTGCTTGGATACTTTTTCGCTGATCAGCCCCACCATCAGGCAACGCTCCCAGTCCATTACTTCCTCCATGAGCTCGCCGACCTCAATGCATTTGAGGGACGCGGATTCCGCGCAGCGCCTGTCCACCATGCTGTAGCTTTTGGGATGAAGCTCTTTGAGTATCTCCAGTCCGCCCTCCCCATCCCTGTCAACCGTCTCATGAAATATCAGTGTCACATGTCCCAGTTTAGCCTCAAGCTTCGCCACCATCTCGTCGACCTGCCGCCAGTATTTTTCATAAAGCTCGAGATATTCCGCAGGCGAGTTTTTTCCGGCATAGATGAGAGGCACCTGCAAGATCTTTCTGCTGTCCTTGAAGCTTTCCACTTCAGGTTTTTCTACTTTACCCAATTCCTGCGACATGATTACTCTCCTCTCTGCCGGATTAATGCCGGAGTTATACGACCCGGCCGTCGATAGTTCCTGACCTCTATCAATAGTATGAAAATTATATTACAATATAAGGCGGCTTTTGAGAAACTCGGGGTTTCCTTGATTCTATTATCGGGTATTGGAGGAAACATATGGATTTCGACCTTGGTGGAAAAACGGACCAGCTGCGCAAGGAGGTACGAAAATTCGCCCTTGCCGAGGTAGTAGGGAAACCCTACCACACCGCCATGCTTGAGGAGGAGAGCGCGGATGAGGATTGGGAGTTTTCACTCTCCATATCCAAGAAGCTTGCACAGAAGAAATGGCTTTGCATGAACTGGCCCGAGCAGTATGGCGGCCTGGGCGCATCATACTGGGAGCAGTTCGTGTACTCTGAGGAGGCCGGCTATTATGAGATACCCGGCACCAGTATGGGCATATCCGGCACCGGCATCAACGGGCCGAGCCTGATGCTGTTCGGGAGCGAGGAGCAGAAACAGAAATACCTTCCCCTGATTGCCTCGGGCGATCCCGAGGGGATCTGGTGCACCGCATACAGCGAACCCGATTCAGGTTCAGACTACAATAAGATCAAGACCATCGCCGTCAGATCGGGCGACGATTATATAATAAACGGGCAGAAAGTATGGACCAGCTGTGCCCACCGCGCGCGCTGGTGCTGGCTGGCGTGTAAAACCGATCCTACCTCCAATAAAATCCACAAGAGCATGAGCATCATTATTGTGGATATGAAAAGCCCGGGCATTACGATCAGACCCCTGATAAATCTCTCCGGCATTCACAGCTTCAACGAAGTCTATTTCGATAACGTAAGAGTGCCGGCCTCGAACCTGGTCGGCGAGGAGAATAAGGGATTCTACATGCTGATCCCCGCCCTGGCCATCGAGCGCCTCTCACTGGCCCCGCATGTACTGGGCACAGGACGGCGCATACTTGAATTGCTCGTCCACTATGCCAGGGAAAATACCCACCAGGGAAAACCCTTATCCGGCGACCCGGTAGTGCGTCATAAGCTGGCCGAGCGCGCCCTGGAGCTTGAGACGCTGCGCCTCTTCGGGCTCGAGATAATGTGGAAAATGAGCACCGGCAAGATGCCGGGCTACGAGGCGGCCAGAAACAAGCTGTACTGCAATATCGTCACCGACAACATGGCCAGGACGGGCCTCGAGATAGTGGGCGCCAATTCACAGATAAGCCCCGAGTCCAGATGGGCAAAACTCAGGGGACGCTGCCAGAATCTATACCTGGTTAATATGGGATGGTTCAGCGCCGCCGGCACCATGGAGATACAGAAGAACGTCATCGGCCAGTTCAAACTTGGACTGCCGCGCGCCTATTAAAATAAGACATCAACGGTTTAAACAGCGGGGCGGTTTCTATTCTGAAACGGCCCCGTTTTCATTTCGTCTACCAGCCGCCGCCGGCGCCGCCACCGCCGGACATACCGCCACCGCCACCACCAAATCCCCCTCCGAAGCCACCTCCCGACCCGCTGCCGAATCCTCCCCAGAACCCGCCTCCCGTCTTGTGCCAGTCAGTGGACTTACCAGCTTCCTTCAGCTTCTGATAATTACGCGAAAGCAGATAATCCGTACCCAGGCCAAGGCCGGCAAATGCCAGCGGCGCAATTACCAGCGCGGCAATCCCCCCGATGGAAAATCCCATTATGACGCCGGCAATGGCTCCCCAGATACCACCCATCCATACATTCTTGCTGCGCGCCATAAAACCTGAAAGGTAAACAGTAATTATCGACAGTATGAAAAACACGAACACATAGTCGCCCAGCAGCGACTTCACCGGGTTTTCCTCAAGGGGAGCAGGCGGGGTGCCGTCCCTGATATATTTTTCGATTGAAGCCACACCCGCCTTGATTCCTCCCTCATAATCATTTTGTTTAAACCGCGGAATCACGTCGTTATCGCGTATCCTGCCCGCCCGGCCGTCGGTAATCACCGGCTCAAGTCCATAGCCGATTTCAATCCACATCTTGCGATCATCCAGCGCCACCAGGAAAAGAACCCCGTTGTTTTTATCTTTCTGCCCGATCTTCCATTTTTCGAACAGCCTGTTGGCATAGTCCTCAACAGTGTCACCCTCAAGGCTCTTTACCGTGGCAACAAAGACCTGTGCCGTGGTATCTTTCTCAAGCTGAGCCAACTTAGTTTCGAGCTCGGCTTTGCCCTGAGGCGAGAGCAGCCCGGCCGTATCGTTGACGTAGCCGGTGAGCTCGGGAAAATTCTGCGCCCACACCGGCAGGCTGACAACGGGCAGCATCATGACAGCCAGACAGGCTGTGATAAGAAGAAATAGCAGCCGATGGCGCACTAAAACTCCACTTTAGGCGCCGTCTCCGCGCCGCTCACGGACTGGAAGTACTGCTTCTCGCTGAATCCAAACATGCCCGCCAGCATATTGGTCGGGAAGGTCTTTATCTGCGTGTTATAGTCTCGAACAAGGTCGTTGAACCGCCTCCTTTCCACGCTGATGCGGTTCTCCGTCCCCGCCAGCTCGTCCATCAACTGCGTAACGTTCTGGCTGGACTTGAGGTCCGGGTAATTCTCTATCACGGCGAGCAGGCGTCCCAGCGCGGTCTCAACCTCTCCAGCCGCAACAGCCTTTTCATTCACCGTCTGGGCGGCCCCGTATTTTGTTCTCGCCTCGGCTATAGCCAGGAAAACCGCCTGCTCCTGTTGCATCATGCCTTTGACCGAGCTCACAAGGTTGGGGATCAGGTCGTACCGTCTCTGATATTGGGTCTCAACCTGCGACCACTGGGCGTCTACGGCCTGCGATTTGGTCACAAGACTGTTGTAAATGCCGACCAGTGAAACTGCAATGATTATGGCGCCAAGTACTATGACACCTACGGCAGCCAGAACACATCCCCAGGTTGATTTCATATTGATAACCTCCTTTACCAGTGCACGTGATCTGAATTTTTGCTATGGCAATTCTACAACAGGATAAATATATCAACAAATTATGACGGCAACGCTTGTTATAGCCGGCTGGCGCAGCGTATAATCAAGCACAATCA
>CAZDXZ010000157.1:0-3513 GCA_964509615.1 uncultured Dehalococcoidales bacterium
GCCACCGCCACAAAAACCGCTTCCGCTATTTCCTCATCGCTGGCGCCGGCTTTCTTGGCGTTTTTAGCATGGCCCTCTATGCAGTAAGGACACTGCGTTATGTGGGCGCAGGCGACCGCGATCAGTTCCTTGGTCTTCTTGTTCAGGCTGCCTTCCTTCATCACCTTGCCGTCGAAATCCAGATAGGCCTGCATCAACTCAGGCTTGAGCGCATACATCTTGGCTGCCTTTTCGATATCCTTTTTCCCGTAAAAATGATCTCCCATCTTATCCTCCGATATTATGTAATGTAAGCGAGAGCTACAATTTCAGACGCGTGCGCTGAATGATCTCCAGCTTGGAAGGCACAGGCAGGTCGTCGAAATAGGCGCAGTATCCCGCCACCCTCACAACCAGGCCGGGATATTTGCCGGGGTGCCTGTAGGCATCGTCCAGCATATCCGGGTCCAGCACATTGAACTGCACCTCCATGCCGCCTTTCTCGAAGAAGCCCCTCAGCAGGGCAGCCACCGTATCCGTCCCGCGCTGCCCCTTGATAACCGCCGGATCGAAGCGCAGGTTGAGGGCGTAGCCGTTGGGGGAATGGCAGGGATCTATGCAGGCTGCCGAGTTGAGTAGCGCCGTGACTCCCAGTTTATCCTTGCCGTTGGAGGCGCCCAGGCTGGCGGCGAATGGTTGACCGGCCCTGCGCCCGCTGGGCAATGCTCCTACCAGGGACCCGAAAGCCACATGGCAGGTCACGGAGTAGAATCCGGAGACGTATCTGCCGCCCCGCGTGTTGGTGTGCTGCGTCAGAGCGCGGTAGAAAATGGCGGCCGCCTCCGCGGCGTAGCCGTCGGGCAGCTCGTGATCGTTGCCGTACTTGGGAGAGGCGGCCAGCTCGGCCTGCATGGCCGGATTCGAGCGGAAATCGTGCCGTAGCGCGGCGCAGACCTCTGACATGCTGTATTTTTTCCTGCGGAAGACCATCTCATCCAACGCAGCCAGCGAGTCCGCCACATCGGCCAGGCCCACTCCCTGAATGCCGCTGGAGTTAAACATCGCGCCTCCCGCGCTGATATCCTTTCCCGATTCCAGACACCCATCCACCAGCATGGATGAAAACGGCGTGGGATGGTAGTCGCGGTTGCCGCGCTCCACCATCTGTATATCGCTCACCAGCCGGCCAACCACAAAATTGACCTGCGCGGTATATGCTTCCACCACATCGCGTATCGATGTAAACCCGGCGGGGTCAGGTGTGGGAACACCCCGCCGCCTGCCGCCCTTGAACAGGCACCCTCGGTTGAGGGCCATCTCCAGGCAGATGGGCATGTTCATCAGCGCTGCATCGGTGGAGAAGAAGCTCCTGCCCGGCAGGGCCAGCTCCACGCATCCCACCACGGCGTAATTCCGGGCCTCCTCCAGCGGGATCCCGTTGGCTACCAGCGACCTGACGGACGCCTCATCGCTGAACACGGCGGGCACGCCGTTGCCAGCCTTGGCGACCTCAATGATCCTTTTCAGATATTTCTCCGGTGAGCCGCCGTGCACGCGCGCCTGGTAATTGGGATCGCGCAGGCCCGACTCTTCCATCATGTCCAGCATCACATAGGTCAACTCGTTGGTCGCATCCTCCCCATCCCTGTCCATGCCGCCTATGATGGCGGCCTGCACCACCAGGTATCCTCCATGATACTGGCTGACGCTCTCCGACAGCAGGAAAACGTGCTCGGCCGCCTTGGCTGAGAAGCACAACAACAGCTCTTTAGCTTTCTCCGGCGTGATGCGTCCTGCCTCCAGGTCGCGCCTGTAATAAGGATATAAATACTGGTCCATGCGGCCAAAGGAGACCGCCGAGTTGATGCCCTCCAGGCAGACAGCCATGTGCGTGAGCCACAGGGACTGTAGAGCCTCCTGGAATGTCTCCGCAGGATTGAGAGGCACTTTACGGCAAACGGCCGCTATGTTCTCCAGCTCGGCACGCCTCACGGGGTCCGCTTCAGCGGCGGCCATGCGTCCGGCCTCGTCTGCAAGACGTCCGGCATAGCTCATCAGGCCTTCGCAGACAATGGCGGCACCCCTGGGCAGGTCGCCGTCATTATCTTTGATTGACTCAAGGTATCCCCTCACCCCCAGCTTCAGCATCTTCTCGTAGTCGGGCAGGAAATGGCCGATGCCGCCGGCCTCGTTGATCAAATAGAAGGTGGCCTTGAGCTGTTCGGAAGCGTACTGAAGGAACCTGCCCATGTGAGGGAAGAAGGCCCTGAATGGCATGTTGCGGAAAAGCCAGTAGGGTATGACGTCGAACATGATCTTCAGCCGGTCCTTCCAGGGCATCAGCAGTGGCGTGGTCTTGCGTTTATCTATGCGCGGTATGTCAGTTCCCATGAATACGCCGCTCAGCTCCGGCTGCATGAGGGCGGAGATGCGGTAGCCACCCATGTTCCCCACGATCAGCTCATCAGTGTAGATATGTACCGATTTATTCTGCAGGATATAGCGCGTCGCCATGGCGCGGCGCGCTATTATGGGCTGCGAGGGGTCATCATGGCGCCTGTAGAAGTCCGTCACCAGGTATGCGCGTTCCGGGCACAGGTGCACCCTGCTGCCCAGCAGTTCCCTCTTAATGCGCTGGAACCGTTCCGTCCGTGCGGCTGTTTCGACTGCCATGGCTTCTATGTGTCAAGGGCGAAGGGAGGATACTTATCGGTGATCATAATCATGGCATAACACATGACCCTGAAGCCCCACCTCATCACGCCCAGCACGAAATCGAAGAGGCCCCTGGGATATTTGCCCGTGAATAGTATGGCGAACCAGGCAATGATGATCACTACCAGTACGGCTACGCCCAGGAAGCACAGCACGACAATGTGGGGTATGGCCAGAAACCACTTGACCAGCGGCAGCCAGCGGTTGAGGCTCGCAGCATCCGGGTACGGCATATCAAGATGAACGTTCTGCTCCTCGTCGGTGGAGGGATAAACGTCGCTCATCAGGTAGAAATACGATCCCACCCTGTAGTTGAACTTGGAAAAATTTAGGTTCCAGTCATACCACCATTTCGGGTACTTCCTGCGAAACAGCAGCATCAGTACCAGCGGAAGCATGACCAGGCCGACGCCGGACACGATGGTGCCGGCTTCCTTGGCCCCCATCTGGTAGCTGCCTCCCATCAGCAGAAATATTACGATCAGGATGGGAATGACCGTGAAGATGCGGAAGAACGAGGTCAGTCGGTTCAGCTTTCGGTCCGGGTAATCGATTTTCAGGCTTACCGGGTAGTCTACTGACATTTTGCAGCCTCCTTATTTATATTCGGATTGCGGGTCAGGATACTTTCATGCCGCCCTTTCCCAGGTTATATATCTCCTCGATTTTAACCTTGACCGCTGCCTTGGGCGGCACGGGGATCTTCATCAGCTCGGCTAGTTTTTTAGCCTCATCGTAGAGCGGACCGGAGGTGATATTCTCCTCAACTTTGCCTTCGAACCTGTAGCCCTTCATCTTGCCCCAGTCCGCCACCACTAT
>CAZDXZ010000158.1:0-3501 GCA_964509615.1 uncultured Dehalococcoidales bacterium
CTCAAGCCGCAGGAGTTTATGTCGGATATGAAGGGCGATATGGCCGGCGGGGCGGCGGTTATCGCAGCTATGGACGCAATAGCGGCGATGAGGCTGCCTGTGAATGTGACCGCGCTTATACCGGCCACTGAGAACCTTCCCGGCGGCAGGGCCCTGAAACCCGGGGACGTGCTGAAAGCGTCCAACGGCAAGACAATCGAGGTGGTCAATACCGATGCTGAAGGCAGGCTGATCCTGGCGGATGCGCTCTCATATGCAGTTAAAAACGGGCTCAGCCCGGTGGTTGACCTGGCTACACTGACCGGCGCCTGCCACGTAGCGCTGGGCGATTTGTATGCCGGACTTTTCTCAAATGATAACGAGCTGGCAGGACGGCTGGTTAAAGCAGCGGACAGAGGCGGTGAAAAGTTATGGCAATTGCCCTTGCCTGAGGAATACCGGGAGCTGAACAAGAGCGATATCGCCGACATCAAGAACTCGGGCGGCAGGTACGGAGGCGCTATTACAGCAGCACTTTTCCTGCAGGAATTTACAGCTGAGACGGCCTGGGCGCATATCGATATAGCCGGTCCTTTCATGACGGACAAGACCAGGGGAGTCCTGGTGAAGGGAGCTACAGGTTTCGGCGTGAGGACACTGATACGTTTCATAGAGGGTTTTGCTGACAGATAGGAGGTTGAGCATGAAGATAAAATGGTTCGGACAGTCATGTTTTCTGCTGACGGCAGGCGATGGCACAAAGCTATTAATGGACCCCTTTAAATCAGACAGCCACCTGAGCTACAAGCAGGTTAATGAGAAAGTGGATGTGGTAACCGTCAGCCATGAGCATGCCGATCACAACTTCACCGATGCATTGCCGGGCAAGCCCGAGATCATAAAAGGGAGCATCGACAGGACGATTAAGGGCGTCGGGATAAAGGGCATTAGCGTTGCGCACGACGATGCAGGTGGAAAGAAGCTGGGTGTCAACACAGCATTTTGTATTGTGATGGATGGCGTCAGGGTATGCCACCTCGGTGACCTGGGGCACCGGCTGTCGGCGGAGCAGCTCAAATCTGTAGGCACGGTGGATGTATTGCTGATACCGGTGGGCTCTGTGTTCACCATCGACGTTGAAGGCGCCAATACGATATGTGAGGACATCAAACCCCGTATAGCCATACCAATGCATTACAGGACGGACAGGTGCCAGTTCCTGCAGTGGAGCGCCGATGACTTCGCAAAAGGCAAGAGCAATGTTAGAAAGATCGAGGGAAGCGAGGTTGAGGTCACATCCAGTAGCCTGCCGGCGCAATTCGAAGTGGTCGTGCTGAAATACGCAGACTAGCTGTCTGGACCCGTCCCGGCGGTCAGCTTGCCGTAGGCGGCCCTGGCTGCCTCCGACTCGGCATTTTTCTTGGTCTTGCCTGATCCAACGGCCAGCAGTACATCTCCCAGCGAGACGGATACACAGAATAATTTGTCGTGGTCGGGCCCGGTCGTCTCGATTACCTCGTATTCGGGAAGCGCCCTGAACTCTGATTGCGTGAGCTCCTGGAGCAGTGCCTTATAGTTAGGGCTGTGTCTGCCCTCCCTGACGGCCTTTATATCGGTGATGAAGCCGGTGAGAATGAAGTCTCTGGCTGATTCGAAGCCCTGGTCGAGAAAGACCGCCGCCGTGAGCGCTTCATATGCATCCGCCAGGTTATTGCGTTTCGTTCTCCCGCCGGAAGCGTCTTCCCCCTTGCCCAGCAGCAGATAATCGCCAAGTTTGAGTTTCAGCGCCTTTTCCGCCAGTTTTTCCTGCCGGACGAGAGAGACACGGATCTCCGTCAGTTTTCCCTCGGGCAGGTCGGGAAAATCGCAGTACAGCTTCTCGGCAACAAAAAGATTGAGCAGGGCGTCGCCCAAGAACTCCATACGCTGGTTGTCGCCCGCGACGGCCGCAGGATTCTCGTTGATATAGGAGGTGTGTGTAACGGCCTGCTGGAGGATGCCCGGATTACTGAATTTGATCCCAATGGAGGATTGCAGTTGATTGAGAGAGGACAACTTTATTACCCCCGGTGCTACTTCAGTTGAACTCCTCCTGGGCGAGGCCTGTGATGATGATGGAGGGGAGTCCGAAAATGGGGAAAACGATGCATGAGCAGATGGACCCCGCCAGGGCCAGCACCCAGATCCTGCGCTGGAGAGAGTATACTCCCCCTATTATGGCTATGATACCGATAAAGACGAGCACAAACGGTATAGCGAAGAACCTCGATACCAGCATTTCAACCTGCTCGATGACGGCGGGATCGATGTGCAGAATCTCGTACATACTGCGGAATAAGGAGGTCAGTATGACGAAATACACGCCGCCCACCATCCCGATAGCGCCAGATACGATATCCAGTATGCCGGCCATAACAGGTTTCCAGGTGAGTTTCATGATATGCTATTCTCCAGCAAGTATTTTATACTTATACTTTAAATAGATATAACTAATTGTAGCAGTCACTGTCAAATCCCTTTCCATTCAGGTGAAGCTGACGACCTTGAAAGGAGCCGGTTCTTGCTGCCAGGGAGGAGATAAAAGTATGTTCATAAGCCAGCCGGGCAAAATATGCGATAGGCTCTATATGCTGGGTATGAAGCAGAGCCTGATATACCTGGTGCAGGGGCGGAAGTCCATGATCATGGGCGGCGCCATGAGCTGGATAGCCCCGCAGCTTGAGCATCAGTTTGAAGAGTTTGGCATCGATACGGAAAGTATCGAGTATCTGGTGATCCCCCATCCGCACTTCGATCACTTCGGGGCAGTGCCGTACTTGAAGAGGAAGTTCCCGCGCATGAAGGTTCTCGGCACCGAGGCTGCAGTCAGGGTGCTTTCCAAGGAGAAGGTCATAAATTATTCCGAGATGGTCAACAAATTGATGATCGATTTATACAAGCTGCAGGACGACTATGAGCGCATGAACCTTAAGATCGACGGCATTACAATCGACCAGGTCGTAAATGATTCCACGCTGATCGACCTGGGAGACGGTCTGGAGGCCAGGTTCATAGAAACCCCCGGTCATTCACCGGGCGATGTAACGGTACATATACCGGCCTTGAAGGCGCTGTTTCCCAGTGACACCGTTCCCTGTCCCTTGGGCGGCATTAACAGGCTGGCCAGACCCTCCCCGCAGTTCGACTTCACATTATTCAAGGAGTCGATCAACAGGCTGCTTCCACTGGATGTGGAGCTCTGCTGCTTCGACCATTATTCTGCCGTGACCGGACCCGACGCCCATCAGGTGCTGGTGAACGCTGCCCGGCTTTGCCAGGAGTATCAGGACCATATCGTGGAGCAGTATAAATTAACGGGCGACGTCGAGCAGGTGGCCGGGCAGGTTGCGCGGGAAACGCTCGAGCTGGAAGATTTCGGTTTTCTCAACCAGGAGTTGATGATGCCCATATCCAGGGCTGAGGTGCGCAACGTGCTGAAATCGGCGGGACTGATGGGTAGCTGAGACACGTGGCATGCAGGTT
>CAZDXZ010000159.1:0-3469 GCA_964509615.1 uncultured Dehalococcoidales bacterium
CCTGCACCGATCTAAGGTCGGCGCCCTGGATAAGCAGGTCGGTGGCAA
Source organism: uncultured Dehalococcoidales bacterium (assembly GCA_964509615.1). Taxonomy (GTDB): domain Bacteria; phylum Chloroflexota; class Dehalococcoidia; order GIF9; family UBA5629; genus CAIMUM01. The sequence goes on from CAZDXZ010000159.1 coordinate 49, forward strand.
AGGAATGTCTCAGTGTATGAGGATGGGCATCGAAGGGCAACCCGGCCTTTTTCGAGTATTTTTTGACGATCAGCTGTATGGATCTGGGTAACAATCGCATTTTTTCACCCTGTTTGACTTCGGAACGTTCACGGCTATAACGAATAAACAGGGGACGATAATTGTCCTTGCGAGCAGTCAGATATCGTTTCACCCACTCCGCTGCAGTATCTGAAACAAAGACAACGCGTACCTTATTACCTTTGCCCTTAACACCAAATTCCTTAGTCTCGAAGTTTATCTGATCGCGATTAAGGTTACTCAACTCAGACACGCGCAGTCCGGTGCTGAAGAGAAGTTCCAAGATGGCCCTATCACGTAATCCGATTTCGTCAGATATCTGGGGGCTATTGAGCAATCTGTTCAACTGGTCAGGATTCAAGAAACTAATAATCCGTTCTTCAGACTTAGGTAGCTCGATTTTATCGGGATTGAGCGTTTCAACATCTCTGAATGTTATTAAGTATCTTAAGAATGAACGCAAGCATATTATGTTGTAATTCTGCGTCACCTTTTTCAGGGGATAGCCTTTTGGTGTCTTTAAATTGGCCAGGTATATGCGGTATTTTGTAATTAATTCAGAATCGATTTTATCTGGGCTGAGAGAAAGAGAATTGCTTTCAAGCCAGAAAACGAAGCGATTAAGATATCTCCGGTAATCACGAATGGTAAGGGGAGAAAGCGCCTTCTCAATTAAAAGATAATCCAGAAAATCCGACGCAAGATTCTTAACGTTGTTTTCCATGCACACTACTTATTATATCAGCCACTTGCCATTACGCGAAAGTTACATTCTGCGAAATGTCAAATTATAAGAACGCGCCCGTTGTTGCGCTCGCTATTGCGCTTTCATCTTTACAGTGATAATAATTGGCGTGAATTTATTCATGCAATCATCACGAAATGTTTTTAAGCTCACGCATTTCATGTTAGGTTGAAGTTTAGTCTTCTTCAACCCTGCCACCTTTTTATCTATATCCGTTTGCTTGAAATCTCCACCTGTAATTACAAAGAAAAGCGGTAGGTTAAAATCCGCATATTTTCTTAATTTTGAATTCAAGTTGCCTATAACTCCATGCATGGTAAAAGTATTAAACACCTCCACCCCGAAGTTTTCTTGCGCATAAACAAAGAAATCCAGCCTGCTTCTTCCTGGACCATATTTCTTCTCTTCATGCACACAAAATTCGCCGAAGCGATCCTTTAATAGTTCACCAACTTCGTTTTCACTACTTAGGGATAGGGCTCCAATATTCTTCCATATCTTTTTCCTGGGCTCGCCATGGGCATAATCAATCTCAGCTATGCCCATTAATTGACTGATTCTGAGCAATCCGCCAAATTTTCTTTGTATTTGTCTTGCAGAGCAAAGATACGGACATGCATCAATCTCAAGGGAACTGGGATAATGCCCGTGTTCTTGTTTAAATCTCTCAAATCCTTGTTTGAGAACTGGAAGTGTATACGTTTTGCCTTTTGGTCTCGCCATCACAAATGCCTGTTTGCAATATGTTTTTATCGTATCACAAACATTCTTCGATGACTTCCTGGCGCTGTTTGCCCAGCCCGCTGATCTCGAACTCCACTACATCGCCCGGCTTGAGCCAAATCCCGCCCCAGGACTTGGCGTTTCCCGGCGGTGAGCCCAGCAGGACGACGTCCCCCGGGTAAAGCGTGAAGAATTTCGACAGGTAGCAGACTATTGATGCCGGACCATGTATATAGTCGCTGGTGTCGAAATCCTGCCTGACCACCCCGTTGACCGTTAAAACCGCGTGCAGGCCGGACGGATCAGCGACCTCGTCGGCGGTTACTAAAAACGGCCCCAGGGGTGCGAAATTGTCGAAACTCTTGCCTTTTGTGTACTGTTTGTCATCTGTCTCAAACTGCCAGTAACGCTCCGACAGGTCCTGTCCGCACATATAGCCCAGAATGTGGCTGCCGGCCTGCAGCTCCGTTAAATATTTTCCCCTTTTCCCGATGACCAGCGTCAATTCCCCTTCCCAGTCGATTTTTTGGGTAAAGCGGTTGTGCAAAATAGGATCGTTCGGGCCGCATACCGAGCTGTTGGCCTTGAGGAAGACCACCGGCTCCATCTTCTCAGTCAGCTCATGTCCCATCTGCTGAGTATGCAGCCTCGAGTTCCAGCCAATACAGATCACCTTGCCGGTGACCGATACCGGTGACCCCAGCCGCTGGCCCGCCGGCACTTCCGGCAACTTCCCGTGGTCCATTCCTCTGACCCGCTCCAGCAGCGCCCCGTCGCCCAGCGTATGCCTTGTCCAGTCGCCTGCAACACCGGACAGATCGCGCAGAACGCCCGAGCCGTCCACAATTCCCGCTCTTTCCTTTTCCACGGGACCGAAACGAAACAGTTTAATCTCCCTGCCCCCCTTCCTTATCCGGAGTCTGCCGGCTGAGGAATGCCTCGATCATCTCAACCAGGCTATTTAAGTTCCAGTTCTTCAAAGCGGACACCGCGATGGTCGATTCCGGCGGATACTCCACCTCCAAATAAACGGACTGCAGCTCATCCTGATTGTCGACCATGCGGTCCATCTTGTTGATGACTGTAATGCGCGGTTTATCATCCAGCTTCAGCTTATGTAAAATATCCTCCACGGTGCGGCTCTGGTTGACCGCCTCCGGACTTGTTATGTCAACAACATGCAGCAGCAGGTCCGCCTCATCCAGCTCCTCCAACGTGGCATGGAAGGCGGCCACGATCAGGGTTGGCAGCTTGTGTATAAAGCCCACCGTATCGGTCAGCAAAATATTGCCGCCGCCCGGCAGCCGCAGCCTCCTGGTAACCGGGTCCAGCGTGGAAAAAAGCTTATCCTCGGTCACCACACCGGCCTGGCAGATGGCGTTAATCAGGGTGCTTTTTCCGGAATTGGTATATCCCACCAGCGCCACCAGCGGTGTATTGGACTTCTTCCTCTGCCTGCGGTAAAGCTCGCGGTGGCGCCTGACGGACTCGATCTGCTTGCCGATGTTGCTGATGCGCTTCCTGATCAGCCTGCGGTCCGTCTCTATCTGCGATTCGCCCGGACCCCTGGTGCCGATGCCGCCGCCCAACCTTTCCAGATGGCTCCACTGCCCTTCCAGCCGGGGCAGCAGGTATTCATGCTGGGCCAGCTCGACCTGGAGCTTTCCTTCCCTTGTCCTGGCGCTGGCGGCGAAGATATCCAGTATGAGCGCGGTCCGGTCGATGACCTTTACCTTCAGCGCTTCCTCCAGGTTGCGCTGCTGCCGGGGGACAAGCTCGTCGTTGAAAATAACCGTATCGTATTCAAGCTCCGTCTTGAGCTCGATCAGCTCCTGAAGCTTGCCCGAGCCGATGTAGTGCGTGGAGGACGGCCTCTCAAGTTTCTGTTTGAGC
>CAZDXZ010000160.1:0-3468 GCA_964509615.1 uncultured Dehalococcoidales bacterium
TTGCCGATGAACGGGGCAATATTACAGGTCAATCGACGGAAATAGTGCGGTCATTAATAAGTAAAACGGAGACCGAGGCTAATATCGAACTGATGCCCTGGTCGAAGGGATATGAGATAGTACAGAACCAGCCCAATACCATGATCTACTCAACCAGCAGGATACCCTTCCGCGAGCAGATGTTTAAATGGGTGGGGCCGATCGGATTTGCCGACGAATGGTTCTATGCCAAACGGGGATCGAACGTCAAGATCAACTCGCTGGATGATGCCAGGAAGTTTAAATCCATCGCCGTTTACAAGGATGATTCCAATCAGCTCTATCTGCTGGAACACGGCTTCACCAACCTCGATGTTAGCGAAAACGATGTCCAGTGCATCAAGAGGCTTATGGACGGAAAGGTTGATGTCTGGATGGGACCCGCCCAGGGATTTGCCTTCCTGGCGTATGAAGCAGGTGTGAACCCCGCCGAGATCGAGCCGGTTTCATATGTGAGACGGGCTGAATGGTACATTGCCTTCAACCGCCAGACTCCCGACGCAACCATCCAGGCCTGGCAGAAGGCACTTGACGATATGAAGAAAACGGCCAGCGCCGATACGTGCTCCGTTTACGATAACATAATCACCAGCTATGTTTTGCCCCGTTATACTACGGACAGCGTTTCCAGAGATGTTGTTGTCCAGCTTGTAGAGAAGACGGCCGGCGATATCGAAGCCGATGCGCCCGGCACGATCCGCAAGATCAATGCAGGAGAAAGCCCCTACAGGGATAAGGATAGGTCTGACCTATACGTATATGTCTTCGACAAGTACGTGACCGAGGCGGCCAACGCCAGCAACCCGGCGGTGGTGGGTCGCAACCTGAAAGGCGTGCCCGACATGGCCGGCAAGCTGTTCAGGGATGCCATCGTGGACGGGGCTCTCAAGAACGGCACAGGCTGGGAGGACTACGTTTTCACCATGCCGGGAAAAATCGGCCTGTTTTACAAGTCCGTGTATTATAAACTGGTCACGGGAAGTGACGGAAAACAGTACATTGTGTGTGTGGGACGCTATGAGGACAAACAGGAATAGCGCACAGGGACTGAAGGTTGTTTCCATATGCGCCTCTTGACATATAATTTGCGTGTATGTAAACTATGTTTCTGATTGCGCTTTTTTCAGGCCATAGAGTAATTTGAAGGTATGGTGCATTGCTAATCTCAGAAAGCAGGAAAACCAACTACATAGTAATCGACAAGGATAAGTGCAAGGCCTGCCATTACTGTATTGCAGTTTGTCCCAGAGAAATCATCGGGACTTCTAAAGAGATTAACAGACTCGGTGTAAACTACGCCGAGGCGATCCCTGATAAAGCACACGAATGCACGGGCTGCAAGTCATGCGCAATCATGTGCCCCGACGTTGCCATATCGGTTTTCCGCAGCCGTATTCTGGAAGCCGGCACCATTTCCTGACCATTAATAACCGAGGAGCCGAGCGATGCCCGAAAGGACCCTCATGGGGGGTAATATTGCCGTAGCAGAAGGCGCTATACTCGCCGGATGTCAGGCGTATTTTGGTTACCCCATCACGCCGCAGAACGACCTGCTGGAACACATGGCCCGCCACATGCCCGAGGAAGGCCGCGTATTTCTACAGACAGAGAGTGAACTGGCCGCCATCAACATGGTCTACGGGGCCGCAGCGGTGGGATTCCGCGCCATGACATCTACCTCCAGCCCCGGTTTCAGTCTGCAGCAGGAGGGAATTTCATATATGTCCGGCGCCGAGATGCCGGCTGTCATCGTAAATATCATGCGTGCCGGGCCGGGCCTGGGTAATATCGGCGGAGCGCAGGGCGATTATATGCAGTGCACGAGGGGTGGAGGCCACGGTGACTACTACCTGATCAACCTGGCGCCCTCCACCGTTCAGGAGATGATGGACCTCACCATGCTGGCCTTCGAGTTAGCGGATAAGTACCGTAATCCGACGCTGATCGTGGCCGACGGATTTCTGGGACAGGCCATGGAGCCCGTGGTCATGCGTGAGCGGGTAAAAAGGCTGCCCGAAAAGAAATGGGCCATAACGGGCGCCAAAGGCAGGCCCAAGAACCGTATCAACTCATTTGAGATGAATCCTATCGACCATCCCAGACGCATCAAACTTCTGCTGGATAAATTCGAGCGGATGCGTCTTAACGAAGTGCGTTACGAGGCACTCAATACAGAGGACGCCGACATCATCCTGGTTGCCTACGGCAGCGCGGCCAGGTCAGCCCTCAGTGCTATGAAGATGGCCCGCAACAAGAAGCTGCGCGTCGGCCTCATCAGGCCCATCACCCTTTTCCCCTTTCCTTATCAGCCGCTGGCCGACCTGGCCGAGAAGGGATGCAAGTTCGTGGTGGCTGAGATGAGTGGAGGGCAGATGCTGGAAGATGTCAGGATTGCAGTGGGAAATCAGAATGAGATCAAGCTGGCCAATACTTACGGTGGTGTCCCGCTGGAGGCGGATCCCATTTTCGAAACAATCGATTTGATGATGTAGAAATTATTTTAGAGTGAAGCAGAGATGGAAGACTACGATAATGTGATCTTTGCCCGGCCGGACATAATGGTCGACCGCGCTACCCACTTTTGTCCGGGCTGCGGCCACGGCATTATTCAGCGCCTGGTGGGAGAAGCGCTGCAGGAGCTGGACCTGCAGGAGCGCGCCATATGCATCGGCTCCATCGGGTGCACGGTAACCGCCTATGAATATTTCAAGGTCGATGGCATGGAGGCGCCGCACGGACGCGCGCCGTGTGTAGCCACAGCCATCAAGCGCTGCAGGCCGGACCTGGTGCCCTTTGCTATACAGGGCGACGGCGACCTGGCCTCCATCGGCGCCGGCGAGATCGTACATGCGGCCGCAAGGGGAGAGAAAATAACCATCATCTTCGCCAACAACGCAACCTACGGCATGACGGGCGGGCAGCTCGCTCCGACAACACTCATGGGTATGTACACGGCTTCCACTCCCGGCGGACGCAACGCTGAGCAGTCAGGCTGGCCGATCAGGATGAGCGAGATGCTGGCAACGCTGGACGGGCCCGCTTATATCGCCAGGGTGGCTGTAAATACCCCTGCCAATGTTCGCAAGGCCAAGAGGGCTGTTGAGCTGGCTTTCCGCACGCAGCTTGCCGGACTGGGATTTGCCATGGTTGAAATCCTTTCCATGTGCCCCATTAACTGGAAGGTTGAGCCCGTGGATGCGCCCGCCTGGATGACGAATAATATGATTCCGCAGTTTCCGCTGGGGGAGTTTAAGGTCTTGCCCGGGGTCGCTGCATTGAAGAAGGGGGACAGGAGTTGAACTGGGAGATAACCGTTTCCGGGTTCGGCGGCCAGGGGCTACTCTTCATGGGCAGGCTGTTAATGGAATCCGCCTTCAGCGCCGGGCTTGAGACAACCTGGCTGCCCTATTACAGCGGAGAGAAGAGGGG
>CAZDXZ010000161.1:0-3427 GCA_964509615.1 uncultured Dehalococcoidales bacterium
GCAGCAAGTTCCGCGGCGAGTTCGAGGAGCGGCTCAAGGCCGTCATGGACGAGGTGCGGCAGGCCAGGGGCGACGTCATATTGTTTATAGACGAGATGCACACCGTGGTGGGCGCGGGGGCGGCCGAGGGCGCCATCGACGCCAGCAACATGTTGAAGCCGGCGCTGGCGCGCGGCGAGCTGCAGTGCGTGGGCGCCACCACGCTGGACGAATACCGCAAGCACATCGAGCCGGACAAGGCGCTGGAGCGCCGTTTGCAGCCTGTTTTCGTGGGAGAGCCCGGCGTGGAGGCCACCATACAGATGCTCAACGGGCTGCGTCCACGCTACGAGGCGCACCACAAGGTCAAGATCTCCGATTCCGCCATCGAGGCGGCCGTCAAGCTGAGCAAGCGCTATATCACCGAGCGCTTTCTGCCGGACAAGGCCATCGACCTGATCGACGAGGCGGCCAGCAAGCTGCGCATCGATATGGAGAGCCTGCCGCCCGAGATCAAGCAGCAGGAGCAGAAGATACAGCAGCTGACCGATGAGGAGGCCGCGGCCTCGCAGCGCTCCGAGTATGAGAAGGCTGCCGGGATCAAGGCCGAGCGGCTGCGCATCGAGGAGGAGAGCAAGAAGGCCAAAGATAAGTGGATGGCCGAGAAGAAGCTGGACAACGAGGTGGACGAGGAGACCATCGCCGAGCTGGTGGCCAAGCAGACCGGCGTGCCCGTCTCCACCATGAAGGAGAGCGAGGCCGAGAAGCTGATACATATGGAGGATCGCCTGCACGAGCGCATCGTGGACCAGCAGGAGGCCATCTCCGCCGTGTCCGAGGCCGTCCGCCGCGGGCGCGCCGGACTCAAGGACCCGCGCCGTCCCATCGGCAGCTTCATCTTCCTGGGTCCCACCGGCGTGGGCAAGACCGAGCTGGCCAAGGCGCTGGCCCAGTTCCTCTTCGACGACGAGGACGCCATGATACGCGTAGACATGTCCGAGTACATGGAGAAGCACACCGTCTCGCGCCTGATCGGCGCTCCCCCGGGCTACATCGGCTTCGACGACGCCGGGCAGCTGACCGAGGCCGTGCGCAGGCGTCCCTTCCGCGTGATACTCTTCGACGAGATCGAGAAGGCGCATCCCGACGTCTTCAACATACTTTTGCAGATACTGGAGGACGGACGTCTCACCGACAGCCACGGCCGCACGGTCAGCTTCAAGGAGACGGTGGTTATCATGACATCCAACCTGGGCATGCAGGAGTTCCGCAAGCAGGCCAACCGTGCCATCGGCTTCAACATGCCGCCCGAGAAGCAGTCCAAAGAGGAGAAGGACGAGTGGGCCAGGCTCAAGGTGGTTCTGGAGGGCGACCTCAAGAAGACCTTCCGGCCCGAGTTCCTCAACCGGATAGACGAGATCATCATCTTCCATCCGCTCAACGAGGCCAACCTCAAGCAGATCATCGACCTGCTGGTGAAGGACGTCGATAAGCTGCTGGCCGACCGCGGCATCGTGCTGGAGCTGACGGACGAGGCAAAGGAGTGGGTCTTCCGCAAGGAGTACGACCCCGAGTACGGCGCGCGTCCGCTCAGGAGGGCCATACAGCGCTACATCGAGAACCCGCTCTCCAGCAAGATCATCTCGGGCGAGGTCAAGGACGGCGACCGCGTGAGGGTCTCGGTCGAGAGCGACGCGCTGGCCTTCAACGTGGTGGCCGGCGAGCCCGGCGAGGAAGCCGGTTCCCGCAAGAAAAAGAAGGGCAAGACTTCTAAGTAATTGGGCAACACCTCCATCGTCTTCGGACAAGCGCAGCGGCGCCGGTCCCCCTGGGAGTACGTGCTGCTGGTGGTCTCGATCCTTGTGACCGTGGCCCTCTGCGTGCTGGTGGTGATCTACTGGCAGGAGTTCGTCCGCTTCGCCCGCTACGGCTACATCGGCGTCTTCGTGGTGAGCTTCCTGGCCGACGTGACGCTCTTCGTGCCCGTGCCCTACATGTTCGTGGTCTTCACGCTGGGCGGTGTGCTCAACCCCATCATCGTCGGCCTGATCGCGGGCGCGGGGGAGGCCATCGGATCGATGGTGGTGTATATGACGGGACTGAGCAGCGCCAGGGCCTTTCACGCCCTGGACCATCACGTGATGGACAGGTTCAAGGTCTGGATCAAGACCAGGGGCGCCATATCGGTCTTCGTCATGTCCGCCATACTCAACCCGCTCTTCTATCCCTTCACAGCCATCGCGGGCATGATGCACTTCGGCTGGTGGCGCTTCTTCCTGCTCTGCCTGGCCGGCAAGTGCCTCAAGAACGTGCTGCTGGCCATAGCGGGCTATTACGGCGTGCACACCATTCTCGATTATTTCGGAGGACAGTTGCCCATATGACGAAGCCGCCCGCCCCGCGCAGCTGGTACATCGCTCTGCTGCTGGCGTTCTTTCTGGGCTGGTTCGGCCTGGACCGGTTTTACATCGGCCGCTATAAAGCCGGCTGGCTCAAGCTGGTCACGCTGGGCGGATTGGGCGTGTGGTGGCTGCTGGACATAATTTTGATCGGCTCGGATTACCGCAAGGACCGCTGGTACCGTCCTTTAGTCCATCAGTGGTTCCCTAAAGCGCAGAGCGGTGTGACATGACGGCCCGGACGCTGATGGTGCAGGGCACCGCCTCCTCGGCGGGCAAGAGCGTGCTGGTGGCCGCGCTCTGCCGCATACTCAGGCAGGACGGCTATAAAGTCGCGCCCTTCAAGTCCCAGAACATGGCGCTCAACTCATTCGTCACCAGGGATGGAGGTGAGATAGGACGCGCGCAGGCTGTGCAGGCCGAGGCCGCCGGCATCCAGCCGACCGTGGACATGAATCCCGTATTGCTCAAGCCTCAGGCCGACGCCACCTCGCAGGTGGTGGTGCTGGGCGTGGCGCAGAGCGTCACCCATGCCGCCGAGTATTACAGAGACAACCATAAGCTGCTGCCGGTTATTTCGAAGTCGCTGGCGAAATTGAAAAGAGACTACGATGTGGTGGTGATCGAGGGCGCGGGCAGTCCGGCCGAGGTCAACCTGATGGAGCGCGAGATCGCCAACATGCGCATCGCCGCGCTGGCGCATGCGCCCGTTATACTGGTGGCCGATATCGACAGGGGGGGCGTCTTCGCCTCCATAGTGGGCACGCTGCAGCTGCTGCCTGCGCGCCAGCGCAACCGCATTAAAGGTCTGGTCATCAACAAGTTCCGCGGCGACATCTCTTTATTGCAGCCGGGCATAGATTTCATCGAGAAGAGGTGCAGGCGTCCCGTTCTGGGCGTCATCCCCTACATGCGCAACCTGGCGGTGGCGCAGGAGGACTCGGTCTACCTTGATGAGCGCCGCGCGCATTTCCGTGAGGGGTGTCCCGACGTTTGCATCATACGTCTGCCGCACATCTCCAACTTCGACGACTTCGATCCCCTGGAGG
>CAZDXZ010000162.1:0-3427 GCA_964509615.1 uncultured Dehalococcoidales bacterium
TTCCTCTGCCTGTACTGTAATGCCTCTGCCACGTGGTTGGTCTTGATTATCTGCGAGCTGTCCAGGTCGGCTATGGTGCGCGCGAGTTTAAGCGTACGGTGGAAAGCCCTGGCGGTGAAATGTATCTGTTTCATGGCTGTTTTCAGCAGGGCCTGGGCCTGGGTGTCGACCTTGCAGAACTGACGTATCTCAAGTGCGGTCATGTCGGCATTATCGGTCAAAGCAGAACCGGCGAACCTTCCGGTCTGTATATGCCGGGCGGCCTGCACCCTGCCGCGCACAGCATCGGATGACTCTGAGTGGCCATCGTCCGTCAGCTTCTCGTAGTCCACACGGGGTATATCGAGGAATATATCGATACGGTCCATGAGCGGCCCGCTGATTTTCTTCTGATAGCGTGTCACCACCGTGGAAGAGCATTTACACTCCCTGACCGGGTCGCCGTAATACCCGCACGGGCAGGGATTCATGGCTGCAACCAGTATGAAATTGGCCGGGAAGGTCAGGCTGCCCTCGGCGCGGCTGATGGTAATGATCCTGTCCTCCAGCGGCTGCCGCAGGGACTCGAGAGCCATATGATTAAACTCGGAGAACTCATCCAGAAAGAGGACCCCGCGGTGGCTGAGGCTTATCTCGCCCGGATGCGGCAGGCGTCCGCCCCCGACCAGGCCTGCGTGCGAGGTGGAGTAGTGCGGAGATCGGAAAGGGCGGCGGCAGACAAGAGGATTATCTCGGGAAGTGAGGCCGCTGACGCTGTATATCCTGGTCACTTCGATCGCCTCGCTCAGGGTCAGGGCCGGCAGTATGTTGGCCAGGGCCCGCGCCAACATCGTTTTGCCGCTTCCCGGGGGACCAACCATCAACACGTTGTGGCCTCCTGCCGCGGCGACTTCCAGCGCCCTCTTGGCATGCTCATGTCCCTTTACCTGCGATATATCATCCTGCTGCCCGGCGTGGTATTGTTCTTCCCAGGTTGCGTTCCCCGAGTACGGCTGGATATCCTGTTCGCCCTGAAAATGGCTGACCAGCTGTCCTAGGGCGACAACCGGGTAGACCGTGATTTCGTCGATCAGTCCGGCCTCACGCGCGTCTTCCGCCGGCACGAAAACGTGGTGTATGCCCTTTTCCCTGGCCATGGCTACCATGGGCAGTATGCCGTTGAGATGACGCAGGCTTCCATCCAGAGACAGCTCACCCAGAAAGAGCGTGTCGGTGCAATCGATGTTGATCTGACCTGAGCTGACAAGTATGCCGATTGCTATGGGCAGATCATAGGTGGGGCCGATCTTCTTCAAGTCTGCCGGCGCCAGGTTGATCGTTATCCTTTTGAGGGGGAAGCTGCACCCGGAGTTGCGCACTGCCGCGCGCACGCGGTCCCTGGCTTCCTTAACGGCTGCATCGGGCAAGCCCACGATCAGTGTGCCGGGCAGGCCGGGAGAGATATCAACCTCCACCTCGACCATGCGGGCATCGAGCCCAACCATCGCAGCGGTATGAATTCTGGACAACATATAAGAAGTGCCTTTATGACTGATTATACCAGATATGATGCCGGGGATTACCGGCGTATGACGCTGCGCAGCGCCCTGTCGAGGCCGGGGACGGTTGTATATCCGGAAAGGTCGCCCGGCTTGATCCACTTGCACTCCGTGTGTTCCCAATCGATCAGGATCTTATCCGGGTCCAGCACGTGGAAGAGGAAGGGATGTACGATCCATTTTCTGTGAAGCCTCTCGTCAATCACCTCAACCGTTTTCCCCTCTTTGACCAGCCTGATGTTGTTTTTGAAAAGCCCCGTCTCCTCCCTGATCTCGGTGAAGGCCTGGTCCAGCGGATCTGTCTCGATATAACCGCTTACGCCAGCCCATGCCCGCTGATATGTGCCCACCTTGTTGCTCCTCCTCAATATCAGGATCATCTTTCTTTGTTCGAGGAAACAGGTAACCACGTGTTTCTCCTCCAGCGGGATAGAGGACAGGTGATCGATGTGAGCTTGAAGCCGGTTTTCCAGCAGGCCCAGCGCCTTCCTAGCAGCGCTGCGTTTGATCTCTATGCGGTTTCCCTTAAAGACGAATTTTTCGACCGATATACCCTCAGTGGTCGCCAGGCCCATATAGACAAGGCCTATCGGCTTGGCCGGTGTCGCCCCGCCCGGGCCGGCGATGCCTGTTGTGGACAGGCAGATATCCACGCCGAGCATCTTTCGCCCGCCCTCCGCCATCTCCCCGGCTGTTTCAGAGCTGACCGCCCCGTGGAGCTTCAACGTTTCCGCTTTTACAGCTGCCGCGCCTGTTTTGATGTCGTTGCTGTACGAGATTAGCGATCCTATATAATAGTCAGAGCTGCCCGGCACGTTGGTGATCTTGTCGGCTATCCTTCCGCCGGTGACCGATTCCACCGTCCCGATGGTCAGGTATTTGCCGGCCCTGTCATAATATGCCCTGACCAGCGCGGCAATCCGTTCTTCCGTTTTTCTCACGGCAGCCCCCGCATATGCTTTCAGGCTGCATTTTAACAGAAAGGTTTCCTACAGTATAAATAGCGCAAGCTGATATAATGTTCGCCATGGCCGATTCTCGTGATACGATCCTGTTTCTGGGGACAGGGGGCGCCAGGTTTACCGTCGCCAAGCAGCTTCTGGCCACCGGCGGCGCCTGGATGAACCTGGGCGGAACCCAGATATTGCTGGACCCCGGACCCGGCTCGCTGGTTTACGCCATCAAATACGGCTGCGAACCGCCCATGCTCGATGCCATCATTCTGTCGCACAAGCACCTCGATCATTCAGTTGACATAAATGTAATGATTGAAGCGATGACCGACGGAGGCTGGAAAAAGCGGGGATCGCTGTATGCTCCGGCGGACGCCTTTGAAAACGGCGCGGTGATTCTTCCCTATGTGAAGGCATATCCCAATAAAGTGGAGATGCTGGAGGAAGGGAAGGCGCAGGCTGAAGGCGATGTGGTTTTCACCACGCCCGTGAAGCACATTCATCAGGTCGAGACATACGGGTTCGTATTCGAGACTCCTCGTCACAAGTTCTCCTGGATCACCGACACCAGGATTTTCGATTCACTGGCCGGCCATTATATGACGGAACTGGTGATAATCAATGTATTGAGCTACGAGAGAAGGCTGCCGGTCGACCACCTTTCACTGCCCGAGGCGGAGACGATTATTCGGGAAATTAAACCGAAGACGGCGGTGCTCACGCATTTCGGATTGACCATGTGGCGGGAAAAGCCGTGGGATATCGAGAACAGGGTAAGCGATGCCACCGGTGTACGGGTTATCGCCGCCAGAGACGGGATGCTGCTCGACCTGGATGAGGTTGTGTGAACCGGTGCCGTTACAGGGACTCGAGTATCCTCTGCGCCAGCCCCGGCGTAATGCCTTCGATAGCGGTGAGCTCTTCAACGCGGGCTTC
>CAZDXZ010000163.1:0-3410 GCA_964509615.1 uncultured Dehalococcoidales bacterium
CGACCAGTTGGCGCTGTTGTTCCAGTTACTTGCCGCATCGGACACCCAGAACCGCTGCGCCGCCCAGGACGCTCCCTGCAGCGCAAGAACGGAAACGGCGACACACGCAAACGTTACACGACGCTTCATCGATTCTCCCCTGATAAATCCTGAAGGTCCACCTGTCCGGCCATGCCGTCTGAATACAGCGCAGCAGCCTGCAATCCGGGTTTTCAGCGCATATTCAGCGTCTGGATACCGGCGTCCCCGGTTTTCACGGGGGTGACGGCCGGTATGACGGACAAAACCAGCCTTTTTTGTACAGGAACTACTTATACTGATTTGCCTTCAAGTTGATAGTGACCCTTTTGAATTTTTCTCTGCGCCTCTGCGTCTCTGCGTGAGATCATCTTGAATGCAAATCCGTATTAGTTCCTGTTCAAAATACCCTCGTACACTCATTGAGGTGCCACAGTGAGCTTGTCGAACTGCTCTCTAAATGAGCGATTTTGACGCCGCAACGGGCACTTCGAGAGCCTCAGTGCCCGTAAAATCAGCAATTTTGAACAGAAACTACTTACATTATAGAATTCAACAATGAGGAATAACAAGCGGAACATGCCGGGCGCTGCAGTTCAGACAGTGGGGGAGCAGTCGTCAGTTCTTTCGCGCGGGAGCATCGCCATCTCAGTAGTGGGGAGGGATCACCCGATCTGTTCTGATTGAAGAGTACCGTGTCCGTTGGCTACGGCAGGCAGGACAGCGGTTTAGAGAGATTCTCTCTCGGTCCGTTCGTAGTACGTCGGACAGTTTTTCTCGAAGGGCTTAGCATTAGGACGGACGAGGTTTCGTTTTCTGGCGAAATAGGCCAAGAGGAGTATCACTGCCGCCCCAAAGACATGCATGCGGTTTTTTTGCTATGCGATCAATTATAGCTGACTCATGGTGGACGCGGATTGGTAAGAAGCCCACTTAGCTCCCGGCGTTGCCGCCGGCACTTCTCGCCGATTTTCTTGCGTGCCTCTTCGTTAAGCCCCATGGTGAGCAGTTCGGCAAATTCCAGTGAGCCGAACAATCCGTAGTAGTTAGCATGATAGATGATGATATACCCTGCGGCAGGCAATAGTTGTCGTCGTATAGTCAGGGGCGTTTTTGCAGTATACTCCTGCCGCTCATTTCGTAACAAATACCGTTGCAGCAGATTGTAAGCCAACATGGTAAAGACAACCTGGTTCACGACAAGCGAAAAGGCGCGGGAGGTAAAATTGGACAGGTCAGCGAAGCATTTGAGCTGACGGTATCGTTCTTCTGTGGCCTCCCGCAAATGGTATTGCTGCCGTGCTGCCGGCGCGTACATGGACTCGGTGCTCAGCAGCAACCAGGTGTCCTGGTGGCCGTCGGCATAGTGCTCACGATTTGCTATCACCGTCAATGGCACCGTGCATGTGGACCAACTGGTGAAATGATCGATAGCGGCTGCCTCTCTTTTTATAACAGTCGTACCTGGAGGCGGTGGAGGTTGTTCTTGCCGCCGTTCTTTCAGTGTCGCCTGCCGTTTTTGCTCCCGTTTCCGTACCGGTACAGGCCTGAATCGTAGAGGGCGTTTCTCCTCTCGCGGCGCCTCTTTCTCGCAGCTCACCCATTGTACATCAGGTGATTTGAAAAGCGCCATGGCGTCTGCATAGATATCCATATTCTTGCGCACCGGAATGAGCACGTCGATACCATACTCTCTTTTACATGTCGAAATTTCCTTGCCGTCCAGAAAACCCCGGTCCAGGATCAACTTCTTCATCACACCTTTTCCTGCCGTTTCTACGAACTGTTTGACAAGGCCATAGAGCAGCGGGCATTCGTTGTCTTTGCCTGCGACCACCGTGACCGCAACAAAAACGAAGAACTCCAGCTTGGCGTTGGTATGCAGCAGGGTGACCATTTTGTAGCACCGTTTCCATTGGCAGCGCACTTTCTGCGCATCGGTCATCTTCTCAACCGTTTCCTTACCGACAGGATGATTGTTCTCATCGAAGAGCAGTCGTACCGATCCCTCATAGGCAGGATTATCGGGAACGAACAGATAGGATCCATCACCTATGAAAATTCCCTGCGGATCAAAAAACCGCTGCTCACGAAATATCTTCATGATATCGCGGTTAAACCACCGCATCAAGTTTTCGGCATCGGTATCTTTGGCAAGCTTGCGCAGAAAGTCCTGATCGCAGGGGGTCTGGCGATCGTAGTGATTTTTGCCGTTGAATCCTTTGCAGGCAATAGCCATGCCTTGGGCGTCGGGGTGCTCCACCGCATGGTTGACCTTGGGAGCAAAAGCGTTCAGCATGCCTCCCGTTCGCACAACGGTAGGGAAGGCATTGAAACTGTGTACGCCATGCAGTCGCATGCTCAGTTCGCTGGCTATGTAAAGCCATAAAGGGACTTCCTCTTTGCGCCGCGGCGTCGGATAGCTCCGTGCTATTCCCTCGAGAATACGTCTGGCACCGATGTACTTGAAGAAGTCGGCCTCGAAAACCTCGTTGGCCGATTCCATATAATCGAACTCGCCGTTCTCCAGCGCCTTAAGAACCATAGGCTTGTTTTCTTCAAATATGACCAGATCCATTTCGCTTCCTTCTGCGCTTTTTGCCGGCAGCAGCTTCACCTTCAGCGCCTATTGGTTGCGCATTTGCAAGAGCCTTTTGCAAACGATCAATGAGTTGCAGTGACTCGTGCGCCATCTTCACCAAACGAGCGCGGTGTTTTCGAATGCGGCGGTAGCTGCCAGCCTGGCGGGTAACTGTCTCCAAGAGATCCGCAGGGATATAGACCATCCGGGTCTTACCCTTGTCCTTGATCGATAGATAGGTGGTCGGGTGGCCTTGACCAGCGGCGCAGTGACAGCTCATTTTGCCACACCTTCGAATGACGGTAACCAGTGAACCGCAGCACAATGGCCCTTGCTCCTGCAATATGGCCTGCACTGAGTCGGCACGAGACACCTCGATCTCTTTTATCTGTTGCCTGAGACGGCTTATGTCTTCTTTCATCTGGTATGCCTAATATAATAGTGGCATACCAGAAATGCAAGAGCAATTGAAAAAAAAGAACACCGATGAAAAAAGTTAGATCATCGTATATGGAGCCGTACCGGATGGGATTTAAACTGTAGAGCTAACAAGGCTAATCAAGTCCAAGGCAAGCAGCCCGGCCAAGACCCTCCCCAGTGTCTGAACCGCAGATTCTTCAATATAAATCCGTTGTAATTTCAAGCGCAACCTTATTTTCATTGACAACATGAATGGTGAACTTTTGTAAAAAGGCTTCCGTGGCGTACGGCAGAAGGCCCTGAAATCAGCGCTGGTTCCCCGCCCCGAGCAGGTTCTGACCCAGCAGCAGCTCAGGTTTCGTCTGACCTGGGCAGCCTTGATAAAACTGGT
>CAZDXZ010000164.1:0-3396 GCA_964509615.1 uncultured Dehalococcoidales bacterium
ATCCTGGAACATGATTAAGCGAGGAAGGAGATAGATAAAATGGCAAAGATAAAAGAGAAAGTTATAGCTCCGGAATATATCCCTGATAAAGGCTCGCATGTCCTGGTCATCGACAAGCAAAAATACCTGGTCGTCAATGACGCCATGTACACCTTTTATCAGCGGAGCAAGGGCGAGCTTTCACCCTTTTTCCTGGGTATCAGGGACGACAAAAAGATGTTGGGCTGCAAATGCAGCAAGTGCGGCCTGGTCAGATGCCCGCCCTTCCAGACGCACTGTCCGGACTGCAATTTTGCCCCCACCAAAATCGTAGAGGTCGGACAGGTGGGCAAGATGCTCAGCACACCACCTATTACCTATTTCGCAAACTCGCTGTTTCTAAAGATGGCCCCTTACGGCAGGGGACGCGTGGTTCTGCAGGGCGCGGACACAGCTCTCAGCGTGAATGTCTATACCACCACCGGCATACTCGTTCCCGGCCTAATTAAAAAGGGTACCGAGGTCAAAGTGGTTTTCAGGAACGACCGCAATGGCGAGATCAGCGATATTTTCTGCGTTCCCACCAGGGAATTGACCAAAGCCCAGATCGCCAAGAAGGGGCTGCTCGCTTCCGAGCTTAACTGGGAGGGCGCGGTTGAGCCAATCCTGAAAAAACCCACCGCAGCGGACAAAGCAGCCTATGCCAAGGCGCTTAAAGAGATCAAGTCGGTCATCAAGATGATGAACCAGATAGACCGCGCGCGCAAGGACATCGCCGGGTGGAAGCGTAGCATTAAGGTCAAGACCACCGGCGGTGAGTTCGCCATAATAATCAACAATGGCAATATCAGCGTGGAAGAGAAGAAGCTGGCAAAGCCCGATTTCGTTATGGTGGCCAGGGATCCCAAAACTCTGGCCGACGGACTGGCCTACCGCGGCGCCATCACCGATTCGATCATTATGAAGAGGCTCTGGATCAGCAAGAACATCGAGTTTACCACCATCTTCAAACTGGACCGCATGGCACGCTCGGTGGCGCGTTCCAGGAAATAGTCTTTCGAAGGTTGGATTCAATAAGAAAGCCGGGGGCTATAGCCCCCGGCTTTTTGTGTATAAACCTATCTAACTTTTAACCGTCGGGCGCGCTTCATAAAGCTTGATCGAATCGGTTGTGCATTGAACCGCGCACACGCCGCATCCGAAGCACTTCTCGGGAACGACCTTTGCCTTCAGCTTTTTCTGTCCTGCGACCCTGGTCATCTCGATCGCGCCGAAGGGACATTGCTCGACGCAGTCCTGGCAGCCGCTGCACGATTCAACGTCCACCCTGGCCTCGAAGCGGCTCCTGGCTATGCCCTTCTCCACCCCGCCATAGGTCAGCCAGGGCATCATGAAGATACAGCAGTCGGGGCAGCAGTTGCATATAAAATGTCCTATCTCGGGCGTATTGGTAACACTGTGCACCAGCCCGCCCTCCGATGCGGTGCGTAGAATCTGCTTGGCCTCGTCCCTGCTAACCTCGCGGCCGGATCCGCGCTTGATGGTGTATTCAGCGCCCTTGTTGAGCTGCAGACAGACCTCGCTGGGCCTGTCGCATTTCTGCGCCATACGCCGACAGGGGCACTTGACCACGGCTATGCGGGCGGTCCTGTCGATGATACCCTCGATATCCTCATCGGGCAGTAGCACGCCGGGCTCAGCTATAGCAGCGCGCGCCGGTATGACCCGTGAGGCGGGCGTAGCGAAGTCTTTGACCCATTTGGCGACATCTTTATACAGCTCGTTTTCGGAGAAGTCCCACCAGGCGTCCAGCAGCTCCCTCCCCCATAACTTGTCCGATCTCATATCGCTGCCGGTAGCATCGTGCAGCTGGAAGATGTCGCGCGCCGGACGGTAGCCCTTGGATGTCTCGAAAATGACGCCCTTTTTGAAAAGTCCGGCGAGTATCTCGTTTACTTTCCCAACCGGCTTGCCTGACTTTGCCGACAACTCCTCGGGCGTGGCGGGGAGCATGTTGGCAACTCCGACCTCGTCCTCGTCCATCAGCACCTTCAACACCTTCCTGAACCGCTCCGATCCCTGGTAGGCATATTTCCAGGCAAACTCGGTATAAGGATCGCTCATCATAACCTCCTCTTTTATCAACCGTGTTTGAGATGCTTGCAGTGGTTAAATGGTCCTGATAACCGCCACCACCCTGCCCTGGATTTCCACGTTGGCGGGATCGGTATATATCGGCTCCATCTGCGTATTGGCCGGCTGCAGCCTGACCCGGTCCTCTTCGCGGAAGAAACGCTTGAGCGTGACCTCCTCTTCCTTCTTCAGCCAGGCCGCCACCATATCGCCGTTCTCCACGTCTTTGACGGGCTCCATGACAACGATGTCGCCGTCGTCTATCAGCGCATCGATCATGGATGTTCCCTTCACTTTAAGAGCGAAGACCTCCCTATCCCGCGTGATACCGCCGGACAGCTCCAGGGTATCGACAGCCTCCTGGTGCCAGGTATCCGCGCTCATCACAGGCACGGGAGTGCCGGCGGCGATAACGCCCAGCACGGGGATGCGGATGGTGCTCCTGCGGTCGGGAAGCTGGATGCTCCTGAATACATGCGAATCCCTCTCGATCTGGTGCTCGTTTTCCAGGTGCTTGAGGTGATACTGGACAACTGCCGTGGAGCTGAGCCCGCAGCCTTTCTGTATGTCCCTCACTGTGGGAGTGTAGCCGCGCTCGTCGTAGAAATCACGGATGAACTCTATGATCTTGTCGCGTTTTTCGCTCGGTCCTGCTTTTCTCATATTTTCAATCCATTTTCGTACATTTGTTCTTTTATTCAGTGTATACAATAGCAGCGAGGTATGTCAAATATCGATGAATGGCAGGTAAAAAAACAGGGCGGGCCGAAAGCCCACCCTGTTAAATATCTACCTTAATAATCTGCTATGCAGCGATCCTGCGCCGGCGCAGGTATACGACCAGGAGAGACAGGACTAACACGACAAACGCAGCGAACGCAACGGCAAAGATGATATCGCTGTCGTTGCCGCCGGTGACTTTAAGTGTGCCGGCTGAAACATTGTTTACCCGCACGCTGTAATCCCCGGGCTGGGAAGGAGTTACGTTGAAAGTTACGGGCGTTGTGCTGCCGCCGGCCACCTCGACACCCTGTGAGCCGGCGACCTCGCCGTTTAGATAAACCTTAACCACTGCCGCGCCACTCGCTCCACCGGTGTTGCTTACATCGGCGCTGACCTTCACCGGGCTGCCGGCCGATACGGATGCGGCCGAGAGCCTCGCCGATGTAACATTGACGTTGGGAAGCTGCAATGTGCCGGGTGTGAAGCCCGCTATCAGGGAAGAGCCGTGGGAGCCGGGACCGGCATTGATGCCATTCTGGACAGGCTCCGGTGGTATGGCTG
>CAZDXZ010000165.1:0-3391 GCA_964509615.1 uncultured Dehalococcoidales bacterium
GGCATATCCCGACCCGGTTTCTTCGATCAGCTTGCGAGCGGATTCTAGATGGGTGCGCGCCTCGGGGATCTCCGCCTGGTTGCGGGCGATGCTCGCCCTCGCCAGGTTGAGGTAGATCAACAGGGAGGCGTCCTTGATGCTCTCCACGATCAGCTGTGCCTGCTGGTAGGTTTTCAGAGCGGCGGCATAGTCATCCAGCTCGGCCAGGATATCTCCCAGGCCGAGCAGCACCAGGGCCTCCACGCGGGCATTACCGCCCTGCCGGGCCTGTGCCAGGCCGCGGTTGAACGTGGCAAAAGCCTGCTCGTACTCTCCCCTGAGAGACTGGATGTAGGCGATGTCGTTCAGCACCGAGCAGGATGAGAAGACATCCTGCTGCTTTTCATAATAGTCCAGGGCCTGCTGGTAGCACATCATGGCGTTCTTGAAATGGCCTGAGTCCAGGTACAGCAACCCGAGCGATAGCAGGATGCGGTTGATGCCTGCCTGGTCGCTGAGGCGCTTGAACAATTCCAGCGCCTGGTTCAAGGCTTTCCTGGCGGAGGACATATTCCCGAGCATACGCTGGCACTGTCCCCGGATGCGATACGCTTCTGCCTGCAAGCTGGTAGACCTCACCCCATCAGGCAGGTCACCCACCAGGGAAAGCACCTCATCTACATCGGCTGAGGCTGCCTGGTATTCGGCGCGTAGAAAGTGGATCAATGCCCGCCATACCAGGGTGCCGGCCAGGTGAGTCCGGTCGTTCTCCATGCGCAGCATGCCCACCGCTTTATCCAGCATGTCCAGGCCGCGGTGGGTTTCCCTTTGCGTCGCCAGGGCGATGCCGTAGCGGGCCAGCAGCAGCGGCCGACCGTTGATCAACAGGATGGGCAGCGCATCCAGCCAGCCACGCAGCAGGGACACCCTGCCGTTCAGCACCATCGCCTCTCCGGCCTTTTCGATCAGGTCAGCCGTGACTTCCGTATTTCCCAGGCGCTGGCAATACTGGTAGGCTTTTTCCCATTCCTCCCGCTGCGCAAAGATATCGATCAGCCTGCGCAAGAGCGGCTCGACCTCGGAGGGATGGTCCTTCGCAAACTGAGCCTGCAAGAAATCAGCGAACAAGCGGTGGTAATGCAGCCAATCTCCCTTCTCTCCGACGGTGATCACGAACAGGTTGTGCCTGATAACCTGGTCCAGGATATCTTCCCATGTTGATGTGGCTGGCGGCCGGCCGAGGAAGGCATAGCACAGCTCGGCGTTGAACTCCTCGAAGAAGGAGGTCTTGAGCAAGAATTCCCGCAAAACTGGCGCTTGCTGGTCTAGCACCTGCTCCATTAGATAGTCGGACAGGTCGATCCCGGAGACCCGGGCCAGGCGCAGCTGGTTTACCATGCCCTGCCACATCGTCTGGGCGGAGAGCAGCAGGCCGGTGATCCAGCCCTCGGTCTTCTCAGCCAGTTCCACTGCGATCGCATCCGGGACCACCTGCTGATAATTCTTAAGCATCAGGGCCTGGATTTCATCGGGTTGGAAGGCCAGCTCAGGCAAACCCAGGCCGCCGACCAGCGAGCGGCCGACCATTAATGACAGGTCAGGTAAGGGAAGGGTGGAACGCGAGGTGATCGCCACGTGGCAATTCTGGTCCACATTCTGAATGAAACGGTTAACAAAGTTGTTAATGGCCTGGTTTTGATCGACCATCTGGTAATCATCCAGGACGATCACGAAGTGCTCGCGGATGGTCTGGTAGATCTCATTAACCATTACCAGGTTGAGCTGGTCAAGGCTGGCATTGCCCTGGCTCATCCCTTCCAGGATTGCCAGGGATTGCTGGCCGAAGTCCGGGAACTGGCGCTGGATGCAGGCGATCAGATGGGCCAGGAAGCGATCGATGTCCTGGTCCAGTGCGTCGAGCGTGTACCAGCAGAATGGCAGCTCATGGTGGTGGGCGACATCCAGCAAGAGCGAAGTTTTTCCATAACCCGCCGGGGCGGATATGATGATCAGCTTGCGGTCTAGCAGCTCTTCGAACAGAGAAGTAAGTCGTTTTCTCGAAAGGATCTCCTCCCGCCAGGCGGGCAAGGTCACCTTGGTGATCATGATCGAGATCGACATTAATCGTTTACCTCCTCGAATGAAGAAGAGCCTGGATCAGCTGTGCATGGAAAACCAGGCAGTGTAATAAGGGAGCTGATTTTTGCCATGGACGTCGCCCTATGATGAGCGGATGGCAATCATGTGGGCTGGCATGCTTATTCAACTTACAGGATTTAGAAAACAGAAATAGTATAGCACAAGAAACCGGGGAGGAACGCCGCGAAAAATAAAATAGCACTGTGGTTACAAGTTCAAGCGGAGATTAGCTCCGAATGCCTTAATGTTATACGAATCAATGTGAGAATGTCATTCCAAAACTTCTTATAGAGTCCCGAATTTTCCTTTTCTACACGATAAACTGATAATGAGGATGTGTTCAGAGCGACTATGTTACCGATGCATTTAATTGGTGGCCATATTGTATTAATTTCCCTCCTCGTCGATGCATAAAACATGGCCGAAATATAAATTTCTTAATAGATCAGCTCGAGCTACCCATCCGCTTCTATATTTCAGCCTTTTCTGATTTGCATACAGATCTGCCAAAGGCATTTTACTTAAAATCTTGATCATAAATACTCCTGATGAAGTATTTACTCCATAGTAATTAGCGGGCGGGGATTGCCGTCTTTAAGCGACAGAAGAAACCCGCTTCTCCTTTCTTATCAGGTAGTAGATAGATATCGGATATCACGGGACAATTGTTCTATGAATGGCGGGCGGTTCCGTTACAATGCAGGAAGCGTTTACTCTCTGAACCCACCTGGTCTGGTGCCCGAAGTATCGGTGCAAAGTGGTGGTGGATGTTATTGCTGAGGAGTTGCGCTCCCTGTCGTATCAAAAGGCACAGGAATTGGACATTGCGATTGAGGCACTTGATATGATACCTGACCATGTTCAGCTATTCATGCACCGTGATCCGGCTGAAGCACTTGAGCGCCTTGCCAACCAGTTCAAGAGCTAGCTCTCTCGGAGCTTGCGCCAGAAAATTCCCCAATTGCGTCCTCGCCTTCCGAGCATGTGGAGCAGGAGCTACTGCGTTGGTTCGATAGCGCAGGTCTTTGAAGGTACCGTCAGGCGAACCACCAAAATGCAGGGATCGAGTCGGGCTATGCTTCGTACCGACAAGTACCTCTTCCGTACAAATACTGAGCAGGAAAGACAACTGGATTTTTTGCTGTGGCGATCCAGGGTGGTATACAATGCCGCGCTCGAACAACGCATCACAACCTATCAGGAAACGGGCTAAGGGATCAGATACAGCGAACAGGGGCTACACTTCCGTGACCTTCGCCGGGAGGACCCTGAA
>CAZDXZ010000166.1:0-3360 GCA_964509615.1 uncultured Dehalococcoidales bacterium
GCATATCACCTGGTCGAAGGCCTGCTGGCCGTTTTCAACAAATATCTGTATCCAGCCGCCGTCCCTGGTAACCATGGCATCGGACTGGTCGCCCCAGACGTTCAACGGTCCGGATAGGGCGCGGTTGGCCACCGCCATAACAATGGGCAGGCGCATGGAGGCTGCAACCAGCAGCACCTCGTGCATGAGTATCAATCCCTGTCCGGCGGTGGCGGTGAAGGTCCTGGCCCCAACAGCGCTGGATCCCAGGCAGGCGCTCATGGCCGAGTGCTCGGACTCCACCGGTATATATTCGGCATCCAGCTCGCCGTTGGCCACCAGCTCGGCCAGACCTTCCACAATATGTGTCTGCGGGGTTATGGGATAGGCGGCAATCACGTCGGTGTTGGCCAGTTTGACGGCCTCTGCGATGGCCAGCGATGCTTCGATACCAATGCGCTTCGATGCCATGACTATGATCCCTCAACCATCTTAATAGCCTTTGTCCAGCATTCCTGCGCACAGATGCCGCAACCCTTGCAGTAGAAAGGGTTGGAGCGGAAGTATCCGTCGCTCTGCTGGCTGATGCAGGCCTCGGGGCAGTAAAGATAACATATTCCGCACTTGATGCAGACGGCGTTGTTCCACTCGGGATGCTCCGATTTCCAGTCTCCCGTGCAGAACCGCTTGGTATTTCCCACATCGGTGACCGTGCATCCCACCAGAAGCTCGTTCCACTTGGGCAGCCTGTCCGCCTGGAACTTCTTGTCCTTCTTGGGTCCGGTGGTTGTTATCTGGTCCAGGACTGTCTCTTTGAATGCCCGGTTACAAGCTTCTATGTTGGATTTGGCGCGGGCGCCGAACTTCTCGGCAATGGGCTCTTCCAGGGACTCTATCTTGATGACGCCGGTGGCCTTGATCAGGGCGCCCAGCATGGTGGTATTAACGATGTTCACTCCCAGCAGTTCCCTGGCTATGCGGGAGGCATTGACCACCGCCAGCTTCCAATCGCCGCTGAACTCCTGCTTGAGATCGTCAACCGAGCGGGTGCTGTTTACGATCAGCGCGCCGCCTGGCTTCAATCCGTCCACAACATTTATCAGGGTCACCAACCCCGGATCTAGCACAATCACGATATCCGGCTTGAGCACGCCGGAACGGATGCGGATGGGCGTGTCCTGGCTGATGCGGTTAAAGGCCAGCACGGGCGCTCCTCGCCTTTCAGGTCCGAAGCTGGGAAAGGCCTGGCCGTACTTGCCCTCGCGCATGGCGGCCAGCGCCGTCAGCTCGGCGGACGTGACCGCTCCCTGGCCTCCCCGGCCATGCCAGCGAATTTCGATAGTTGTACCCTGTTTCATTTCTACGCTTTAGTTAACTGGGGTTCGATGCGCCCCTGGAGGGACTTGAACCCTCGCACCCGGCTCCGGAGGCCGGTGCTCTATCCCCTGAGCTACAGGGGCTCAGAATTCTAGTAATCAGACATCTTCAATATCCGGACCGAGACAGATGGTTTAGTATATCAAGTTTATTTTTTATTTGGCAAATCACGCGCCGGTCGTGCTTAAAAATGGGGCAGCAGGATGAGGAAGTAGACACCCATGATGACCAGTCCTATGGGAAGGCCGATGATAGCCCAGGCCTTCATGCTTATCTTGAGGCGTCCTGCGGCCACGATATTGGGAATATTGCCGGGTATAAGCATGCCGCCCGCTATCAACAGTCCCATGACAATCGCCGTGATCTGCGACAGAGCCATGTCGGGGCCGATCTCCATGGCTGTCAGCGTGGCATTGTCCAGCACGGCTGAGATGGTATTTATCCAGTATAGTGCAACCGCGGGCACGTGCACCACATACCAGACTATAATGGGCTTCATCCCCTCGCCCAGCAGTATCAATGCGGCAACAAAGAAATATACCCTGACGGCACGCAGAATGACTGTCTTGAGCGTCTCCGAATACTCTGTCTTATGTTTAAAATTGCGAACATTAATATGCCTTCCTATGAAGAAAGCTCCGAAAATGGAAATAACGATAACCCCGGGTACCACATAGTATCCGAATACCTCCAGGGGAAAGAAGAAACCGGCGTTATAGGGCGGTCCCGATAGTTTGGCGACCAATATAGTGGAAAGTGGTTCACCCACAGGCGTAAGCACCGCGCCCAATCCCATTGCGAAGCATGCCAGCACCGCAAACCTGATCTTTTCTTTTTTATCCAGCGGCAGGGCAGCAAGAATTTCAGAGAGAAGCACTGCCGTTACTATAATCGAGACCACGCTGCACAGGAGGCCACATACCAGAATCATGAGAAAGGCAAACCACCTCCAGCCCAGCTTTGACGCGACTGACAGCACCCCCTGACAGAACGCCGTATTGAAAAAATGGATGAGCAGCCCAAATATCAACACAACCTGGAAGATGCCCACGGGAACATTGCCGATCACCACCGGCGCCTTCAATGCTTCGATAACCAGTTCCTGGCTCCAGAGACCTGATATCGTGACAGCGATAACGCCCATCGCCAGGAAGAAGACCTCGAGGTTCTCCTCTACCTTCTTTACGACGAAGGGCAGGATCAATACGGCCAGGACAACCAGGGACAGTCCCACTGTGATGGCAACGACCGGCTGGTCGGGCACCTGGGCCGTGAAAAAGTAACTGTTCATAGCTAAATGGAAAAACAGGGCTTAATGAGAGCCATATCAGTTTTTATATGCAATACTTGAGGTATCAGGAATCGCCTTCGCAGCCGGTGGTCTTTACCAGCAGCACCGGGATTTCGGTAGCGCGCAGTATCTTCTCCGCCACACTGCCCCAGATTATTTTAGAGATGCCGGAACGTCCATGCGTGGCCATGATGACCAGGTCCACACCGTTACTCACTGCATAGCTGATAAGACTTTCAGCCGGCTTCCCGCTTAGTATCACCGTATCGGCGTGTACACCCGCACGGTTAAGCCGGGAGGACACTCTTTCAAGGTATTTAGTTGCCTCGTTTTTCCCCTCGTCATCGATCTTCTTGATCTCATCGTCGCTGATGGCGATCTGACCCCTGGTGGGAATATCCAGCGGCTCGACGACGGTGACCAGTTCAACCCTGGTAGCCGCTTTCTGTGCAATTGCTTCGATATGCGGTATCACACATTCGGCGATCTGTGAGCCGTCCAGCGGCACCATAATTCTCTTATACATAGTCGTACCTCCTCAGCAACGGTAATTACTGAATGCCGGATTGGAGTGAAATGATATCACCGGAGGATGAACTATTCAATCACGGCTTCATATTATTTCACCGGTCAAGACAGCGATCAGTCAGGCTTGGTTCGTGTTGCGTCAAAATAAAGTGTTACTGAAAGCATAACCGTTGCGTCATAATTTC
>CAZDXZ010000167.1:0-1764 GCA_964509615.1 uncultured Dehalococcoidales bacterium
TACGGTGTAAATAAATCGGCTGTGATTCATTGAATAAATAATCAAATCATGCCAAAATAGTCAGGATTTTATTAACCACATGGTGCAGATTTAAAGGTGAATAATGTCGAAGGATAAAGACGCAAAGCCTGTTGACCACAGTAAGGCCAAGGAAAAGTCTATCCTTCTGGGCCTGCTGCTGGGGATATTCGGACTTATCACCGGTGTGATTGCTGCGGTGATAGCCAATTCGCTGACACTGGAATCCGAAATCCTCAAGAATATCGGTCTGGTCACAGCCGTATTACTGTCTTACCTCAGCATCAGGAAAGTCAACAGAGGACGCACCGAGGGATATAACTACGGATACGGCAAGCTGGAGAGTTTCTCGGGCTTGATTGTAGCGGTGGTTCTTGTCATATCACTGATTATCGTTATCGGTCACACGGTGGAAAGGTTTCAGCATCCGGAGGAGCTGCGTGCAGGCGGATTGGACCTGGCCATCATATTCTCAGCTATCGCCCTGTTGACCAGCGCCTGGCTCTGGAGGCATGACTATCATCTGTCCAAGGAAGAATACTCGCCGGTGCTGGAGTCTCTGTGGCGCATGTACCGCTTTAAGACCATTGCCTCCGTATTGGTAATAATCTCGCTGGCGCTGAGCGCTATATTCAACGATCAGCCGTGGGCCAGCTACGTGGATCCCATCGGCTCCGTCATCATCGGACTTTTCATCGTCCAATCGATATATAATATCAGCACCATGTCGGTCTACGATCTGCTGGACCGTGCGCTGGAAGAGTCTCTCCAGATAGTGATACTCAGGGAGCTGGCGCATTATTTCGACGAATACGAGGCTATCCACGGAATACGTTCGAGACGTTCAGGAGCCAACGTTTATGTTGAAATCTTCCTGGAGTTTGACGGCGACCGCAGGATGTCGGAGGTTCAGCAGGTGATCGACTCCATCAAGACCGGCCTGGAAAGTAAGATCAACGGAAGCGAAATAGTTGTCTCGCCTGCAACTTCGGCTGTAGCATAAAAGTGCATTTTGGCTATGGATAGAAACCATGGTTGATGAACAACGGGCGACAGGTATGAATGAACAGGTGCTCACTCTGGAGAGCGCGGTCCTCCAAGATATACCTTCGATTGTGGAGTTCGTGGTCAACTGGCTACAGCAGCGAAAACTGGATAAATATATTTTCCCCTTTGAGACAGCCGTTGATGAGGCGAGCACCAACGTGGTCAAGTATGCTTACGGTGGTCAGGGTGGGTTTTTCCAGATTTCATGCGCGCTCGAAGGCCAGGATGTCGTTGTCACCATCAGAGACCGTGCCAGGAAATTTGATCCCGCGTCCGTGCCGGCGCCGGAGGTGGACAGTGCGTTGGAGGAGCGTAAGGTGGGTGGACTGGGCATATATATGATGAAAAAGATGATGGACCGGGTTGAATACAGCTATAAGGAAGGCGAGGGTAACCGTCTGCTTCTGGTGAAGAGGGTACAAGTATAGTCAGCCGTCAGCCCGGCTATCTCACAATGATGTCCTGCAACGAACGCTTGGGAACGTGATGCACAGCCTGGCTGTCCCGCCAGTATCTCACATTTCCGTCCGGCCCCAGCGGATCAACCGCGACCTGCTCCCTGGGTTTTCCGATGGCGATTACCAGCAGTATCTCGTAACGCGGGCTGATATTAATTGCCTTTGCCAGCTCGGCCTTTTTTATGGTGGCGATCATGCATCCGCCCAGCCCTCTCTCCGTAGCGCCGAGCAGTATGCTCTG
>CAZDXZ010000167.1:1864-3324 GCA_964509615.1 uncultured Dehalococcoidales bacterium
CGGGCATTCAGGCGTGTTTCAGGGCAACGCCCTCGAGCACGTTGGCAACATCCTCGCACATATCGGTGGCGCTTTCCATATGTTCGTAAATCTCACGCCATTTAATGATGTCGGTGATGTCGTTTGAGTCCTCAAACAGCTCCTTAAGCGCCGTGCGGTAGACCTTGTCCGCGACGTTTTCCAGCCTGTTTATCTCCACGCAGCTGTTCAGAATCTTCTCCAGGTTGGCATTATGGTGCCTCAGGCTTGGCATCACGTTCTCCACTTCGGTGGTTATCTGGACCAGGATATCGGCCAGTTCGCGTGCCCGTTTACCGGGCTCCCTGACCTTATATAAAACCATGGTATCGGCGGTTGCCTGGATAAGGTCGGTAACATCGTCCAGCGAGTGTGCCAGAGTGCCGATATCTTCTCTGTCGAAAGGTGTTATGAAAGAGCGGTTGAGCTGGTACATGATCTCATGGGTTATGGTGTCGCCCTGATGCTCGATTCTATCCATCTCCTCCAGTTTCTGGTCGATGCAGTCCCAGCTGTATATAAGCTCCTTGAGGTTTTCGGCTGCCTTGACCATGTTCTTCGCGCTGACCTCGAAGAGGTCGAAGAACTTATCGCCTCTGGGCATCAGGTTTAGTTTGAACATTTTACGGAGCGATTATAGCACAGGCTATGCGGTTGATGTTGTCGCCTGCTATCGCTGTTGAAATCAATCATTTGAAAATGGTGAATCTGCCGTTTTTCACGATCTGTACAACGGAAGGATGAACGGGTTCCCTGTTCTCTGTGAAGCTGAAAGAGCCCATCGGCGTGGTGAAATTGGATATACCCGCCAGCGCGTCTCTGATCGCCTGGGGATTGGAGTTGCCGGCAGTGCGTATGGCGTTGGCCATCAGCCAGGTGCCGGTATAAGCCTGTGCGGCAAACTGGTCCGGCTTGATTCCATAAGCTTTCTGATAGGCGGAAATAAATTCCAGGTTCCTGGTATTGATGCTGGCGATGTTCCATGCCGTGCCGGCCATCACTCCCTCTGCATAGCTTCCGGCCTGCTTGATCACATCGGTTGAGTTGAATCCATTGCCGCCGATAATGGTTCCCGTATAGCCGAGGGACCTGGCCTGAATAATGATGGCAGCGGCTTCCTTTGCCAGAGCGGAAACGAGTATTGCATCGGGTTTTTTTGCGATGATCCTTTCAAGCTGCGGTTTAAAATCTGTGTCGCCGCGATTGAATGTCTCATCCGCCAGCACCTTCAGCCCGTTCTTGGTTACCGCATCCTTAAAAGCCTTATATCCGGCGATGGTGTAGTCATCGTCTTTGCCCCAGAGGTAGGCGACTTTAACCACGCGCAGCTGGCTGGCTGCGGCCCTCATAGTGCCTCCGATAACGGTCGATTCCGGCAGGCTGCAGCGGAATATAAAGTCACCCATTTCTGTGATTCCCGGGACCGTGTTGCTCACGGCAAT
>CAZDXZ010000168.1:0-3315 GCA_964509615.1 uncultured Dehalococcoidales bacterium
CACGTGCGAACTATCACGTGGCAAATGATATAATTTATGCACCATGCAATACAAGCGCATCGTGATAAAGCTCGGCACCAACCTGATCACCGGCGGAGGCGGCAGGCTGGACCTTAAAGTCATGTCCGACCTGGCCAACCAGGTTGCAGAGCTGCACCGCAAAGGGCACGAGATAATCATCGTGTCATCGGGCGCAGTCGCCGCAGGCCGCGAACTGCTGGGCATAAAAAACAAACGAAAGGACATACCTTTCAAGCAGGTCATGGCCTCCGTAGGCCAGAACCGCCTGATGAATGTATATTACGGCCTCTTTCTGGAGCACGGTATAAACGTAGCGCAGGCGCTGCTGACAAGATCGGACCTGAACGACCGCGCGCATTACCTGAATGCGCGCAACACGCTTCTGGCGCTGATCGACCTCAAGGTCGTCTGCGTGGTCAATGAGAACGACGTAGTATGCACCGACGAGCTGGGTGAGCAGAAATTCGGCGATAACGATAACCTCTCGGCCATGGTTGCCAACCTGGTGGATGCCGACCTGCTGGTGCTGCTCTCCGATGTGGAAGGCCTTTTTACGTCCGACCCGCAGCAGGACCGCAAAGCGAAACTTATACCGGTGGTTGATAAGATAGACGGCAAAATAGAGGAGATGGCCGGCGGCGCGGGCAGCACGCGCGGCACAGGTGGAATGGTGACCAAGCTGGAGGCGGCACGCCTGGCAACATCCTCGGGCGTTCCTGTTATCATAGCCAGGGGCTCACTTCCCCGCGTGATAGTCGAGGCCGCATCCGGTAAAAGTGTCGGGACGTTTTTTACGGCTCGTGAAAGCAAGATAGAAAGCCGCCAGCGCTGGCTGCTTTCAGGGCTGTCCTGCGCGGGACGTCTGTTCATTGACAGGGGCGCCACCGCCGCCCTGCGCAGGCAAAAGAAAAGCCTGCTGCCCGCCGGTATAGTTGATGTAGAGGGCAGCTTCGATCGTGGAGATGTAGTCGACATATATGAAAAAGACGGCAAAAAGGTGGGCAGCGGCATAGCCAATTATAGCTCCGCCGACCTGCTCCGCATCAAAGGTGAGCAGTCGGGTGTGATAGCCGATGTGCTCGGACACGAGTACGGCGATGAGGCCGTACACCGTGATAATCTGGCGCTGGTATGAAAGGGGGATTGACTATGCAGGTAGATATAAACGAATTAAAAGAAAAGGCTGCACAGGCCAGGCTGGCCTCCAAACGCCTGTCTTTTACGCCTACCGCCGTGAAAAATGAGGCGCTGTCGGCCATTGCCAGGGCTTTGCTGGACAAGGAGGACTTCATCCTCCGCAATAACGAGAAGGACTATAAAGAGGCCGAATCCAGCGGTATGAGCGCGGCCATGCTCGACCGGCTTATGCTCGACTCCAAACGGATAAAAGGCATCTCGGATGACGTAAAGTCCGTTGCAGCGCTCCCCGATCCCGTGGGCGAGATCATCGAGGAGCGTACTTTGCCCAACGGCCTGGCCCTGAGCAAAAGACGGGTGCCGCTGGGAGTAATCGGCGCTATCTACGAGAGCAGGCCGAACGTTACGGTCGATATATCGGTCCTCTGCCTGAAATCCGGCAACGCCGTAATACTGCGTGGCGGAAAGGAATCAGCCCGATCCAATCTCGCGCTGGCTGGCACGGTGCAGGAGGCGGCGTACAAAGCGGGAGTACCGGCGGGAGCCGTGCAATTCATCGAATCCGGCGACCGCGCACTGGTCGATAACATGTTGAAAATGAAGGAGTATATCGACCTCATTATTCCCCGGGGCGGGGCCGCGTTAATCAAACTCGTCAGAGACAATGCCGCCATGGCGGTTGTGGCGGGCGGCATCGGCGTTTGCCATCTATATGTGGACAGCAAGGCGGATATCGCAAAGGCCAATGCCATAGCCTTCAATGCCAAGGTACAGCGTCCCACGGTCTGCAATGCCCTCGACTGCGTACTGGTGCATAAAGACATCGCGGCCGGATTTCTTCCTGTGATGGCCGGGGACCTGGCCAAAGCTGAAGTGGAGCTGCACTGCGACCACCGCTCTCTGGAAATACTTAAATCTATCAGGGGACTGATCCTCAAGCCGGCATTGGATGATGACTGGGGCAAAGAATACCTGTCGCTGGTGATGGCCGTCAAGGTCGTGGATTCCCTGGATGAAGCACTGCAGCATATTGACCGCTACGGCTCAGGCCACTCCGAGGCGATCGTGAGCGAAGATGAGAATGCGATTCAGCGCTTCCTGAACGAGGTGGATGCCGCCTGCGTCTATGCCAATGCCAGCACACGGTTCACCGACGGGGCGCAATTCGGAATGGGCGCCGAGATCGGCATCAGCACACAGAAATTCCATGCGCGCGGACCGATGGCCCTGAGAGAGATCACCAGCTACAAGTGGTGTATTAAAGGCAGCGGACAGGTGCGCCCTTAGCGCAGACTATCTAATGCCTTTTTCTGTTCGGCGAAGAGCTGTTTTATTCCCTTGTCTGCAAGGGCGATCAGGGCATCGATGGTATCCTTGGAGAAAGGCTTGCCCTCCGCCGTGCCCTGAAGCTCAACGAACTCGCCTTTGTCGGTCATAACGACATTGAAATCAACGCCCGCGCGGAAGTCCTCATCGTAACAGAGATCGAGCAGCTTCATCCTGTCCACCACGCCCACGCTGGTGGCCGCCAC
This sequence comes from uncultured Dehalococcoidales bacterium, assembly GCA_964509615.1. Classification (GTDB taxonomy): domain Bacteria; phylum Chloroflexota; class Dehalococcoidia; order GIF9; family UBA5629; genus CAIMUM01. The sequence goes on from CAZDXZ010000168.1 coordinate 2,691, forward strand.
GGCGCATTTCATCGGCATCACCTTGTAGATACCCTGCTTTCTCAGCTTTGCGATGGCCACAAAGAGGGCGACGTAAGCGCCGGTGATGCTGGCCGTACGGGTCCCGCCATCCGCTTGCAGCACATCGCAGTCAACGGCGAAAGTCCTTTCACCCAGCGAGTCCATGTCAACGGAGGCGCGCAGGCTCCTTCCGATCAACCTCTGTATCTCCTGTGATCGTCCCTGCTGCCTGTCAGGATTGCGGGGCGACCTGGTATGTGTGGCCCGCGGCAGCATGGCATACTCGGCTGTGACCCAGCCGGTGCCCTGGCCCTTGAGAAAGGGCGGCACCCTCTCCTCCACGCTCACAGCGCATATCACTCTGGTATTTCCTATCTCGATAAGGGCAGACCCTTCCGGGTAATCCTGGTAGCCCAGTGTAATTTTCACCGGCCTCATCTCATCGTTTGCACGTCCATCTGCTCTCGCCATAATACTTCCTTACTCTACAAATTCCCGCGCAAGTATAGCACCTCGCCACGATGTGGTGAAAGTGCTATGCTTTCACTCACCATGCCCGCCGACATCAACATCTGGATACTGGGCGGCACGGGCTTCGCCGCCGGCCTTCTGGGCTCCATGCTGG
>CAZDXZ010000169.1:0-2017 GCA_964509615.1 uncultured Dehalococcoidales bacterium
ATAATCACCACCGACATGGGCGGTACCAGCTTCGATGTGGCCTGCATAACCGGCGGTGAGATCGCGGTCTCACGCGAGACGGAGGTCGGTGGTTATATGCTGGGCATCAACAAGGTGGACAGCAAGTCTATCGGCGCCGGCGGAGGCAGCATCGCCTGGGTGGATTCTGGCGGACTGCTGCACATCGGTCCCCGCAGCGCCGGCGCTGTGCCCGGCCCGGCCTGCTATAACAAGGGCGGCACGGATCCGACCATCACCGATGCCAACGTCGTGCTCGGCTACCTCGACCCTGCGTATTTCCTGGGTGGAGGCATGAAACTGGATAAGAAGCTGGCCGCTAAAGCCATTGAGGAGAAGGTCGCAATTCCGCTGAAGCTCAGCGTCGAAGAGGCAGCCTATGCCATGTGGGGCGTCGTCAATGCCAGCATGTCGAACGTCATTCAGGACATCACCATCTGGAGGGGAATCGATCCCCGCGAATACACAATGGTATCGGGTGGAGGGGCAGGCGGCATGCATATCGCCGCCATAGCTGGAGAACTGGGAGTTAAAAAGATATTGATACCCAGGGTGGCCGGGGCGCTCAGCGCATTCGGCGGGGCTTTCGCGGACATAACCTCCGAGTTCAGCCTGAGCAAATTCACCGAGAGCGGCAGCTTCGATTACGATGGTATTAACTCGGCGCTGGACGGCCTGAAAAAGCAGGCGGAGGAGTTCTTCGAGCATATGCGGATGCCCAGGAAGCAGCGGAAACTGCAGATTTATACGGAAGCCAGGTATCCGTTCCAGGTCTGGGAGATTTCCGTCCCTCTGCGCGGCAACAGCATCGGCAATCAAAAACAACTCGATGTTCTGGTATCGGACTTTCACAAGCTGCACCAGAAAATATTTTCCGTGAGCGCTCCGGACCAGCCCGTGGAGTTTGTCTACTGGAGGGTCAAGGCGGTCGGCAGGCTGCCCAGGACCGATTTCCCGGCGGCAAAGGTCAGCCCGGGCGCAGCTGCCAGCAGTAGTACACGAAAAGCCTATTTCAGGGAACTCGGCGGCATGGTTGAGACGCCTCTCTACAAAGGAGAGGACCTTAAGGCAGGCAACCGCATATCTGCTCCGGCTATTATCGAGGAGCCTACCACCACCATACTGGTTATGCCCGGATGCAAGGCGTCGATTACCAGATACGGGAACTACCTGATTGAGATAAAATGAGACCTGTAGGGACGGGTTTTTAAACCCGCCCGCATGACCGGGCGCAGCTAAATAAACTCGGGAGGCTATTAATGAAGATACTTGTACTGGGCAGCGGTATTATCGGCGCGGGCGCAGTCAGGCAGCTGGTTAAATACAGCGATGCCGCCATAGTCAATGCCGACATCGATCTGGCCAAGGCTGAAGCCGTGGCCGATAAATACGGCAAAGACCGCGTTAAAGCGCGGCGCCTGGACATCGACGACCATGCCGGCTTCGTGAAGTTTATCAAAGAGGAAAATCCGGATGTTGTGGCCAGCACCATCGGCCCCTTCTACAAGAATGCAGGCAAAGTGTATAAAGCCTGTATAGCCGCAGGTAAAGACTGCGTGGACGTGTGCGATGATATCGATGGGGTCAGCCAGGCCTTTGCCGTCGATGATGAAGCTAAAAAGGCCGGCATCACCATAGTCAGCGGGCTGGGCGACAGCCCCGGCCTCACCAATATACTGGCTAAATACAGCTGTGATCAGCTGGACAGCGTGGAAGATATCAATATCCTATGGGTCGCCCCTTTGAGCGAGGTGGGCCTGGCACAGTATTTCCACGGGATACACTGTTTTGCTTTTCCGCACCAGTATGTCAACGGCAAGCTGATCGACCTGGACGGAAAGGTCACCATCGAGTTCGGCGAGCCGATAGGCAGCATAGAGCTGATGTACTGCGACCATCCCGAGCCCTTCACGCTCCCGCGCTATATAAAGGGAGTCAAGAATGTGATCTGCGCCGGAGCAGTCTGGCCGGAGGTGCCCGGGCTATCAATGTCGGCCAT
>CAZDXZ010000169.1:2117-3312 GCA_964509615.1 uncultured Dehalococcoidales bacterium
CATCACATTCTCACCGATGACGCAATCCCAGGTATGCACCATGCAGTTGTCCTCGATGGCGGAGTTCCTGCCGATACTGATGTTGCCGAAATCACCGCGTATAACTGCTCCCGGCCAGACACTGGCGTTCTCCCCGATGGTGACATCTCCCACAATATAAGCAGCCTCGCTGACAAACGCCGTGGGGTGAATTTGCGGCGTCTTTCCTTTAAAGCTTCTGATCACGTATCCTCCTGTGCGGCAAACGGGCATGGTATTTTGAACAGTGCCTGTACCGGCGCATAAATGATAGCAGATAAGCAGCCGTCGGTGGCGCCTGCCGCAGGCTGAAAATGCAGGTGAATTGAATTGTATGACCGGGGCAGACTATAATTCGGTCATATCTGTCAACAGGATGATTCGGAAGCCGTTTCCAGATCTATCGGGATTATGAACGCAGGAGGTATTGAGTTGGCTTCAGAGAGTACAACATTCAGGAAAGTCTGGATATCCTTACTGGTGATACTGGGAATCGCACTGGTGCTCTGGCTGTGCTGGATTTCTCTGCCGGTGCTGATACCGTTTCTGGTCGGCATATTGCTGGCCTACCTGCTGTTTCCGCTGGTTTCCTGGCTGGAGCGAATCCTGCCTCCCAAAGGTAAAAGAAAGGCTTCCAAGCGCGTTTTATCTGTTGTTATCGTGTTCATCCTTTTCACGTTGCTTCTCATCGCTTTCATTGTATACATCGGGGCCGCCATAGTCGACGCTTCCACGGCGCTGGTAAACAGGGCCCCTGAATTCGTGGATAAAGCCATGGTTCAGGTCAACCAGTGGATGACCGTGATACAGACAGCCGTGCCTGCCGACACTATAGCCACTGTCAAACAATCCATAACCAACGCGGGACCGGCTGTCAGCAAATTTATCCAGGACTTCATTGTGGGCAGTATCGCAGTCATTCCCTCCAGCATGCCGACCATACTTGGCTTCATCACGCTTCCTTTCTTCCTGATCTTCGTCCTGCTGAATTATGAGAGGTACGGCAAGTACTTCAACGAGATATTTCCGGCCAATGTGGCCAGGCACAGCACCAGGATACTGACCATCTTCGGCGACCAGATGGGACGCTACATACGTTTTATGATTATTATGGCCGCCATCGAAGGCACGCTGGTTACCATCGGCCTGTTTATCGTCGGGATGGAGTATGCCCTGG
>CAZDXZ010000170.1:0-3304 GCA_964509615.1 uncultured Dehalococcoidales bacterium
ATCCAGCAGGCCCTTGAAAAGCCGGGCATGCACCTGCTCCACGGCGTTGGCGCTCTGGAAGGTCATCAGGGCATCCTTATTGCCCTCAGCCTTCGCATCTTCAATCATGGCAGGGTACATCTCGGTGTATTCGTGTGTTTCGCCGCTGATGGCTTCCTGCAAGTTCTCTTTGGTGGACCTGATCGCCTTTAAGGCATTGAGATGATTCATGGCATGTATCGTTTCCGATTCGGCTGCGGCGCGGAACAATTTGGCAACCTGAGCAAACCCTTCTTTATCTGCAGCCGCAGCGAACGCCAGGTACCTGCGGTTGGCCTGCGATTCCCCTGCAAATGCTGTCTTGAGACCCTCTTCAGACTTCGACATTATGATACCCTCCTGTGCCTCGAATTCTCCCACATTATCATCGACTGTCGCTACAATCGGTTACGACTTATGTCACATTTCCGGCGTCAGATCGCCAGTGCGAAACTCAGATACAGCTGTGCAGCCTGCACCACCTGATTGAAAACGACGGATTCCTCGGGTGTATGTGCCGTCTCAAGCCTGCCGGGGCCCAGTATGATCGGATCGACACCGGACCCCCACAGGACATTGCCATCCGAGTGACTGCGAAAATCCTGCGTTTCCCAGGATACCTTCATCTCCTTGCAAACCGCGCGCAGCCTGCGCACCAGCGGCCGGTCCTGCGATATGCGGTAGCCCGATTGCGTATTCTCAAACCTGATATAGGCATCCAGTGACGGTATGACATTGCCCGCATCCTCCACAAGATGTTCGAGGTCGGCTTTGAGCACATCCATGCGTGAATCGGGAGGCAGATGCAAGTCCATCCAGGCCTCGCACGTATCGGGCACCACGAACCCGCCGGGGAAGCCAGAAAGCTGCCTGATATTGTAGACCAGCCCGCTGGAGACCGATGTCGTGTACTCTGTTACCTGCAGCAGCAGCTTGAGCATATTCTCAATGGCGTTCTGGCCCAGTTCGGGCATGGAGGAATGGGCCTTCTTGCCGCGCGTGCGAAGGAGGACTTCCAGATATCCATAATGCCCCAGGCAGGGAATCATGTTGGTCGGCTCGGCCACCACCGCCCAGGGGAAACGGTACTCACGCACCAGGGTCTTGGCGCCGTCGCTCTCCTCCTCCTCACCCACGACCAGAGCCATACCCACAGAGGGGAACCTGCCTTTTTTTTCCGCCAGCACTGTGAAAGCCTCGATCATGGCGGCACAGCCTGCCTTCATGTCCGAGCTTCCCAGGCCGCAGACCTTCTCATCTTCCTCATAGAACCCGAAATCATCCAGGTCGTGCGCCGTCACGGTGTCCAGATGGCCCACGAAACAAAGGTCGACTTCGTCGGTCTTGGGCGGCAGTACCACTATGTTATAGCGGTTTTCATCCACCGGCTGTTTTTTAATATTCAGCCCGGCCGACCTGAGGTACTCCTCGCAGAACAGCAGTATCTCCTCTTCTTTACCCGATGGACTATAAATGTCCACCAGGTCCTGAAGGAGCTTTTTCAGCCGGTCGGGCTTTATTTCAGCCGCTGCGCCTGTGCTCGGTGCCATTCCTTTTTCCCCTCAGGCTTCGTTTCTTCTCTTTCTCCTTTTCTTTCTGCTGCTCGGTCGCCGCTGGATTATACGTCATATAGATGTGCTGCTGCGGATTGCCGAAACCCTTGTCGCGGAAGAAATGCAGCGCGGGCAGGTTGTCGGCCTCCGTATCGATCATGAAAATACGCACTCCGGCCTCGATCATTTTATCCTCGAACTTGTTGAAAAGCCTGCTGGCCACTCCCATCCTCTGGTACTCCGGAGAGACCACCAGCCAGACCAGATAACCGTATTTCCAGGCCGACTTCTTCTTGGTAACCACATTGCCCAGGGCAAAGCCCACAATCTGCCCCTCCAGCGCCGCCACCAGGCAGTACTCGGTATCCTCGTTGAACATGGAGATAACCTCGAACTCATCCCAGGTGCGATAGAGGGTGGGTGTTTTGTCGGCCGTGAAGACCTGCTCTCCCAGGTGAAAGACATCGGGGATATCGTCGACGCACATCTCCCTGATTTCGATATCTATCTTTTTCTTGCCGCCGTTTTCCGCCTGATCAGACGCGGCGGGAGAAGTGTGCTTCTCATCAGAGCCGCGCTGCCCGGAAGCGCCGTTGTCATTCATGTAGCCTCCCGTGAATCATAAATAGTGTATGTGACGGCAGGCACGCTGCATAATCGGTGCTAAAACTGGTAACCCAGAGAGCGCGCCTTGTCGTAACATTTTTTTGCCTCGGTGGTGCGCTTGAGCGTCTCGAGCGTCAGGCCCTTGCTGTACCACAGCGCCGGATTATTGACATCGAGCGCCAGCGCGCGGTCAAAGGCCACCAGCGCTTCCTCATAGCGCTTCAGTTCATGCAGAGCTTTGGCCTTGTAGCCCCAGGGAAACGAGTTGGTGGAATCGAGCGAGATGGATTTATCGGTCGACCTCAGCACGTCTTCATACAGCTGGGCCTTCATCTGAGCATAGGTCAGCCTGTCCCAATAATCAACATTGTCGGAATCCAGCGAGGCGGCCTTGGCGAAACAGGGGACGGCCTCCTGGAATTTACCCTGGGCCTGGTATATCTGGCCTTTACTTTCCCAGTAGACCGCATTGCTGGCATTGATGGCAATGGCTTTCTCCGTACTTTCCAGGGCTTTATCATACTGACTCAAATTTAAGTAGGAGATACCCCTGTAATTCCAGGCATCCGCGAAATTAGGATCTAGCCTGATGGCCTCGTCATAGCTGGCAACAGCTTTCTCGAAATTACTCTTGGCATCCAGCGTCTGTGCTTTGTTGAAGTGTACAGCCGGGTTGGAGGGATCCTTCTCCAACGCACGATCGAAATTGAGCAATGCCTTATCGTATGACCCCTTGTTATACAGGTCGATCCCCGTCTCATTGAAGGCAATGGCCTCCTTGTTGCTGCTGTATCCCTGGTTGTTCGACTGGCAGGCTGCAAGCGGCAGAATCAGCAGCACTATCAAAAGCGACAGCAGGCCGAATGACGTTGCCTCACGGGAGATTGTTCTCTTCTTCATCGCAATTCCTTAACTGATTAATTATATACCCGTACGCTCGGGTTTTATCACGGAATTGTAGCACCGGATCTCCGGCAAGTAAATTATCATCGCCGCATGGTTATCTCAGTCGATGGTACGAAATAGTTATTGACACACAGATACCTGTAAGGTAACATTGTCGCGAACGTAAGGAAGGGGTTGATTATGATATACAGAATTGTTGTTACAATCATCGCTCTGGCACT
>CAZDXZ010000171.1:0-3294 GCA_964509615.1 uncultured Dehalococcoidales bacterium
AAAGTGAACCTTTAAGTCAGCCCAGCGAGGCTGGCAAGGGAACGGCAAAGTTACTTCGCCGCAAATCCAGTCCAGGCAGATGTGCTTGTAACAGACCTCTTGCCAGCGCAGGCAAGAGGTTTTTTTATGCCAGAAAAAATTCTGCTTAACTCCTCCGACATCGAAAGGGCGCTGGTCCGGGTCGCACACGAGATCCTCGAACGGAACAAGGGCGCCACCAGCATCGTATTTATCGGTATCAAGACACGCGGCGTCCCGCTGGCGCAGCGCCTGGCCGCAATCATCCGCACTATGGAGCAGGTCGATATACCGGTCGGCTCCCTGGACATTACACTCTACCGCGACGACGTCTCATCCCTGAGCTTCAAACACGTTGTACAGCAAACCTATGTTCCTTTCGATGTCACCAGCAAGCACCTTATTTTGGTTGACGACGTTTTTTACACCGGCCGAAGCATACGCGCCGCCCTCGACGCACTGATAGACCTGGGCAGGCCGGAGACCATACAGCTCGCCGTTCTGATCGACCGGGGCCACCGCGAGCTGCCGATCCGCGCTGATTTTGTGGGTAAAAATATCCCCACGGCGCGTAATGAGGAAATAAAAGTATATCTCAGCGAGGTCGATGCTGTGGACAAAGTCACGGTCATGAGGACGGAGGGAGGCAAGGATGAGCTTAAGTGAGCCGCGACAGAGCGCCGCTACAAGAGAAACGATGACACGCCCATCCATTGATTACTGGAAACACCGCCATGTACTCGACCTGGATGATTTCAGCAGGGAGGAGACCGACCTTGTTTTCGAGATAGCAGAAGGTATGGTCGAGATACTGGACCGCGATGTCAAGAAGGTGCCCACGCTGCGGGGAAAGACCATTGCCACCATGTTTTTCGAGCCCAGTACCCGCACCCGCGCCTCCTTCGAGCTGGCAGCCAAATACCTGGGCGCCGACACCATCAGCCTGGACGCAACCAGGAGCAGCGTGGCCAAAGGCGAATCTCTGGTGGACAGCCTGCGCACCCTGCAGGCCCTGGAGGTGGACGCCATCATCATGAGACACAACTGCTCAGGCGCCCCTTACCTGGCCGCGCAAAACATTGATACCAGCATCATCAACGCAGGTGACGGCTGGCACGCACATCCCTCACAGGGTCTGCTGGATATCTTCACCATGCGACAGCAGCTCGGTGACCTGAAAGGGCGCAAGGCTGTCATCATCGGCGACATCTTGCACAGCAGGGTGGCCCGCTCCAACATCTGGGGCACGCGCCATTACGATATGAAGCTGGTGCTGTGCGCACCCCCCACACTTGTCCCTCACGGCCTGCGCGATATGCTGGAGAAGTATTCCCTCAACCATGTTACCATCGAGCATAATCTCGACGCGGCTATCGAAAACGCCGATATCGTAATGCCTCTGAGGCTGCAAAAAGAGCGGCAACAGAGCGGGCTGATATCGTCGCTGCGCGAATATATACAGGGATACCAGATCAACAGGACCCGCCTGGCCGGCGCAAAGCCCGACGTCCTGGTGATGCATCCGGGACCCATGAACGAAGGCGCCGAGATCAGCCCGGACGTAGCCTACGGGACCAGATCACTCATCGAGCAACAGGTCACCAACGGTGTGGCGGTGCGTATGGCGCTGCTGTACCTGATAGCAGGAGGTAAAAACAGATGACAAACAATCTCCTCCTGATAAAGAATGCCCGCATACTGGATCCGGGGGCAGGCATCGATGATACGGGTGACATACTCATTGCCGAAGGTAAGATATCAAAGACCGGCAAAGACATAACTGCAGCCGGCGCCGCAACCATTGACGCTTCCGGACTTGTAGCCTGCCCCGGCTTCATCGACCTTCACTGCCACCTGCGCCAGCCCGGATATGAAAACAAGGAGACCATAGCCAGCGGCGCCGCAGCAGCGGCGCGCGGCGGCTACACTACTATATGCTGCATGCCCAATACCAATCCACCGCTGGACAGCGCTGCCACCATTAGTTACGTCAGGGAGCTCGCTGCCAGAGACGCTCCCCTGGTTAGAATCCTGCCGGTGGGCTGCATAACCGCAGGCAGGGCAGGCAAAGAGCTGGCCAATCTCACGGAGTTGGCCGGCGCCGGATGCGTGGGGTTCAGCGATGACGGCAGCCCGGTCAGCGATACACGCATCATGTCTCTGGCCATGGAGAACACCGCCGTGCTTGACCTGCCGGTTATCGATCACTGCGAGGATCTCAACCTGTCGCAGGGAGGCCACATGAACGATGGCTGGGTGGCGGCGAGGCTTGGCCTGAAAGGAATACCCGCCGCCGCCGAGGAGATAATGGTGGCGAGGGATATCGCCCTGTGTGAATTGACAGGCGCCAAGCTGCATGTCACTCACATGAGCACGGCCGGCTCGCTTCAGTTGATACGGGAGGCTAAACAGAGGGGACTCAAGGTAACCTGCGATGTTACGCCTCACAATCTCACACTTACACACGAACGTGTGATGAAAACACAGGAAGGTTTGCAGACAACGTTGGCCTATGACACCAATGCCAGGGTTAACCCGCCGTTGAGATCGCCCGCCGATATTGAAGCATTGATCGGGGGGATCGCCGACGGCACGATCGATGTCGTAGCTACAGATCATGCCCCTCATACGGCCGAAGACAAGCTGTGTGAATTTGAGAATGCCGTATCCGGCATCAGCGGCTTCGAGACCGCTTTCGGCGTTCTCATGTCCCTGGTGCACTCGGGCAGGATCAGTCTGAATGCCCTTGTGACATGCCTGACGACGGGTCCTGCCAGGGTGCTGAGAGATAACTCGGGGACGCTTAAACCGGGCGCATGCGCGGACCTCGTGCTGCTGGATACCGGGCGTGAATGGACGGTGGACGTTCAGGATTTCCTCTCCAAGGGCAGGAATACGCCATTTGCAGGATGCAAATTGAAAGGGATGGTTATGGCCACCATCAGCAGCGGACAGCTGTCCTGGCGTCACAGCTCAGTCAGGATTTCCTGATATTAATGGACCGGAACGCCGTCTTAACGCTCACGGACGGCATCCACAGGCAGGCGTCGGTTTGCGCGAAAAGATTATGCGAGTCGACTGAATTTAAAAACGGAGGACATCCTTGCCGCGAAGAAACGATATAAAGAAAATAATGATCATCGGGTCCGGCCCCATCATCATAGGTCAGGCCTGCGAATTCGACTACTCCGGCACCCAGGCCTGCAAAGCTCTCAAAGGCCTGGGTTATGAGATCATACTGGTCAACTCAAATCCGGCCACCATCATGACCGATCC
>CAZDXZ010000172.1:0-3227 GCA_964509615.1 uncultured Dehalococcoidales bacterium
TGCTGGCGCTGGCGCGCAATATACCGCAGGCACACGGCCAGCTCAAGGCGGGCAAATGGAACCGCAAGGAATATACCGGCGTGGAGCTGCGCAATAAGACGCTGGGTATTATCGGGCTGGGCAACGTCGGCTCCGGCGTGGCGGCCCGCGCCCAGGGTTTCGAGATGAGGCTGGTGGGATATGACCCCTTCGCCTCGCAGGAATATGCCCAGTCGCTGGGCGTCACGTTGCTTCCGCTGGAGCAACTTTACAAGGAATCCGACTTCATCACACTGCACCTTCCGCTGACGCCGCAGACCAAAAACATGATCGGCGCCAAAGAGATAGCCACATTTAAAAAGGGGGTGCGCATCATCAACTGCGCCCGCGGCGGACTGATTGACGACGAAGCCCTGCTTAAGGGCATCGAGGAGGGCAGGGTGGCCGGCGCGGCAATAGATGTTTTCGCCGCCGAGCCCTGCACGGACAGCATCCTCTTCAAGAGCGATAAGATCATTGTTACTCCGCATCTGGGGGCATCGACCAAAGAGGCCCAGACCAATGTATGTATCGACGTGGTCGACCAGATCATCGATGTGCTCAACGGCAAGCCGGCCAGGTTTGCCGTCAACGTGCCCCAGATAGCGCCCGAGCTGCTCGAGATACTCAGGCCTTATATGGATGTGGCTGCAGTGGTGGGCAAGATGGCGGGACAGCTCATGGGCGGGCAGCTCAAAGGGATCAAGATCAAGTATTCCGGCGAGATAGCGCAGTACGATACCTCCGCCCTCAAGGCCTCCATTCTCAGCGGGCTGCTCGACACGGTCAGCGAGGAACATGTGACGCTGGTCAATGCCGGCGTAATCGCCCAGCAGCGCGGCCTAAAGATTTCTGAGCAGAAAGAGACCGATGTGGCCAACTACGCGAGCCTGATCTCGCTGGAAGTGGTGGCCAGCGGTGGAAATGTCGACGTGGCGGGCACGGTGCTGCGCGACGAGACCCATATCGTCCGCATCAACCAGTTCTGGCTGGACATCGTCCCCACGGGCGGATACTTCATGCTGTGCTATCACACCGACAAGCCGGGACTGATCGGCGCGGTGGGCACAATCACGGGTAAAAACAACGTCAATATCTCCGCCATGCAGGTGGCCCGCATGACAGCCAGAGGCGAGGCCCTCATGATACTGTCCCTGGATGAGCCGGCGGATGACCCCATCATCAAGAAGATACTGGAAGTGCCGGACATCACAGGGGTCAAGCTGGTCAAGCTTTAACTCCCGGCCTGGTCATTGCGAGCCCGAAGTTTTGCGCAGGTACAGGATAAACAGCCCGCAGACCACGGCCAGGAAGGCTGCCAGCGCAATGAAGAAAACAGGATCGATGCCTCCGCCTATATTCAAGCTGCCCGCATAGGCGTCGTTGACCGTGACCTCGTGACTGCCCGGCGCCACCCCGGTCAGATCGAAATCAACCCTGGCCGTGCCGCCGGCTGCCACGTTGATATTGCGGCTTTCGGTTTCCCTTCCGTCCATATACAGCACTATGCGGCCGACGCCGGCCGCGGCGCCATTGTTGGCTATCTCCGCCGTCACCCGCGCGGCGCCCGCTGGATCTTTCGCGGCCACGGCGGCGCTGCGCACATATATATGGGGCAGAGGTATGTGTTGCTGCACGGTCGGGGGCGAGGCCACCGAGGAGCCGTGCGAGCCGGCGCCGATATTATGCGCATCGTAAGGAATGACCAGGGCAAAGGGATCTGTGATGCTCCCGTTACGGATGCCGTCGGTATCTCCCCTGCCTCCGTCCTGTATCGTGATATAAATGATGTTGTCGCCATCGTCCTGTCCGCTGAGCAGGGAGGTGCAGTCCACCCAGAGTCCGTTAATGTATTTCCACAACTGAAGCTCCGGAGGTGGAGGGGAGGGCAGGGTGATCATGAATCTGACCGTGCCGCCGGGCGCCAGGTTATTATCGGTGAAAGAGAAAGAACCGTATGGCAGGATTGCGTCGGCCGGCAGCCCCTCCATCCCCTGCGGGTTAACTGCGGCGGCGCTATCGAGCGAGCCGGTCTCCGTGCTGATGGTTATGATCCCGGCCTGCGTATTAATCTGTCTGGTATGGTTGTTGTCGATGAAGGTGACCGGTATCGTCCACCAGCGTGTATTGGGGCTGCCGCCTGAGTCGGCGCAGTCGTAGTTATAGTGCATGGGGATGCGGAAAAGACCGTTGGGCCTGTTGGACGGCGCACCCCAGCTGTTGACTATGAGCCAGTAGTGGTTATCCGGGTTGGGGTCATCGTCGTTGTACCCCACGCAAAGCACGGCGTGGCTGCCGCCTGTGCTGGTCCAAACTTTCCCGCAGGAGTAATCCCCGCTCCAGATGGCCGTCTCAAGGCTGTCATCCCACCAGTTCTGAAAGGTCAGCCAGTCGGCGGCGCTGGCCAGCCAGTAGGCGAAATAGATGGCCTTGTTCTGGTGCAGGACACTCTTGATATTTGCGATAGCCTGTGCCTCGCCGACACCGTGCGTCGCGATCTGTTCCGCCGGACCGATTGAGCCGATGGTATAGTAGGGGCTGGCCGTTATGGTTGCTGCCGGCACCAGCGTACCGGCGGCACAGGTCTGCGGGCCGTCCCTGAAATAGGCGTTGCTGTTGGCCCATGGAATAGCCTTAAGCAGTATATTGCGGTAAATATCGGCAAATGAAGTGGGGTTGCCCCCGCAGCATGCCCAGTGCGGTCCGGTGCCGTTCTGATAAGTCGAGTTGAAAAACTGGATGGAAAGGCGGTCGCTGATGCCTTTCTGCACGTGCAGCGCTATTTCCACCACGCCTGTGCCGGTCCAGACCCAGCAGTTGCCGCAGTTGGGGTTCTGGTTGCGCTCAGCCGGCACGTAATTGAGATGGGGAAGAAGGCTGAAACTCGCTCCGGGTTCGACGCCGTCCGCCGCGTCCATCATCATCAGCCCGACGGCCGGCGCCGGCGGGGCTACAGGAGCAAGGTCCGCCAGTTCGTCCCCGGCCCTTTTCTGCTCGGGAGTGAGCGGCATGACCGGATACCTCAGTGCCGTGCCGTTGTCCGTTAAGCTATTAGTGTTGAACGTCCGGGGGCTTTCCAGTGCGGCAGAAGCCCGCCCGGCTGTGGATAGCACCGGCAGCTGAAGGGTGAGGCAGAGCGAGAGCAGCAGCAGGATGCGGATTATCAGGGCTGGTGTAGATTTCATATTACCATTCCTCTCCATTCTTCA
>CAZDXZ010000173.1:0-3217 GCA_964509615.1 uncultured Dehalococcoidales bacterium
TGCGGCCCATCGCACTGGCCAATTCCCTGCGCTTCGGTCCCATGTCCGATCCGCACAACCGCTACCTGATGGGCGGCGTGGTGGGGGGTATCGCCGGCTACGGCAACTGCCTGGGCATCGCCGACGTATGCGGCGAGATATATTTCGACAGCTGCTACAGCGGCAACCCCCTGGTCAATGCCCTCTGCCTGGGCATCGGACGGCAGGAAGACCTGACCAGGGCGCGCGCCTCCGGCGCGGGAAACCTCGTCATGCTGGTGGGCGCCGATACAGGCCGCGACGGGCTGCACGGGGCTTCGGGACTGGCCTCCCGCACGTTTGAAGAGCAGCGCGAACTCCGCTCCGCCGTACAGGTAGGCAACCCCTTCATGGAAAAGCTCCTTATCGAGGCCTGCCTGGAACTGACGCGCACCGGCTGGATCGTCGGGCTGCAGGACTGCGGCGCCGCCGGATTGACCAGCGCCGCTATTGAGGCGGCCGACAAGGGAGATTCGGGCCTGGATATCGATGTAGCCAGGGTGCCCCGCCGGGAAAAGGGGATGACACCCTATGAGGTCATGCTGTCGGAATCGCAGGAACGCATGGTCGTTATCGTGAAGAAAGGGTACGAGGACAGGGTCAGGTCCCTCTTCGACCGCTGGGGACTGCACTCTGACATCATAGGCAAAGTTACGGACGACGGCATGGCCACCATCCGCGATGGAGGAAAGGTGGTCGCGCACGCGTCCGTGAAATATCTTAACAACCCGCCCGTTTATCGCTTCCGCCCAAAGCGGCCCTCCTGGCTGGATGACCTCCAGGAACTCGACCTTAAAACTATTAAAGACGTAAAGCCGGCAGACGCGGGTAAAATCCTGCTCCGCCTGCTGGCCTCGCCCAATATCTGCAGCAAGCGCCAGGTATTCCGCCAGTACGATCATCAGGTTGGCAACAACTCGGTGGTCCTGCCGGGCGAAGGCGACGCTGCCATGCTGCGGATACAGGCAACAGCGAAAGCCTATACGCTGGTGACCGACGGCAACGGCCGCTACTGCTACGTGAACCCCCAGGTCGGCGGCGTTATAGCCGTAGCAGAGGCGGCTCGCAATACCGCCTGCATGGGCGCCCGTCCCATGGCCATCACCAACTGCCTCAATTTCGGCAATCCCGAGCGGAATGACGTGATGTACCAGATGCACCAGTGCATCCAGGGCATGTCGCAGGCCTGCCGCAAGCTCAAAACGCCGGTGGTCAGCGGCAACGTCAGCCTGTACAACGAGACGAGGGGAGTGGCCATTTTCCCCACCCCCGTGGTGGGCATGGTAGGTCTGATAAAAGACATTAAGCGCCGCTGCACGGCGGGCTTCAAGGACGAGGGGGATGCGGTCTTTCTGCTGGGAGATACCGGCGATGAGAGGTCGCTGGGCAGCAGTGAATACCTTGAGCTGCTGCACGGCATGGTCAGGGGCACACAGGCCATTGATTTGAGCGCGGAGAAAAGTCTGCATGACCTCCTCATCAGGGCCATAGGCCGCGGCCTGCTCAAATCCGCCCATGACTGTTCCGATGGGGGCCTGGCCGTTACGCTCGCTGAAAGTTGTATAATTGGCGGCAAGGGATTCAAAGGTGACCTGCCGGCACACGGGCGGCTGGACGCCGCGCTTTTCGGCGAAGCGCAGTCGCGCGCCGTGGTCTCTATCGTTCCCGGCGCCGTGCGCAAGCTCGAGGAGATGGCTTTCAAACACGGAGTGCCGGTGACGAGGCTGGGTACCGTTGGCGGCGGCCGCTTCATACTCAAAGGGCTGTCCGACCTGCCGGTCAACGACCTCGTAAAGGCCTGGAGCGGCGGGATCTGATCTGCCGCATATGACATTATTCTGAGATCGGAGAAATCTTTTGGCTGAAATATCTGAATTCAGGGGCGTTCGCTACAATCCTGCCAGTGTGCAGTACATGCAGAACGTTATCTGCCCCCCTTACGACGTTATATCCGCCCAGGAACAGCAATCACTCTACGAAAAAAATAAATATAACATGGTGCGCCTGGAGCTGGGCCTCGAACAGGCCGGCGATGACGAGCGGAATAACCGGTACACACGCGCGCGCGATGAGTTCAATCGCTGGTTCAAAGATAACGTGCTTTTACAGGACCAGGTGCCTAACTACTACGTGCATGAGCACAGCTTCGAAGTGGGCGAAGCGAAGAAACGGAGGCTTGAGATTTACGCCTGTGTGCGTCTGGAGCCCTGGGAGAATAAAGCGGTCATCCCCCACGAGTTCACCATGGCCAGGGCCAAGGCCGACCGGCTGGAACTGATGAAGGCGTGCTCGGCTGATTTCAGTCCCGTCTTCGGTCTTTACGAGGACCCCGGCGGCCGCATCAATCAATTAGTCATGAACCGTGTCAAGGCCAGCCCCGTCTATAATTTCCAGGTAGGCACGGATTATCATCGTTTCTGGGCGGTGAATGAGCCGGAGTTTGTGCAGAGGATCAGCCATTTTCTTATTCCAAAGTCTATTTATATCGCCGACGGCCACCACCGCTACGAGACGGCGCTGGCGTACCGGGATTACCGCCGGGAGCTTGAGCCGAACGGCAGCGGAAACGAGGCCTACAACTACGTAATGATGGCGCTCGTCTCTTTCTCCGATCCCGGCATCGTGATATTGCCCATCCACAGGCTCATACGCTCTCTCTCCAAGCTGACTATTAATAAATTGAAGAAAGAGCTGCCCGCTTATTTCGAGGTCAGGGAGGGTTCCGCGGCAAACATGTCGGTTGCAGCGGACGCCGGCAGTATCCGTATATATGGGCTGGAGCCCGGACAGGTGCTCGGTCTGACTCTACTGCCCGGCATAAAGGTCAATGATTTCCTCAAGCAGAGGCGCTCCGAGGCCTATGGCAGGCTGGACGTCAGCGCGGTGCAGCATATTATCTGCGAGAAAATACTGGGATTGCCGCCCGGTGATTCAGACAATCTGGCCTATACGCCCTCGGGCGAATCAGCCTGTCGCATGGTCGACAACGGCCAGTTCCAGTTCGCGATCTTGCTCGATCCCATTTCCGTTAAGACGATCAAGGCGGTGGCCGATTCTAACGATCGCCTGCCGCGCAAGTCTACATTCTTTTATCCCAAGCTGCCCACCGGCCTGGTCATGTTCCGCACCGACGGCGAAATATAGACAGGGCCGTAGGGGCGTTGCTTTAGCTGAGCCCGCTCACCAGAATGTCATTGCG
>CAZDXZ010000174.1:0-3198 GCA_964509615.1 uncultured Dehalococcoidales bacterium
CCGCCGCGTTCAGCCCGGCCGCCCCGCTGCCCAGCACCAGCGTGTGCACGCGGGTTAGCGGTATGCGGTAGCTGTTGTGTCCCGACTTCAGGTTGAGATTCCTGTCCATGTCACCCGGCGCCCTGTGGCAGTTACAGCATACCCCATGCGCGCCGGCCGTTTCAATGGAATGCCGTTTGGAGCCGCCTGTTATAATTAAATCATGATGAAACAGTATGCGAAGTCCAACAGTCACAGGATACTGGAAACAGTCTGCGTGGCCCTTGCCGTCGTTGCGCTGCTGGCCGCCGGCTGCTCGGAGCCCGCGGCTGCGCCGCCGGCTGTCACGCCTGAGCCGGCCGTCGTATCGCCCAGGCTGGGCGTAAACGCGCTGGCCCTCAACGTGCAGTTCAAGGAAGGCGACAGCAACACGGTCACCAGGAATATAACCTTTATGAATGAAGGCGGCGGGGTCATGATCTGGGCTGTGAGGAAGACCGTCCCCTGGATGTGGCTGACCGAGAGGGACGGCGCGCTGGAGAAAGGATACAGCAAAACGCTGGAAGTTTTTATCGCACCCGCAGGCCTTGCGGCGGGCACATATACCGACAACATCACCATCGAGGGTGCGGGCACCAGGAACTCACCGCAAAACGTGGTGGTGACCATGGTCATCACGCCGCCCGCGCCGACGGCTGCGGAGGTTGCTGCCGCCGCCAAGAAGCCGACGCCCGCGCCGCCCTGGGATTACAACGAGTATGTGAACGATGTCTATCATTTCAAGATCAGGTATCCCAAGGCGGACTACAGGCAGCAGTCGCTGAACGATTCGGTCTTCGGGGCGGTCAATTCCGGCTCCTCTCCGCAGGCCAATTACATCAGGGTGACCATACAGGGCGCCTACGGCGTGGACTTCAACTCGACGGCGTATGAGTGGGCCAAGGCCACACGGCTGTCCGGCGGAGGGACCAGCCCCAAGGTCGTGTCCAGCGAGAACACCACGCTGGCGGACGGCGTCACTCCGGCCTGGGAGATAGTGTACGATTGCAAGTCCGCCACCAAGATATCGTCGCAGGTCTATATCTACGGCATAAAGCTGGGCTCACGCTTTGTGATGTTCGGCGGAGTGGCGCCGCTGGACCTGGCGCCTTCCAAATTGCAACTCTGGAAAGAGATCGCGCACACGATGGAGCTGCTGGACTAAGATCAGGGCGCCGTCCAGGTCTCTCTGGTGACGATGGGCACCGAAGTGCCGGTCGCTGAAGGCACGATGCGCAGGTTGTACGACAGCTGTTCTTTGGAATTGTAGCGCAATACGTAGTTGAAGCTGGTGACGCCCGATGTGAAGGCGGTCATGCCCGCGCCGCGCTGCGACGTTATCTCCACCGGTACGCCGTTGAGCGTGAGTGACATATCGGGATTCAGGTACTCGAACCAGAAATTGACCGGCTGCTGCGCGGTGACCTGGCGCTCCTCAATATAGCCGACGGCGGGCGCGCCGATGCTGAAAACGCTGTTGGCGTCCGTGACGATCTCATGCCGCTCCATGGTCTGCGTCTTCGACTGTTGAGCAGGCTGTGAGGGAGGTGTCTGCGGATGTTGCGGCTCCTCCCATTTGCTTCCCGAATAGGACTGAATACCTCCCTGAAGCGGATTGGGCGCACAGGACTGGCAGCCCGCCGCCAGGAGCATAACCACGGCCGCGGCCGGCGCCAGGACGAATGCAGCTGTAGAGTTCCTCATACGCGCATTATAGCAGACGGGTGTGCCTTTTGATACGGCGATAATCTATAATAGCGGGCTGACGAAGATGACTTCATTGCTTTACATAAGGAGGAAAGATGGAATATAGCTATGTGAAATACGAGGTCTCCGACAACATACTGATGCTGACGCTCAACCAGCCCGAGATCATGAACGCGGTCAACTCCGCGGCCTGCGCCGAGCTGGTAGCCGCCTTCGACCAGGCCGACAATGACGACCGTGTGCGCGTGGTGATCGTGACGGGCGCGGGCCGGGCCTTCTGCGCCGGCGCCAACCTTTCGGATGAGAGCAAGCTGGACTCGTTTCACGACAGGTTCACGGGCAAGGGCGACAGCGCGCCGCGCAGGGACGAGGGCGGCGTGGTCTGCCTGCGCATCTACGATATGAAGAAGCCGGTGATAGCCGCCATCAACGGACCGGCCGTGGGATTCGGCATCACCATGACGCTGCCCATGGACGTGCGCATAGCCGTCAAGGGCGCCAGGATGGGGTTCGTCTTCGCCAGGAGGGGCATCATACTGGACGGCGCCGCTACCTGGTTCCTGCCGCGCCTGGTGGGCATGGGCGCAGCGGCGGAGTGGGTCTACAGCGGCCGTGTCTTCACCGCGCAGGAGGCTTACGAGAAGAGGCTGGTGAGCGAACTGGTGGAGCCGGACAATTTAATAGGCAGGGCCAGGGAGATAGCGGCAGGCATCGCCGACAACAGCTCGGCCATATCGGTGGCGCTGTGCCGGCAGCTCATGTGGAAGATGCTGGGCGCGGACCATCCCATGGAGGCCCACATACTTGAGACCAAAGCGCTGAACTGGATCTACGGCGAGAAGGATGTGATGGAGGGAGTGACCTCCTTCCTGGAGAAGCGTCCCCCCAGATTCCCCATGAAGGTCAGCACCGATATGCCGGACTTCTATCCCTTCTGGAAGGAGCGGGCCTTCAGGGCCTGATGCGGGGCGCTCAGGCGATATCCTTGATCTTCTGCTTGTGCTCTTCCAGCGCTTTGGAGTACTGGGTGTCCAGCTCGCTGTGTATCTGGCGCCACTCCTCCTGTATCTGTATCTGAAGCCTCTGTTCGAGCGGCATCTGGTCGCCGCGCTGCTGGCGCGGCTGGCGCGAGGCCTGCTGGATGGTCATCTCGGCCTTCTTCTTGAACTCCTCGTAGGTCTGTTTGAGCGCCATCTGGTACTGGTTGAGCAGGTTGTTGATCAGCCCCAGCACGGACTCGAGCTGCTTCTTGTTCTCCTTGACCAGGCGCAGGCCGGCCATGGCCCGGCTGGTGCGGCGCATGTCCTCCTCGTTGTGGGGCAGTGTTATGTTGCGCAGCAGTATCTCGTCGATGCCCTTTTTAACGTGCACGGCGGCGTCGCCGGCGGGGAACTTGGACAGCTCGGCCAGCAGGTCGGCCTTATCGTCCTGCAGGTACTGCGAGGCGATCCTGTTGCCCTCGGGCACGTACTT
>CAZDXZ010000175.1:0-3197 GCA_964509615.1 uncultured Dehalococcoidales bacterium
CGGGACGATGCGGCCGGCGAAGCCTTCGACAAGGGCGCCAGGATACTGGGCTTGCCCTATCCTGGAGGCCCGTCCATCCAGGCCGCCACCAGGGGAGTAAAAACATCTCTGTCCCTACCGCGCGCCTGGCTTAAGGAGAGCGACGATTTCAGCTTCAGCGGTGTCAAGACCGCACTGCTTCACATGGCCGAGGAAAAAGAGGAGAAGGATGAAAGCTGGGTTAGAGAGGCGGCTGCCGCCTTCCAGGAGGCCATTATAGACGTGCTGGTCGGCAAGACCATTCAGGCCGCGGTGAGGACGGGAGTGAAGCAGATCATGCTGGCCGGTGGTGTGGCATCCAACGCTGCGCTGCGCGAGCGGTTCAAGGCC
Organism: uncultured Dehalococcoidales bacterium; assembly: GCA_964509615.1. Lineage (GTDB taxonomy): Bacteria > Chloroflexota > Dehalococcoidia > GIF9 > UBA5629 > CAIMUM01. The sequence continues at coordinate 370 of CAZDXZ010000175.1, forward strand.
GATTCACCGTTGCCCGTCCTGATACCTCCTCCCATATTGTGTACGGACAACGCGGCCATGATAGCCTCCTGTGCCTACTACCGCTGCATTTCCGGTAACATGAAGAGCAGGGAGCACGACGTCATACCGGGACTGTCCTTCGCAAAGTGAACACGGGGCAGCTCCCGCATTCCCTTGTACGGCACCAGATGTGGTAGATATGCAACAATCCCTGCTGCCGGCAGGCGCCGCAAGCCTGGTTGCCCAGCAGGCCACTCATATAACGCGTCAGCTCATTGGGTGTTAGTGAGGGGTATGAGATGAAGACGTTTCTTGCCTTCTCTACCAGCAGGCCATTGTTGATGCGCTCCCCATAAGCATGTATCAAGGGCAGCACCGCATTCACCGCTATCTCGCGTGCCCTGCCGGCGCCTATCAACACCCGCGAGCCGGCCCCCACCACAGTAATAGCCTCCTCGAGTGCGGCCGCCTCCTTCCTGGCAGGCGTACTCATTATTTTCTCAATCACCACACCCACCAGGCCGGCTTCCTCATAACGCTGAAGCAGATGACACAGCCCGGCGATCCTGAGAACGGGATGGTTCAAAGGCCGCGACGACAGTGTGGACCAGTCCGACACCTTCATGGGCGGCACACCATCAGGCAGCGGGCTCATCCTCTCTCGCGCAAGACCGGACGCACCCAGCAGCAATTTATATTTCGCACGCAGGCTCCCGGCGGCGCAGGTCCTGACCAAACTCACCGGGACCTTTTCAGCCAGCATCTCGAAAGGCTTCACGTTCCATGCGTATCCCAGAGCGCGGCAGATGGCTTTGTACAGTGTCTGCTCAGGATCGTCCGCCTGCAGCGACCGCGCAAACCTGGCTGATTTCTGTTCGAACCTTGCCAGGCCGGCTTCCACAATAACCATGTCGCCCTTCCGGGCGGAGCCGGGCAAGTGCGGGCAGCGCCGGGTCTGTGCTGCTGCAGCATGCTGCAGCAGGTTGGCTCCCGTTTTTAAGTACTGGGCAAGTATTATGGTGCTGAGTATGCTCCCGTCCTGCAGCCTGACGGGGAGCGGCCCGCGTTGCCACATGGACACGTGCAGAATGACCCCGTTGTAGCCCGCGTCTCTGTGGTGCCCGTGCCTTTGCCACAGGTCGGAGGTCAGGTGCACCTCGACATCTCCGACTGTTTTCTCCCCGTCGATTTTTATCACCACATCCTGAAAGTCGCACCCGCCGCGCGTGCTCACCCTCCCCGGGCAGACGACTTCTATCCTGTGGCCCGAGTCGTCGTTGAAACGCGACAGCCTGCCCGACAGCCACAGCGCAGAGACCGATCTCTCAGTTATCGCACCCATCGTATCTACACGTTATAGTGTACAAAAACTTAAAATTTTTTCTCCACTCATGCCTCATATTTGAATCCGCTGCGATCTGCAATGATGCTCAGCAATTTGGCGGAAGCGCCCCTGGGCTCATAATCGCCCTGCTCCCACTCGCTGACCGTCTGCTGCCTGATGCCCATCTGGCCGGCCAGCTCCACCTGCGTGAGGTCAAGATGGTTCCTGAGCGCCTTGATGCTCCCTGCATCCCAGTCCTGCTTTTTCTCAGCTTTCTTCACTTTCCACCATTATACACTATAACAGGTATTCCTTTCACACTCAGAAATAAATTATAGCGATGACATTATCTGCAATTAATAATACGGTATCCCATAGCAAGTGGGATATTCCCACTTGTATACTTTTCCCACCATTGATAGAATAAAACTCGTAAAGAAAATATTTATTATGTTGACCGGAAAGGAAAGCCATGGTGATAAGAGATATGGTATTCGAAAAGATTGCGGACAGCGTTAAGCCCGATGCTAAAAAGAGGGTGGTGCTGCAGCACGTGCACATAGAGAAAGGTGTTACTTATCATATATACCGGAATGCGCTGGGTCAGATCGTACTGGATCCGCAGGTGACCATACCTGCGGCGGAAGTATGGCTGTTTAATAACCAGGATGCCCTGTCTTCGGTCAGAAGGGGGATCAAGGACGCCGCCGGAGGCAGAATATCAAAAGTTGATCCCAATTCCCTCTGAGGTCGGCGGTTTTGTTCGAGATATACTGGACGGCTGAAGCTAAAGAAAACTACAAGCTGATTAAGAACAACCCTGCCTTTAAGAAACGCTATAAGGCTGTCAAAAAGACTATCGAATACCTGGCATTAAATCCCCGGCACAATAGCCTTCAAACCCATGAGTTCACCAGCTTGAAGGGACCTCGAGGAGAAAAGGTTTTTGAAGCCTGCGCCCAGCAAAAAACACCGGCGGCCTACAGGGTTTTCTGGTATTACGGCCCCCCTCCAAATATAATAACTATCGTGGCTATTACGCCTCATCCTTAGTATTAACCTGATCTTGGAAACAACTACCATGCCTATTTACGAATACAGGCCGGTCGCCGGCGGATGCAAGTTCTGCAGCAGCGGGTTCGACTCTCTGCAGAAGATGTCCGATGCACCGCTTAAGGCATGCCCCAGATGTGGGGCCGAAGTTCAAAGGGCCTTCTCAAGCTTCGCAGCCTGCAGCCTGGAAACGCCGAAGGACACCGCAGCGCTGGATGCCAAACTCCACGATTACGAGAAGCAGGGTATGTGGAGCCACGCCGCCGAGCTGGCCGATAAGTCGGCCCTCAACGAGCGTGCCATGGATAACTACCGGAAGGCCGGATACAATTTTTAACCCTCAATACTGTTAAATACATTTTTTAGCAGTCACCCCTTTACAGTGATAATTTTTTATGCTAATATACTTAGCAGTCTCGTAAAGAGATTGCTAATTTTTTAAGGAGGTACG
>CAZDXZ010000176.1:0-3170 GCA_964509615.1 uncultured Dehalococcoidales bacterium
CTGATTTTTCCGCTGTCTTAGTCTTGGGCAATTGTGACTACCTCCTTTGATATCACGAACTGATGTTCATTCTGGCAGAATGGGCCTTGGTGGCGTTAATCACGCCGCGCAGGGCCATAAGCCTGTTCAATATATGGTTCAACTGAAGCATGCTCTTAATTTCTATTGTCGCAAACATGGTGAACACATCGTCATTGTACTGGGTGTTCACGCTGGTAATATTAATCTTTTCTTCGGCAACCGCCGTTGTAATGTCCCTCAACAGCCCCACCCGGTCGAAAGCTTCCACCTTGATGTCTACCGGGTACACGTCCTCCATCTGACCCCAGCTCACATTGATCAGCCGCTCCTGCTCCTCTTCGTTTACAACGTTTATGCAGTTTTTACGGTGTACTGTGATGCCGTGGCTGCGCGTAATGTACCCGATAATATCATCACCGGGCACTGGATGGCAACATTGAGCAAGGTGCGTGAGCAGGTCTCCCACACCCAGCACCTGTATGCCCGATCCCTTCTGCCGCGTCGGCGTGGCCGTGGGTTTGGCCAGATGGATTACCTCCGGCTCTCCCGTCAGCTTGGTAGCTATCTGGTGCGGCGTGATGCCGCCGTACCCCACAGCGGCCAGGAAGTCGTCGGTGGTATCGAAATTGAGCTGCCCGGCAAGCTCTTCGTAGTTGGCATCATCGACACCCATGCGCTTCAGCTCTTTTTCCAGTATGGACCTGCCGCGTTCAATATTCTGAGTGCGTTCCTGCTTCTTATACCAGGCACGGATTTTTTCTTTGGCGTGGGCCGTCTTGACGAAACCCAGGTCCGGGTTGATCCAGTCCAGGCTGGGCGCTTTCTCGGCCTTGCTGGCCACTATCTCGACAATGTCGCTGTTTTTAAGCTCGTAGTTGAGGGGTACCAGCTTGCCGTTGACCTTTGCGCCGATGCAGCGGTGGCCCAGGTCCGTATGAATACGGTAAGCGAAATCCAGGGGTGTGGCCCCGCGCGGGAAGGGCCTTATCTCGCCTCTGGGCGTGTAAACGAAGACCTGGTCGGTGAAAAAGTCCTCCTTCAACGAGGTCAGGAACTCCTCACTGTCGAGGGAGCTCTGCCAGTCAATGAGCTGGCGCAGCCAGGATATTTTTTCCTCGAAATTCAGGTCCGGTTTGGCCCCTTCCTTGTACCGCCAGTGAGCGGCCACGCCGTACTCCGACATGTGGTGCATGTCATATGTGCGGATCTGTACCTCGAGCGGCGTCGATGCGCCGTCGCCCGTCATGACCGTGGTGTGCAGCGACTGGTACCCGTTGTCCTTGGGATTGGCTATGTAGTCGTTGAACTCTTCGGTGATGGGGTGCCAGGTGTTATGTATGATGCCCAGGACTTTGTAGCAGTCCGGGACGGTAGGTACGAGCACTCGCAGGGCAAAAAGGTCGTGGATATCGCCGAAGCTCCGGCCGATGGCAGCATACTTCTGTATCTTGTTGAAGATGCTGTAGATATGTTTGGGCCGGCCGTACACCTCGCCCTTGATTCCCGCTATGACCATTTCATCGCGCAGAACGCGGGCGGCGTCATCGATAAAGCCCTCGCGCAGGGAGCGGCGCACCGCTATCATGCGCGCGATCTCGCGATAATCCTCCGGATGCAGGTAGCGGAAAGACAGGTCTTCAAGCTGCCACTTGATCTCCCACATGCCCAGCCTGTGCGCCAGCGGGGCATATATCTCCAGGGTCTCTTGAGCGATAGCCTGTCTCCTGTCGGGCGGCAGTGCCTCCAGCGTATTCATATTATGCAGCCTGTCTGCAAGCTTGATGAAGACCACGCGCAGGTCCTCGGCCATAGCGATGAGCATCTTGCGCAGGTTTTCCGCCTGCGTCTCCTGGCTGGTGACCGCTATATCACGCCTCCATGCCAGCCTGCTCAGCTTGGTCACCCCGTCCACCAGCTTGCTGACATCGGGCCCGAACTGTTTCTCGAGCTGCGAGATGGGAATATTGCAGTCTTCGGGCACGTCGTGCAAAAGCGCAGCGGCCAGTGTGGCGGCGTCGAGCTGCAGGTCGGCCAGGGTTATGGCCGTCTGAAGGGGATGCTCCAGGAAAGGCGCGCCTGATTTGCGTTTCTGGCCGTCGTGAGCCTTGAGGGCATAATTATAGGCGGCCTCCACGATAGCCAGCTTGTCGGGAGGCAGGTATTCCCTGGCCTTGGTAAACAGAGGAGTGGGATCCATACGTACACCGAACAACTGTATAATAAGGCATGGCTACAACCCGTGGCAAATGTTTTCCGTATTCAATGTGACTTCAGTCATTTGCATGCCGTATTGTCAGGTATTATCATATTTGAACTGGCGGTACCGGATATTCAGCAAGAATCTGATTGCTGGTGGGGCAAACCGCCGGTGCAATTACCAAATATCTGGAGGTACATAGATGAAAATTGTAAAACTGTGCCGCGAAGGCTCCTGCTGCCCGGCAGTAACCGTTTATGAGGATAAAGTCGAGATCGGCGAAGACGCCAACACCTGCGTCCTCACCAGCGACGAGTTCGAAATACTCAAAGAGAAGATCCTCGCCAGGGAAATCTAAATACACCTGATTCTTGGATAATCGATAGGGTCCACCGTCCCACCAGGTGGATCCTATTTTTTATGCCTCAGCCCTGCCGGGATTTGAACTTCCCCCGCTATAAATGTATCCTTGATTGGCCGTTTTTAAGCGGCAAGATAAAGGAAACGCTATGAGATCTTCAATATACAATGAGTTGAACAGCATATTTTTCCCACGAAATACAGCTGTAATAGGCGCTTCGCCGAAGGACAATTATACCTATTCACTGCTGGCGACCAAAATACGGGATAACCTTTACCTCGTCAATCCGAACTACCAGGAAATCGTGGGCAGGAAATCATATGCAAACATCATGGACATCGATGCTCCCATCGATTACGTCGTGATAGCTGTCCCCGCCCAGCACGTGCTGGGCGCTGTGGGCGACTGTATAAAAAAGGGCGTTAAGGGCGTGCATATTTTCACCTCCGGCTTCAGCGAGACCGGGCTTCCGGAAGGGATCAGGAGGGAAAAGGAGCTGGCAGAACTGGCCAGGGGCAAAATCAGGATAATCGGCCCTAACTGCATGGGCACCTACTGCCCCAAATCAGGCCTGTCCTTTAATCCGGCTTC
>CAZDXZ010000177.1:0-3166 GCA_964509615.1 uncultured Dehalococcoidales bacterium
CCGGTCTCGGAGCGCATGGTGTCTATCACATCCCTGACCTGGAAGGCGATGGCCTCCAGCGTGGCCCGCGCCAGGTGTCCCCTGGTGGTGCCGCGCGTTATGCCGATCATAGTCCCGCGCGCGTACATGTCCCAGTAGGGAGCGCCCAATCCCACGAAGGCCGGCACGAAATAGACGCCCCCGTTGTCATCCACCGAGCGCGCCAGCGCATCGCTCTCGTCCGCGCTTGCGATTATCTTCAGCCCGTCGCGCAGCCATTGCACGGCCGCTCCGGTGATGAAGATGCTTCCCTCCAGCGCATAGTTGACCTTATTATCCAGGCCCCAGGCAAGGCTGGTGAGCAGTCCACGTTTGGAGATGATGGGCTTCTCGCCGCTGTTCATGAGGATGAACGAGCCCGTGCCGTATGTGTTCTTGGACATGCCGGGATTGTAGCAGGCCTGGCCGAAGAGGGCGGCCTGCTGGTCGCCCGCAATGGCGCAGAGGGGTATGCGGGCGCCCTCGAAAATCCCCTCGGCCGTTTCACCATATTTGAAGCTGGAAGGTATCACTTCAGGCAACATGGCCGCAGGTATGTTGAGGGTGGAGAGAATATCCCTGTCCCACTGCAGCGTGTTGATGTTAAACAGCATGGTGCGCGATGCATTGCCATAGTCGGTCACATGGGACTTGCCGCCGCTGAGTTTCCAGGCCAGCCAGCAGTCCACCGTTCCGAAGAGCAGCTCTGCCGCCTCGGCGCGTTTTTGCCCGTTCTTAATATGGTCAAGAATCCAGCGAACTTTGGTGGCCGAGAAATAGGCATCGGGTATCAGTCCCGTTTTGTCGCAGATGGCCTGCCCGACGCCGCGGTTCTTCAGTTCTTCAACCAGGCCGGCCGTGCGGCGGCACTGCCAGACAATGGCGTTGCTTACCGGCTGCCCGGTCTTCCTGTCCCATATGATGGTTGTCTCGCGCTGGTTGGTTATACCGATGCCCGCAACGGAGGATGGCTTTATGCCGGCCTTTTTCAGCGCCTGCCGCGCCACCTGGAGCGAGGTATTGTAGATCTCATCCGGATCATGCTCGACCCAGCCCGGCTCGGGAAAGATCTGCCTGGTCTCGGTATCTGCGTCGGCAACCGGCCTGCCCTCGCTATTGAAGAGAATGGCCGCACTGCCGGTAGTGCCCTGGTCTATGGAGAGGATGTATTCTCTGGCAGCCATAGTACACTCCTGCGGATATTTGAGTCCGCATATTCTATCACTAAAGAAACGGTGTTACTACGGTACCGCTCTCAGCCGCCCACGAAGCGCGCGATGACGTCGATGTTGTCGCCATCCTTCAACGTGTGGTCGGCAAGCTGCCTGATATGGACGCGGTTGACCAGTATATTGCTGTCGCCCGATATGGTGCGCTGCTCTTTGACGCCGTGACTGAGCAATCGGTCATGGTATCTGGGTCCGTAGGTTTCTTCCATCTGACGTATGAAGTCCTCGACGGTAGCGGCCTGCATGGTAAACCTCTCGACACCCAGGTAGAGGCGCCAGGGGCCGACGAACCTGATATTGATACTGGCCATTATTTCGACCCCCGGGACAGAGGGATGCTCTCAACGCTTCCATCGGCGAAATCCACCAGCAGCAGGCGATTGCGCAGGAGCTCACCCGCGCCGGTGATGACCTTGACCACCTCCTGGACCTCCCAGGCCGCGATGGCGGCAGGAGTGGCCGCGGGATTGCCTGTGAAGGCTTCAATCCCATGCATATCGCCTCCCTGGCCGTATATGGCGGAGAGGCCCCTGTCGCCGGGCAGCACGGTCATCACCTGTCCGCAGAAGCCGGCGATGGCGCCGTGGACAAAGGGCAGGCGCAGCCTGCGACAGGACGATTCCAGCACCAGGCGGGAGGCCAGGTTGTCCAGCGCGTCCACCACAACGTCACATCCCCTCAGCAGTCCATCTGCACTGGAATCGTCGATATAGACACTGTATGTCTTGACCCGTATGGCCGAGTTGATGCGGCGGACGCGCTGTGCGGCCACCTTTACCTTTGACCTGCGCAGCACATCCTCGCCGGACATGATCTGGCGGTTCAGGTTGTTCTCCACAAATCTGCCGTTGTCGATTATCACCAGGCGCCCGATGCCCTGCCTGGCCAGCAACTCGATAATGCTCCCGCCCAGTCCGCCTGCTCCGCACACGGCCACGGTGGAGAGCAGCAGCTTCAGTTGTCCCTCGATCCCCACGGTGCCTATATTGCGCAGGTAGCGCATGGGAACAACGCTGTTTTCAAGGCAGGCGATTTCGACTTCCAGCGGAGAAAGCCTGCGGTGCGAAGCGATCGCGCGGCTGTCATCCAGGCCGATAATCCTCAGCTTCGATCCCCCGCCCGCGTCGACTATTCTGCTGCAGCGTTTAATCAGAAGGGCCAGGCTGTTTCCAGCGCTCATGTGATTCGATTATACAGTAAAATAGTTTAATATTTAATGTTACGGGCTTCACCAAGAGTTGCATACATATTCATATGGAATTCATAATAACCAATTATTATTGGCGATGATTGACGCCGGCCCTGTTGTAGTCCGACATCTGTTGGAATGACACGTCCTGCATGCTACGGGTCCGTCGATAATGAGACAAAGGAGAACGATTTATGAAGAAAATTTTACTTGCCGCCGCTTTAACAGCCGCGCTTGCCGCAGTACTGCTGGCAGGCTGCGCAGGGCCCGCGCCGGCTGCGACAGACCAGGGCAAGCCTGAGGCGCAGACTTCATCCGGCGGGACACCCGCTGCTGCCGAAACGCCGGCCCCCGCCATTCCCGCCGATAACACCACCGCCGTTAATGCAGGGCCACAGGCCGCACGCATAGCGGATATATTGCAGGATGCGCGGGGATGGGATGGAAAAAAAGTGGTGGTGGAGGGAAAAATAGCCAGTGAATGCCCGTCCGGGTGCTGGTTCACTCTCAAGGACGACAATGCTGTTATTTATATCGACCTGGCCCCCAGTAACCTGGTCATACCGCAGAGGAAGGGCTCCTATGCCAAGGTCACGGCCGATGTGGTAGCCGAGGGGACCGATGTGTACCTGATCGGCACCAAAGTCGATTTTTAGGCGGGTGAGGATTTGAATATATTCAGTCTTGCGGCCAAGAACCTCATGCGCAGGCATGTGCGCACCGCACTCAC
>CAZDXZ010000178.1:0-3133 GCA_964509615.1 uncultured Dehalococcoidales bacterium
GTTCAAACCGCAGCAGCCGCCGGATGAAGTCATACTGCAGCTGAAAGGCAGGCACCAGGCGCAGTTTGCCGGATTCTACATGGCACAGGAGAAAGGTTACTATGCGCGGGAAAACATCAAGGTCACCTTCCTCGAGGGGGAGAAGGACCTGGCCATCGTGCAGCGTATCGTTTACGATAAAGCCGATTTCGGCGTAGTTGCGCCTGAATCCGTCCTGGTGGGGCGCAGCCAGGACCAGCCTGTGACCGCTATTGCCGCCATATACAGACAGAGCCCGGTAGTCTATGTTACCCTGTTCGACTCGGGCATACTGCGGCCCCGTGATTTTCTGGGCAAGACGGTGGCTACGATGGACGCCAGCGGATCGCAGCAGGACCTACATGTGCAGTTCTATATCATGATGAAGCGGCTGGGCCTGGACCTGTCCAAAACAAAGCTCATAGCCTGGGACCCCAACTTCACCACCTTTTACGGCGGCGAAGCTGACAGCACATCCTGTTATTCAAGTACCGGTCTGATCGAGATGAAGCAGAAGGGATTGAGGTTGAACCTGATCTGGCCCAGCGACTACGGCGTTTACTTCTACTCGGATTTGCTGGTGACCAGAGAGAATTTGCTCAAGCAGAATCCCGGCCTCGTCACCCGCTTCCTGCGCGCTTCGCTCAATGGCTGGCAGGATGCCGTGGAGGATTACGAGCAGGCAATACCCGCCGTGCTGAAATATACCAAAGACAAGGACCCCCAGTTGCAGGCGGCCATACTGGAAGCCCAGCTGCCGCTGGTGCATACCGGCGACGATAATATCGGCTGGATGAAGCCGGAGGACTGGCAGGCCATGTACCAGGCGCTGCTTGACTACGGCCTGCTGGCCAAGCCGTTCGATGTCAACCAGGCCTATAGCATGCAGTTTCTGAACGAAATCTACGGAAGCAAAACCAGGTGAATGTAAGATCGAGGATAACCCTGCTGTTTGCACTGCTGGCTATCGTGCCGGTGGTCGTAGTAGGTTTCATGGCTTACTACACCGGGCGTCAGTCGATCGAGCAGGTCGAAATGAATCACCTGGTATCCACCAATTTGATGAAGAGCAGCGAGCTGACCAGGTGGATTGAGAGCAATCAGCAGAGGATGGAGGAGCTGGCGCAGCGACCGTTATTGGTACAGTACTCTGACACCATGGTGCAGTTCGGCCCCGCCAATCCTGTTTATGACCTGTCCCGCCAGTCTCTGGAGGAGGAACATCTCAAACCGCGTATCAAGCCCGCGGGCGGTTTCACCGAGATGTCGGTGATCAGCCCGGATGGAGGCATTATTCTGGCTTCCAGCGACGAAATGCAGGAAGGCAAATATTATGCCAACCAGCGCTTCTTTACCGAGGGTAAAATGCACACTTACACGCAGGGCGTTTTTTACTCGCTTCCTCTGCAGCAGACCACGATGATGGTCAGCACCCCGATCAACGACAGGAGAGAGAAGCTTGTGGCAGTGCTGGCCGGTCGGCTCGACCTGGTGGACCTGTCCTCCATCATGTCGGCGCAGAGCGGACTCAGCCGGAGTGAAAAAACCTATCTGATAAATAAATCCAATTTCTTCGTCACCGAGCCTTACTCGGGGCAGGGCTATGCGTTAAAGAAGACCGTTCGGACCGAGGGTGTGCAGGCCGGCCTCGCGGGCAAGGACGGAGTTGCTTTCTATAACGATTACCGCAATGTCCCTGTGATCGGCGCGTACAAGTGGCTGCCTCAGTACAACATGTGTCTGGTCACCGAAGTGGACCAGGCTGAAGCCTATGCTCCCATTAACTCCATGGCGGGGACGATGATCACCATCGTCTCGGTGCTGGCGTTGCTGGTGCTGGCGGTCGCGTTCTTTCTGGCCCGCACCATCACGCAGCCGCTGGCCCGCCTGGTAGCCGGGGCTGCTGAAATAGGCCGTCACGGGCATCTCGACCGCAAGATCGGCACCGAGGCCAGGGATGAGATCGGTGAGCTGTCCAGGGCCTTCGACCGCATGGCCAACGAGTTGAAGATGACCACCGTATCTATCGATGATCTGGAGCGCCGCATTCACGAGCGTACAGCCCAGCTTGAAGACGCCAACCGTGAGCTTGAGGCCTTCTCTTATTCGGTGTCGCACGACCTGCGCGCCCCCTTGCGCGCCATCGACGGCTATACGCGCATACTGCTGGAGGATTACCGGTCCCTGCTGGATGAGGAAGGCAAGAGGATCTGTTCGGTCATTTCCGAGGGCGCGCATAAGATGAGCGATCTGATCGACGATCTTTTAACGTTCTCGCGCCTGGGCAGGTCCGCGCTGAATCCGTCCAGCATAGATATGGAGGCCATGGCTAAAGCTGTGTTCCAGGAGATGACCACGGCGCAGGACCGCAAGCGTATCGATTTTCAGATGGAGGCGCTCCCTCCCGCCATGGGTGATCCTGCGCTGTTGAAGCAGGTGTGGGTAAATCTGCTCTCCAACTCCATCAAGTTCTCCCGCAAGAAGAGGCGCGCCGTTATCAAGGTGCGGGGTGAAAGATCGGACGGCGAGATCGCCTACTCGGTGAAGGACAACGGCGTGGGCTTCGATATGCAGTATATCGATAAGCTCTTCGGCGTGTTCCAGCGGTTGCACAGCGTCAAGGATTTCGATGGGAACGGTGTGGGGCTGGCCCTGGTGCAGCGTGTGGTCCATCGCCACGGCGGCCGCGTCTGGGCTGAAGGCGAAATAGATAAGGGGGCAACTTTTTACTTTACACTTCCTGCCCAGGGAGTGATATGATGGGCCATATGCATGCCGTTGATGTTTTACTGGTTGAGGACAACCAGCAGGACGCCGAGCTCACCATTAGATCGCTCAAGAAGCATAAGCTGGCCAACAGCGTCTCGGTGGTCGAGGACGGAGCGGAGGCGCTCGATTTCGTCTTTTGCCGTGGCAAATTCGACCAGCGGGATATCAATCATCCGCCCAAAGTGATTTTTCTGGACCTGAAGCTGCCGCGGGTCGGCGGCCTTGAGGTACTGCGGGCAATCAAGCAGGACGCCCGCACCAGGTCGGTCCCGGTGGTGGTGGTGACCTCCTCAAGGGAGGATCCCGACGTCAAAGCTGCCTACGAGCTGGGCGCCAACAGCTACGT
>CAZDXZ010000179.1:0-3120 GCA_964509615.1 uncultured Dehalococcoidales bacterium
CGCTGGCGATGACGATATCGCAGGCCAGCATGAATCCCATGCCGCCCGCCAGGCAGAACCCCTTGACGCGGGCAACTGTGGGCTTGGGAAAGCTCACGATGCGGTTGAGCAGGCCGGCATAGCTGGCGAAAATATCCAGCCCGCCCGTATTCACTCCGGCGCTGAGCTGCGCACCGGTGCAGAAGGCCTTGTCCCCTGCGCCGGTGACCAGGAGAGCCCGGACATTTGCGTCCTTCTCCGCCTCATCCAGGTACTGATGGAACAGTGCCAGCGCCTCCGGTGTAATAGCATTTCGCTGCTGCTCCCTGTTGATGGTGATATATCCCACCCCCTCTTCAATACGGTAGAGCAAGTGTCGATCCTCCATTGATTACCTCCCTATGAAAACATTGACCTGCCGGTTATGCAGGCGATTGCGATTTCTCCCCGGTTGAGGCGGCCGCTTCCCGGTCGATATCGATCAGTATCTGTCCGGGCATCACCTTGTCCCCCTCGGCGACATTTACCGCTCTCACCCTGCCGTCGGCGGGCGCGGGCAGCGTAGTCTCCATTTTCATGGACGAGACGACGATCACGCCGTCGCCCTTTTTGACATCATCCCCCTCTGTGACCAGTATCCTGACCACGACCGCGGGCATGGGCGGCGTGACCTCCTGTGGTATGACCTGCTCCCTCTTTTTTCCTCTGGAACTGCTATCCTGGGCGTCGGCGTCAACGATATAGTAGGGGATACCCCTGATCACCACCATTTTGGTATTCCCGTCACGGGCAATGAACACATTCAGCGGACGGCCGTCGACGACCAGGTGCTGGTGGTATTCAGATACAACCGTGTATTCGACATCAATTAATCGCCCGTCAAGGGAAAGGGCAATATTGCAGTCCCCTTTCCTGTCAGCACTCAAGGAAATCACTTCTTCGCCTATCTTAAGCCGATAGTTCATCTCTCATTCTCTGCCTGAATTCAAATCTTAGTCTTAGTCTAAATCTAAATCTGAATCTAAGTCTTAATTTTCCTCTATCTCCCCCAGGGTCCGATCGTCTGCCACGGTGACGTACCGGCGCTATCCTGCCCCACAACCGGTGCAGCTTTTCTATTACCCGTCAGACCATCGATAATAAAGGCTGCGCAGGCAGCGTCGGAGTCACTCCTGTCGGGCTTCCACCCGCAGAAATGCGTATCGATAAAATCGGTGAAAGTATCCCCTTTAATGAAGGCATCCGACTTGAGCACATCGATGAGGAAGGGCACAGGAGTCTTCACACCCAGGATGATGTAGTCCTCCAGCGCCTGTATCATGCGCTTAATAGCCTGGCCCCTGTCTTCGGCACAGACTACTAATTTGGAGAGGATGGGATCGTACTCCACTGGCACCTGAAAGCCGGAGTAGATGCCGCAGTCGTTGCGTATGCCGGGTCCCGACGGCTCCTGCATGTAAATGATTTTCCCTGGGGAGGGATAGAATCCCTTCTCAGGATCTTCGGCGTAGATACGGCATTCGATGGCATGTCCCCGGCTGCGCACGTCTTTCTGTTCGATGGGCAAGTGATTTCCGGCGGCGACCTCAAGCTGTATGCGAACGATGTCCAGGCCGGTCGTCAGCTCGGTAATAGGATGTTCCACCTGCAGGCGCGTATTGACCTCAAGGAAATAGAAATTCCTCTCCTGGTCCACCAGAAATTCAACAGTCCCCGCGTTCACGTATCCGGACGCCCTGGCCACGGCGACGGCAGCCTTGCCCATACGCTCCCTGAGCTCGGGCGTCATGATGGTCGAGGGCGTCTCCTCGATGATCTTTTGATGGCGCCTCTGTATAGAGCATTCCCGCTCAAATAGATGGACAACGTTTCCGTGTTTATCTGCAATGATCTGAAACTCCACATGCCGCGGTCGTGACAGGAACTTTTCCAGGTAGATCGAGCCGTCGCCGAAGGCCCTCTTTGCCTCGCTGGTTGCCGAGACGCAGGAATCCTGGAACTCCCCGGGCGAGGATACGACGCGCATGCCTTTACCGCCGCCTCCGGCGGCTGCCTTGATGAGGACGGGGTAGCCGATCTTCTCCGCCTCGGCGGCCAGCACGCGGGTGTCCGATTCGGGCTTGTTCATGCCCGGTATAACGGGCACACCGCCGCCCGTGACGGTTCGGCGTGCGACTGTCTTGTCACCCAGCTCGCGTATCACTTTGGAGGGAGGTCCGATGAAGACCAGCCCCTCACGTTCGCAGCGCTCAGCAAATAGAGGATTTTCGGCCAGGAAGCCGTAGCCGGGATGGATGGCCTCCGCCCCGGTCTGCCTGGCCGCTGTTATAATCTTGTCTATATTCAGGTAGCTTTCGGAGGGGTCCGAACCTCCCAGGAATACGGCCTGGTCGGCTTTCAATACATGAACAGCTTTACGATCCGCCTCGGAATATACGGCTACCGTGGCGACTCCCATCTCACGGCAGGTGTTCATGATACGACGGGCGATCTCTCCGCGGTTTGCCACCAGTACCTTCCTGAAAATGGCTGACCTCCTGTTAAGTTTATATGTTGGTTACATACGGAATATGCCGTAGCCGAATACGTCATCCGGTATGGGAGCGTTAAGAGAGGCCGAGATGGCCAGTCCCAGGACGTCTCGTGTATCCACGGGATCGAGCACTCCGTCGTCCCAGAGCTGTGAAGTGCTGTACAGGGCGTTGCTCTCCTTCATTGTAGCCTCGATGATAGGTTTGCAGATCTCGTCCGCTTCCTCCTGGGTCAGTGGAGGCTTGCCTTCCCTGGCGAGCTGGTCGTTGCGCAGCGTCACCAGCACGCCGGAGGCCTGTTCTCCACCCATAACCGCTATCTGGGCGTTGGGATACATCCAGAGAAGCCGCGGATTATAGGCACGGCCGCACATGGCGTAATTGCCCGCCCCGAAGGATGCGCCCACGATCACGGTGAACTTGGGCACCGTTGCGCAGGCCTGGGCCATGACCATCTTGTGCCCATGCTTGGCGATGCCCTGGCGCTCATATTCCCTGCCGATGATAAACCCACTGATATTCTGGAGAAAGATGAGGGGTATTTTGCGTTTATCGCAGATCTGGATGAACTGCGCCGCCTTCATTGAGCTGTCGGGAAAGAGGACACCGT
>CAZDXZ010000180.1:0-3111 GCA_964509615.1 uncultured Dehalococcoidales bacterium
AAGGCCAGCACCCAGGGCATGACCATGAATCCAAGGTAAGGGACGAATACCAGAAATGACCACCAGACGCTATTGCCGATGCCCCAGATCCAGGTCAGCAGGAAGCCGCCCCAGTTCCAGTCGCCCAGTTCCTTCGGGACAACGGCCTGACTTCCCATGCCGGAGGTATTGCCCACGGATATGGAGGTCGGGCCTGGCGAAACCGTCATTTCGGCTGTAGAGACCATTTTCTGGATGCAGGAGTTGCAGTATATCTTGCCATCGTGGACAACCTTGCATTCCGGGCAGACAGCCTGGTTGCAGACGGTGCAGGCGCCTATCGCGTCGCGGTCGGAATGATTATAACAGTACATGGCTTCCTCCTCGGGGCAAAGGGAATCGCACCTGCCATTCCGGCAAATGATACCATGATTTAAATAAAGTATAGATTAAGCCGTGTATAAATCCAACCTTCCGGCGGGCAGGGGCCTAAACCTTAAGTCTCTAAGATACGTTCTATATGTACAAAGATGAAAACAGGGGTTGGAAAATGAGCGTGAACTTGGAATTTGCGGCAATACTGGTAGGATTTTCGGTCTTCAGTTTAATGTTGGGCCTGGCCGCCTGCTCCTGGTAATAAATTTGGGTTTCACCTCCTCTTTGCTCCCGTCCCTACCCTCACAGGGACGGGAGTTTTTTTATACCACTGGGACGGCCTTTACTCGATCTTTATCTCCGAATTATACTATCACAGTATTCTTATGGTTCGGATCGGCGTTATCTCGGATACACACGCAAGGCATTTCAGCCAGCTTCCCCGGGAGCTTGTACGTATCTTGGGAACGGTGGATATGATCGTGCATGCGGGCGATATCGTAACCATGGACGTAATCCGGGGACTTCAAACGCTGGCGCCGGTGCACGGCGTATACGGCAATATGGACCTGCCCGAAGTTAGGGTTTCGCTCCCGCAGCAGCAGTTGATCGAGGTGGAAGGGAAGAAGATCGGCATAGTGCACGGCAGCGGCGGTCCCGCCGGGCTGGAAGGCAGGGTTAAGCAGCTTTTCCCCGGCGCCGATGCTGTCATATTCGGCCACAGCCATATTGCCACGAACGTAACAATGGATGGTGTGCTGCTATTCAATCCGGGCCGGGCGGACGAGTCATACGGCTTGCTGGAAGTCGGCGGGGAAATCAGCGGCAAAATAGTGAGGGCATATTACTGAGGGAGGTGGATGAATGGCTGACATCTGGCAGGATTACAGGGCGTTCGACCATCCAGCTATACTTAACTTCGTTTTTTACCCCAGGAGTGATTATTTCACGGCGGCCGACAGCCAACGCTCGAAGGGATATATGATACCGGTGGAGGAGGGCGTTGATATTTCCTGCCGGTTTTATTTCGGGGATGCTCAATATGCCAACCTGCTTTTTTTCCACGGCAACGGCGAACTGGCCGGTGAATATGAAGATATCGGCGCCGCGTTTAACAACATCGGCCTGAACCTACTGGTCGCAGACTACCGGGGATACGGCAGCAGCGGGGGAAGGCCCACCGTGTCCGGCATGATGAGAGATGCCCATCCGATCGCCAAATGGTTCCACGCTTTTTTAGATGAAAAGGGTTATACGGGCAGCCGTTTTATTATGGGGCGCTCGCTGGGCAGCGGACCCGCCATCGAGCTGGCTGCCGCCTACCCGGGCGATTTCAAGGGGATGGTAATCGAGAGCGGTTTTTGCGATATAGCGGACCTGCTGGGGAGGATGGTGCGCATGGCACAGGTTCGCGAAAGTGCGGCTCCCCCCACGCCGGGATTCGACAGGGTCATCAAAATAACTATACCCGCGCTGATAATACACGGGGAATACGATTCCATCGTTCCACTCGAACAGGGGGAGAAGATCTTCCGCAATCTGGCTACAGCCGACAAGAAGATGGTGGTTGTACCTGAGGCGGATCACAACACAATATTTGCCGAGGGCATAGAACTCTACCTGCATGAACTGGGAGAGTTCATTCGAAAGCACGAATAGGAAAAGAGAAGCCCCCTCCGGGATGAGGGAGGGGGCTGTAAAGACGCTGTTATTTCTTCTCGGGCTTTTCTTCCGATTTTTCTGCTGTTGCTTCTTCGCCCTCTGCGGGAGCCTCTGCCGCCTCTTCGCCCTCTGCAGGAGCCTCTGCCGCCGGGACCTCTTCGACGACTTTCCGTACCTCTGCGACCTTGATCAGCATCTGCTCGGGGTCGGTAAGGACGGTGATTTTATCGCTCACGGTAAGGTCCTTCACATGGATCGATTGCTCGGGGAGCTCGAGGCCGGAGATGTCGACCTCGATATTGTGAGGCAGGTCATCGGGCAGCGCCTCGACCTGGAGCGATGTCATGGCATGCAGAAGCGAAACGTTCTTGAGCTTCAGGGCCGGGGCCGTGCCGGTGAAAACCAGCGGTACCTCAGCCTTGAGTTTCTCGGCCATATTGACCTGGTAGAAGTCTACATGGATGGGCTCGCCTGTCATGGGGTTGCGCTGTACGTCGCGTATAATCACCATACCTGAAGCATCGGCCCCGCTCATCTTGAGGGAGATCAGGTCCGTGCCTCCGGCCCTGGCAATGATCTGGCCGAGTTTGCGTGCATCAACCTGTACCGGCTGTGACTCGATGCCGTGGCCGTAGATATTGCAGGGTATCAGGCCGCCGCGCCGCAGAAAACGCACCTTCTTGCCTTTGACTTCTCTTTTTAAAACTTCGAGCTCAAGTCTTTTCATAGTTATTCTCCAGGGTTAGTAACAAAACATAAAGGTTATCCTGTTTGAGCTTTAAAGTCAAATTTCGCATTTGATTCGCGGACCGGTTCAGCCTGACTTTAACGTCGTTTCACGGGCCTTAAGTCGGCAGGAGGGATTGCTGCCCTGCAGCCCGCACAGGTTACACGCCTCCGTCCGGCAATCGCGGGTTAACTCACCCGAGAACATCCTTTCACGCTCGGCTTTAAGGAAGGCAGTGCTTACACCGGAACTGATGTGTTGCCAGGGCAGCAGCTCCGACGGGTCGCGCTCCCGGTGCGCATAGAAAGAGGGGTCGATCCCGCACTCTTCGAAAGCCTGCTGCCATCTGGAATAATCGAAAAGCTCGC
>CAZDXZ010000181.1:0-3100 GCA_964509615.1 uncultured Dehalococcoidales bacterium
CTGGGCCTGGGCGACCACTCACACAACTATTTCCTGGGCAAGGCCACCAAGCGGCAGCTCTGGCACGCCAAGAATTTCGTGGATTTGATGAAACAGGTGCTCAGCACCTACCGGGCCGGTATAACGCCCACCGGGCTGGCCGACGAGATGCTGGCCTTCGCCGAGGAGAGGGGCTTCCAGGATTACCTTGTGCCCGGATTCGAGCACGGCATCGGCATGATGGGCGATGAATGGCGCATCGGCCTCAACAACGGCCCCTTCCAGTACTGGACCAATCCCGAGCACGTTTATAAGAAGAACGAGATGCTGATCTGCGCAGTGCAATACGCCTGCCCCGAAGAGGACATCGGCTTCCGCTACGAGAATCCCATACTGATAAAAGAGAAGAACTGCGAGGCCATGTCCAGGTTCCCGCTGAGCGTCAATATCGTGTAGGGGCTTACTGTAGGGGCGTTGCCCTAGCTGCCCGATATTAGGGCGGACCTGAAGGTCCGCCCCTACATCTTGTGTTTCCTATTTGAATTCGCTGCGTCCTATCGTAGTGAGGACGATAGCCAGCACCCCCATCACAAAGCCCCAGAAGAAGAAGGTGAAGCTGCAGAAAAAGGCTGCGATGGAGCCGGCCAGGGCAAATCCCCATGACTTCTTGATGATATTCGCAATGCCGCCAGCAACGGCCAGGACCGCCAGTATGATAATGGGGATGGCGATACTGAATAGAACGGTGGAGATCCAGGCCGGGATATTAGGTATGATGCTGGTTATCCCTCCCGCAATAAAAAGGGCGATGACCACGCACAGCGCCCACACGCCGGCGATAATGTCGAGGATGCCGGCAGTTGTTGACAGCCATTTGTTTTCCATTGATTCACCTCCTGCCTGATTTGTCTGTACCCGTTATCAATATTATAACCGCAATATGCGATAATTATTTACTTTTTCTGAACGGCGAGTAAAGCTCCTCGTCCTTACGCAGCTCCACAATCCTGTCTCTCAGCAGGGCCGCCCTCTCAAACTCGAGATTTTTAGCCGCTTTCTTCATCTGGGTTTCGAGGTCCTTGATCAACCTGGCTACCTCGTCGGGCGGCACGTGGCCGGCCTCGTATTTACCTTTCTCCTCAGCCACCACCTTAACCCGGTCGGTGATATCCCTGACCGCCTTCTTGATGCCCTGGGGAGTTACGCCATGTTCCTTATTGAAGGTCTCCTGTATCCTGCGCCGTCGGTAAACCTCTTCGACAGCGTGGCTCATAGAGCCGGTCAGCTTATCTGCATATAAAATCACGTGCCCATCGACGTGCCTGGCCGCTCTGCCCATGGTCTGTATCAGCGCATCCCTCGACCTCAGGTATCCTTCCTTGTCCGCGTCCAGTATCGCCACCAGGCTCACCTCCGGCAGGTCCAGCCCCTCCCGCAGCAGGTTGATGCCCACCACCACATCGTAAACTCCCAGGCGCAGGTCGCGCAGTATCTCCACGCGCTCCAGCGTATCCACCTCCGAATGCAGGTAATGTGTTTTAACATCCATCTCTTTAAGATATTCCGCCAGCTCCTCGGCCATTTTCTTGGTGAGCGTTGTCACCAGGCAGCGCTCCCCTCTGCCCACGCGCGTCTTTATCTCATGAATGAGGTCGTCGATCTGCCCTTTGGTCGGCTTAATCTCGATGGTAGGCTCCAGCAGGCCTGTGGGCCTGACCAGCTGTTCCACCACCTGCTGGCTGTTGGCATGCTCATAGGGCCCGGGGGTGGCTGAAACGTAGACTGCCTGCTTGATCAGCTTCTCGAACTCCGGGAAGTTGAGGGGACGGTTGTCCAGCGCCGAGGGAAGCCTGAAACCGTAGTCGATCAGGGTTTTCTTGCGGCTCATATCGCCGCCGTACATGCCGCGCACCTGCGGCAGGGTCATGTGAGACTCGTCCACGAACAGAATGAAGTCCTCGGGAAAATAGTTGATCAGAGTCCAGGGAGGGCTGCCCGCCGGGCGGCGCTGCAGGTGACGGGAGTAATTCTCGACACCGCTGCAGTAGCCCAGCTGAGTGAGCATCTCGATATCGTAGTTGGTGCGCTGCTCGATGCGCGCCGCCTCCAGCAGCTTGCCCTGACGATTGAACTCCGCTACCCTCTCAACCATCTCGGCCTTAATATCGGCTATGGCCGGTTCCAGCCTGTCGGGAGAGGTTACGAAATGTTTGGCCGGGAAAATGTCAATCGATTCCTTCTCGGACAGCAGTTCGCCGGTCAGACTGTCCACTTCCACGATACGTTCCACGGTATCACCCCAGAACTCGATGCGGATGGCAAGCTCCTCATAGGCAGGAAGTATCTCGATGGTGTCGCCGCGAATGCGGAACCTGCCCCTCTGGAAGTCGATATCGTTTCTCTCGTACTGCATATCGACGAATTTCCGCACCAGCTTGTTGCGCTCGATCTTCTGCCCTTTTGCCACATTGACCACGAAGCTCTGGTACTCCTCGGGCTCCCCCAGGGAATATATGCAGGATACCGAGGCCACGATCAAAACATCGCGCCTGGTCAGCAGCGCCCGGGTGGCCGCGTGGCGCAGCTTGTCGATCTCGTCATTGACATCGGTGTCCTTCTCGATATAGGTATCGGTCCTGGGTATGTAAGCCTCCGGCTGGTAGTAATCGTAATAGCTGACGAAGTATTCCACGGCATTTTCCGGGAAGAACTCCTTGAATTCGGTGGAGAGCTGAGCGGCCAGCGTCTTGTTGTGGCACATGACCAGCGTCGGCCTCTGCAGCCTGGCCACAACATTGGCCATGGTGTAGGTCTTGCCGCTGCCGGTGACGCCCAGCAGCGTCTGGTGCCTGTATCCCGATTCCACGCCTCGCACCAGATCATCCACAGCCTGGGGCTGGTCGCCGGTCATACCGAAGTCGGAGACGATTTTAAATGGGGGCATAGCCATCTAATTATAAATACAGCCGATGAAAAACCAAACTCTGGCACACACACCCCTCCCACCGGTAAAAGCTGGAGGGGCTATCTGAAAGGAGGGACCTGCCCTCCCGGAGGCGCCGCGGCAAAATCCCGCGGCGGCGCACCATTATAGCCAATCCCCAAAAAGTTATCTATTTCT
>CAZDXZ010000182.1:0-3084 GCA_964509615.1 uncultured Dehalococcoidales bacterium
ATACTATGGGATACATTTATTCTTTCCACGACAAATGCGAGGATAAGACCCTCCTTGGCAATAAGGGCGCCAACCTTGTAACCATGACCAGGATCGGATTGCCCGTCCCGCCCGGATTCGTGGTCTCCGTCCAGGGCTACAATGAGTACAAGCAGACGGGCCGGTTGTCCGAGAAGGAGATAATACAGGCTGTAGCGGCGCTGGAGAAGGAGGTGGGGGCGAAGCTGGGCAAGGGTCTGCAGGTCTCAGTGCGCTCATCCGCGCCGGTCTCAATGCCCGGCATGATGGACACAGTCCTTAATATCAGCAACATGTCCGAGATGAGGGCGGCCATCCGGCGCATCTTCGAATCATGGGACAATATCCGCGCCATCGAATACCGACGCCTCAACAACATCCCCTCCGATATAGGCACGGCGGCCATTGTGCAGTCCATGGTCTTCGGAAATAAGGATGCCAAATCCGGCACAGGCGTCGTATTCAGCCGCAACCCCAGCACAGGTGAACACGGCCTGTTCGGAGAGTATATACAACGTGCTCAGGGCGAGGCCATAGTATCCGGTTCCACAACCCCCGTGCCTGTGTCACAGCTTAATTCGGTGCTGCCCAAAATGTACCGCGAGCTTGAGCAGAAGGTCTCGCTGCTCGAATCGCATTTCCGAGATATGCAGGATGTCGAGTTCACCATTGAATCGGAAAAGCTTTACATACTACAGACACGGTCCGGCAAGAGGAGCGGCCAGGCCGCTGTGAAAGTGGCGGTGGATATGGTACACGAAGACCTTTTAACCGTGGAGGAGGCCATTTTACGCGTCAAGGCCGACGACCTGCGGGCGCTGTTGCACAAGCATATTAAATCCGACCAGCGGCAGCAGTGTTTAACCAGCGGGCTGGCCGCTGCTCCCGGCGCTGTCTCGGGACAGGTCGTATTCTCGGTGGACGACGCCCTGCTGCTGTCAAAGAAAAGCGTGCCCTCCATCCTGGTACGTCCTGAGACCAGCCCGGACGACATACAGGGCATAGCCGCCGCCGATGGTGTGCTCACCTCCCGCGGCGGCCTGACTTCCCATGCCGCCATCGTAACCAGGGCCATGGGCAAGCCCTGCGTCTGCGGCGCCGAGGATATCGAGATCGATCCCGTGAAGAAAACCTTTACCTGTAAAGGAAAGACCGTCAAACAGGGGGATACCATTACGATCGACGGCACGGCGGGCGCAGTTTACATCGGCACCGTCCCACTTGAAGAAGGGGCTATGATCAAGGAGTTCAGCGAACTGCTCACGTGGCTGGACGGCGCCAAGAGGCTGGGCGTCAGGGCCAATGCGGATACTCCCGATATGCTGGCGCAGGCCATCAAGCTGGGCGCCGAGGGCATCGGCCTCTGCCGCACGGAGAGGCAGTTCAACGGTCCGGAGCGGCTCTCCGCCATCAGGGAATACATATTAGCTGAGACCCCTGCCCGGAAATCCAAGGCCCTGCAGCACCTGAGCAAGTTGCAGAAGGAGGACTTCGAGGCCCTCTTCAAAGAACTCAAGGGGCTGCCCATTATCATCAGATTGCTTGATCTCCCTCTCCACGAGTTCCTTCCCTCCGAAACCGATACCACGGACACCAGAACCAAACAGCGCATAGCCGAGCTCAAGGAGATAAACCCCATGCTGGGACACAGGGGCGTGCGCGTTGCGGTGACCAATCCCGAAATCTACAGAATGCAGGTTGAGGCTGTCGAAGCAGCCAAGAAGGAGGTCCCGGCCGACGTATCGATAATGATCCCCCAGGTGATCACTTCCCAGGAATTGATCATGATCAAGAAGAGCTGCACCGAGGGCTCCACCCTCAAGGTGGGAACCATTTTGGAGACCGTGCGCGCCTGCATGAGGGCGGGAACGCTGGCCCAGGTGGCGGACTTCCTCTCCTTCGGCACCAACGATCTCACGCAGGCCGTTTATTCGTTCAGCCGCGAGGACGCCGAAAAGAAGTTCCTTTCCACCTATCTGGAGATAGGTATTCTGGAAGACAACCCCTTCGAGATCATCGATATCAAGGGCGTAGGACGCCTGATGGAGACCGCCATCTTCTGGGCGAGACGCGAGAAGAAGGATATCCCCATAGGCGTCTGCGGGGAGCAGGCGGGTGAGCCCACCTCAATCAAGTTCTTCCATGCCATCAATGTGGACTATGTGAGCTGCAGCCCGTTCAGGGTGCCGATCGCCAAGCTGATCGCCGCCCAGGCCGCCATTATGCAAAAGGATAAGGCTGAAGCAGCGCTCTAAACTGCTCTTTCAATCCGATATCCCCGTACCCGGCGTATCTCGAACGTCATCGTATACGCAGGTACTCAGTTCATTGACACCCGGCTTCACAGCAGATATTATCGTATTTGTCGGTATTGATGGAGCGATAATCGCTTAAATACAAAATCAATCGTAAGCCGGTTTTACAGGCATAGAATATGAGAACGGAAAATAGTATATTCATTAAGGTGGACGAGGTCGGTCCCGTCAGGTTTTATGTGACGGACGGCCGCGGCAACGCGGCGGATGCCATATACAGGGCAAGATACAAGCTGTATGCCAAGGAGGACCGCTATATCGCCGACAGCGGCATACACCTGGATGTCGCCAGGAGGATGGTCTACGATGTCTTCGATCCCATTTCCCTCCATCTGATCGCCGTCAACGAAAAAGATGAGATCTTTTGCGGCATCCGCATCGTCCCCTACCAGGACGTGATCGGTCTGCCCATGGAAAACAAATACCCCGATCTTGAGCACCAGAGCAGGACCGGCTTCAACATCACGCACTACATTGAGAGCTCGGGTATCCCGGTGGAAAAGATCGCCGAGTTCGGCAGGTTTTTCAGGCTGGCCAACCGCAAGAACATGGATACCACGTATGACCCGATCAGCCTGCTTATCTGGAAGAATGCAACGGATATTACCAAGAAGCAAATAGATAATGTGAAGCCTATCGATTATGCCTTTGCCTATGCAGTGCCCAGCCTGGCCAGGCTCTACAATAAATTCGGCTACGGCATGATACCCGATGTTAACGGTAATTTCGTGAACCACATCTTTCCGGTGCC
>CAZDXZ010000183.1:0-3040 GCA_964509615.1 uncultured Dehalococcoidales bacterium
CTCATCGAAGAGCTGAACAAGCTTCCGGGAATAGGCCCCAAGAGCGCCCAGCGCCTGGCCTATCACCTCCTGCAGGCGCCGCCCGAGAGGACGCGCGACCTCGCAGATGCGATAATGGCGGTCAAACAGAACCTCCGTCTCTGCTCCAACTGCCTCAACATCACGGATACCGATCCGTGCGGTATATGCTCGGACGGCACAAGGGACCTGACCAGGATCTGCGTGGTCGAAGAGCCCATAGACATTCTGCCGCTGGAGCGCACCAAGAAGTTCCGGGGGCTTTATCATGTGCTGCACGGCGTAATATCCCCCGGCGACGGCATAAAGCCCGAAGACCTGCACATACGGGAGTTGTTGGAACGGTTGGACTCCGGCAGCATCGTGGAAGTTATCCTTGCCACCAATCCTAACTCAGAGGGCGAGGCCACCTCGATGTACATCCAGCGGCTGGTCTCACCACTGGGCATCAGGGTCACCCGGCTGGCGCGCGGCCTGCCTTTCGGCGGCGATCTCGAATACGCCGACGATGTTACACTCTGCCGCGCCCTGGAAGGGCGGCAGGAGATGAGTTAGCGAACGTATGGCCGCGCGGGTATACCGTACTACCGGCATCATTATCAAGCGATATAAATTCGGCGAGGCCGACAGGCTCCTCACCATTTTCACTTCAGACCACGGCAAGGTGCGGGCCATAGCCAAAGGAGCGATGCGCCCCGGCAGCAAACTGGGAGGCAATGTCGAGCTCCTGACACACAGCCAGATGATGCTGGCGCGCGGCCGTAACCTTGATATCGTTACCCAGGCGCAGGCCCTGGATACCTTCCTTCCCATGCGCGACAGCCTGGAGCTTATGTCCTGCGGCTTCTATCTCGCGGAACTGGTCGATAGCTTTACCGAGGAGAATGTCGAAGATACTGAGCTGTTCGACCTGCTGCTCGATACCCTGAGGAGGCTGACGGAAACCGGGGACGGGGAACGCATGGTGAGGTACTTCGAGCTGCGCCTGCTGGGACAGCTGGGCTACACACCGCAGCTTCATAAATGCGCCAACTGCAACAGGGACCTCCAGCCGGAACCTAACTACTTCAACTCTTCGCAGGGAGGCGTTCTCTGCCGGGAGTGCGGCTATTCCGATATGTCGGCCAGTACCATATCGGTAAATGCGCAAAAGGTCCTGCGGCTCTGGCAACGCAGCGACAGTGACACCGCCGGACGGGTAAAGCTCAACTCCGAGCTGGCCAGGGAGATCAAAGGCATCCTGCGCGAAAACGTGCGCTACCTGCTGGAGAAGCAACTCAAATCCATCGAGTGGCTGGACAGGCTGGCGGGAGACAGCAAGCTAAACGGCGACAGGGCAACAACGGGTAATTCAAACGGCAACCAGGCTTAATCAGCCTACGGCCATCTCTCGATGGTGCCCAGATAATCGTCCACCACCTCGGCCCGCCTTATCTGACGAACCTTGCCGCCGGAGGTAGCCAGCAACTCCGCGCAGCGCAGCTTACCGTTATACTGAAAGCCCATGGCATAGCCGTGCGCGCCGGCATCGTGGATTACCATAACGTCGCCCGGTGCAACCGCCGGCAGCGGACGGTTCACAGCGAACTTATCGTTGTTCTCGCACAGCGAGCCGACCACATCGTACACGTGATCTTTGGGCTCATTCTCCTTGCCCAGCACTGTTACATGATGGTAGGCGCCGTACAGCGCCGGACGCATGAGGTTGGCCATGCAGGCGTCCAGTCCCACAAAGTCCTTGTATTTCTTCGTCACATGCCGTACCCTCGACACCAGAAATCCATGCGGTCCGGTAATGGCCCTGCCGCATTCAGTTACGACGCGCACAGTGCCCAGACCCATGTCCTTGATATATTTCCTGTAGGCTCTGCGTATACCGGCTGACACCTCGTCCAGGTCGATGGCAGCTTGCTCGGGCTTATAGGGAATGCCGAATCCTCCTCCCAGGTTGATGAAATCGAACTTTATGCCTGTATCATGGTTTATCATCGCAGCCAGCTTGAAGAGCATTACCGCCGTTTCCTCCAGGTACTGCTCATCCAGCATGTTGGAGACGACCATAGTGTGCAGGCCGAACCTCTCGGCGCCCAGCTCCATGGCCCTTATATAGGCGCCCTGTATCTGATTGGTGGTCACCCCATATTTGGACTCCCGCGGATCGCCGATGATGTCGTTGCCTTCCCTCAGCGGTCCCGGGTTGAACCTGAAACAGATAAGCTCGGGCATACCGGCGTTCTTGTCGAGATAGCCTATATGCGTTTTATCATCCAGATTGATAATGGCGCCGAGCTGTTTTGCCTTAATAAATTCTTCGGCCGGCGTATCGTTGGACGTGAACATAATGTCCTCGCCGCTTAAACCAAGCCTCTCTGCAATAATAAGCTCCGCCAGAGAGCTGCAGTCGGCGCCGAAGCCCTCGCTCTTCAAAATATTTACAACGTGGGGATTGGGGCAGGCTTTTACGGCGAAGTAGTTTTTGTAGGCCGGCTTTACCCAGGCAAAGGCCTTCTTATATGCTCCGGCCGTGTCCCTTATTCCCTGCTCATCATAGATATAAAAGGGCGTCGGATACTTTCTCAGGGCTTCGGGGAGTGCCTTCATGATGCGCCCAGGTACCGGCTTGCAGGCCTCGCGGCGTATGACATCGCACCTCACGGCCTTCTTTGATCGCGCGATGCTTTCCAGCCTCTCTATCTCAGGATGCACGCCCGGACGCCTCCTGGCCTCATCTCTCAGCGCCCTCCCGTACACATCCAGACCCTTGCAGGCGTTTTCCGGACTTATATACCCGTCACTGGAGGCGATGGCCGTGTAGACCTGAATCGAGGCCTCCTTTCCTTTTATGTTCTGTATTACACCGCCGCCTGCTCCATGGATCCTTACACACTCGATAGCACTGGAATTGACGCGCAGTGCGGCCACCCTATCTCTGAACAGTTCCATTTCATTGCTCTTCATTTCATTGCTCACCGGTATTTTGATAGTGCTTGAATTATAACTTATCCGGCCCGATTGATGCCTG
>CAZDXZ010000184.1:0-3035 GCA_964509615.1 uncultured Dehalococcoidales bacterium
ATGGGCAAAATAGTAATGTTTTTAGAGATAATCTTATTTGAAAGAAGCTCTTACTGGCTTCGGACCACCAAGTGTTTGCCCTTCTGATAATTCGCCTAGTATTTGTTTGTATACACTAACCATATTCGAGGCTAATTTCTCTGGTGTTATTGCTTTTTCTGGGGACGTAAGACGATTGAATATGACAATTGTGAACTCTGTAGCGGTTTGTTCTTTCTCCAATGCAACCTCCCACACGATGATTCTCTAAGTATAGCAGAATTGCCAATCGTAAATACCCACACGGGTTCAACTCAAGCTCATGACTGGTCGAGTCCTTGACCGCATGAAAACTCAAGCAAAGCGACAAGGAATATTGTCTAAGGGCAGTGGTAAGCCAATCGGTAGACCAAGAAAGTCAGAGATAGGTATATCCAGAATATAAACTTTCAGAAATAAATAGGCGGGTCACAAATGTTGCAACAACCAAGATTTGGCAGAACCTTTTTAAACCCGCCCGCATGACCGGGCCGCACAAATAGCCTTTAACTCCCTTCGGCTTCAAGTTGCCCTGCCCCTGCTTTGCGCCTACAATAATTTGCATTATTCCTAAATTATTTTGTTAAGTAGTATAATTAATATTATTAGAAATATTTGACCAGTTTTGACAGAGTTCCGGCGATATACCTATAATTACTGCCGGGGTGAAAATATGGCAGGAAAAGATTATTACGGGATACTGGGGATACCGAAGAATGCCCCCGACAAGGATGTGAAGTCGGCCTACCGCAAGCTGGCGCGCAAGTACCATCCGGACGTTAATCCGGGGGACAAGACGGCGGAGGCCCGCTTCAAGGAGATAAACGAGGCCTTCGAGGTGCTGTCCGATACGGACAAGCGCCGCAAGTACGACCAGTACGGGTCCGACTTCGAGAACCAAGAGGCTTTCGCCCGCGCGCGGCAGCAGGCGCAGCAGCAGTACCAGAGCTACGGCCGCGGCGGCGGCGGGGGCGGCACGCCCTTCACCACCTATGAGGCGTCCGATATGGGCGACCTCAACGAGGTCTTCGAGAGCCTGTTCAAGGGCTTCGGGGCCGGCGGCGCCAGGGGCGGCGCCAGGCGCGCGCCCAGGCGCGGTCAGAACATCGAGCATCCCATCGAGATCACGCTGGAGGAGGCCTTCAACGGCACCCGGCGCGTGATGGAGCTGCAGTCGGAGCAGCCCTGCCCCACATGCCAGGGCATGGGCAGCACCAGGAGCGGCGCCTGCACGACCTGCCGGGGCGCAGGGCGGGTGATCAAGCCGCGCCGCCTGGAGGTCAAGATACCGGCCGGCGTGAAGGAAGGCTCCAAGGTGCGCATCGCGGGTGAGGGCGAGCCCGGCCAGGGCGGCCAGCCCGGCGACCTCTACCTGATCATACACGTCGCGCCCCATCCCATGTTCAAGCGCGAGGGGGACGACCTGACGGTGGACGTGCCGGTCTCGCTGGTCTCGGCCGTGCTGGGCGGCGAGGTGCAGGTGCCCACGCTGCGCGGCAGCAAGCTGGCGCTGCGCATACCGCCCGAGACGCAGAACGGCAAGGTCTTCAAGCTCGCGCGGCAGGGCATGCCGCGCCTGGGGGACGGCAGCCGCGGGGACATGCTGGCCAGGGTGGCCGTGGTGGTCCCCACCAGCCTGAACGATAAAGAGCGGGCCCTCTTTGAACAGCTACGGTCGATGAGGCCCAACTGAAATTGATGTTGAATCTATGAGGTGATAAGATAAAATGCCTCGAGAAACTAATGAACCCAAGTACGTGATCAGCATCGCGGCCAGGATACTGGGCTGCGAGGTCCATACGCTGCGCTATTACGAGAAGCTGGGTGCGGTTAAGCCCTACCGCTCGGAGGGCAACATCCGCTATTACTCCGAGGCCGAGATCGAACGCCTGCGCCATATCAAGGTGCTCATGGAGGACATGGGCATCAACATGGCCGGCGTCGAGGTCATTATGAAGCTGAGCCGGCGTATGGCAGAGATGCAGCACAGGATCGATACTCTGGAGTCCGAGCTGCGCAGTTACAGGGAATCTGCGCCGACCGCAAAGAAATCTAAACAGGAGGTTAAGGATGGCTGAGGCCGGTACGGGGCTCAAACCGGCGGACTGGCAGGTCACCGCCACTACCATCGACTGCGACCGGGTGAACGACTACGTCACCGTGATGATACACGGGGACTGGACCTACTCGTGCACCTGGTGCAACCGCTACAGGCTGGCGGCGCCGGGCGCTGTTAAAAAACAGTCGCGCGAGATCAAAACGAAGGTCGCCCGCTGCCAGGGTCCGGATTGCAGCCTGGTTTTGACCTACCGCGACAAGCTGATCGCGGAGCAATCAGCCGTCACTGAATAAACTATGAGACAGGAACGTTTTACCGAACAGGCCCAGGAGGTGCTGGGGTCTTCTCAGCAGCTTGTCAGCCGCTTCCGCAACTCCATGTGGGACGTGGAGCACATCTTCCTGGCGCTGCTGGAGCAGCAGAAGGGCCTGGCGGCCGAGATACTCAAGAAGCTGAACGTCAACGTGACCGCCATGAAGAAGCGCGTCGGCGACGTGCTGGACAACTATCCCAAGATCGCCGACCAGCCCAAGTCCGCCATCGGCGGCATACAGATCTATCCCACGCCGCGCGTGGCGCAGGTGCTGCAGGCGGCGGTGGGGGAGTCCGACCGCCTCAACGACGAGTACGTCAGCGTGGAGCACCTGCTCATCGCCATCGCCAGCGAGGGCAGCGGCGACTCCGTGGCCATACTCAAGGAGTTCGGCATCGACCAGGAGAGGATCTACCAGGCCCTGCTCAACGTGCGCGGCAGCCACCGCGTGGACGATCCCAGGGCCGAGAATAAATACAGGTCGCTGGAGAAGTACGGCCGCGACCTGACCGAGCTGGCGCGCCAGGGCAAGCTCGATCCGGTGATCGAGCGCGATGACGAGATAAAGCGCGTCATGCAGGTTTTAATACGCCGCACCAAGAACAACCCCGTGCTCATCGGCGAAGCTGGCGTGGGCAAGACCGC
>CAZDXZ010000185.1:0-3012 GCA_964509615.1 uncultured Dehalococcoidales bacterium
CCGTAGGCGATGGCCTGCGCCATTTTACCCATGGCGATCTTGCCCTTCGGCACCAGTATTATGACTTTCAGGCCAAAGCGCGCCCCGTATGCTGCGGCCGAAGCGCTGGTATTGCCGGTCGATGCGCAGATAGCTTTCTTGCTGCCGTCCTCCAGTGCCTTGGCAATGGCAAACACCATGCCGCGGTCCTTGAAAGAGCCGGTAGGATTGCATCCCTCAAGCTTGAAATACAGCTCTCCCACGCCCAGCTCCCTGGCCAGGTTTACCGACTTGACCAGTGGGGTATCACCCTCGCCCATTGAAATCATGGGCGTTTTACCCGTGATCGGCAGATGATCCTTGAAATGGTGCAGAACTCCTCTTATCATTTCAGATGGCCTCCACCCTGATGAAGTTGCTGATCTCTTTAACGACCGGCAGTTTATTGATTATTTTTATGGCATCCTGTACAGCGCTCTCTTTGGCCGGATGCGTCATGATGACGATTTCCGCGGTGTTGGTCGAGGCGTCCGATTCTTGCTGCTTGACGGAGGAAATACTAATAGCATGGTCCCCCATCACGTTGGCGATGCGCGCCAGCACGCCGGCTTTGTCCTGCACCTTCATGCGGAAATAGTAACGACTCTGAATCTCCGACATGGGCTTGATGCCGGACTTTTTCTCAGGAATGAAACGCGGCGCATTGTCGCGACCGGCGCTGATATTCTGTGCGATATTGATCACATCGGCCAGTACCGCGCTGGAGGTTGCGGAAGGCCCCGCTCCCTGACCATAGAAAAGCACGTTGCCCACCAGGTCACCCGTGACGTAAATAGCATTGTAGACACCATCCACCTTGGCCAGCAGCGATTCCGCTGGAATAAGGACCGGCTGCACCCTGGCCTCGACCAGATCATTGGACCTTTTGGCTATGGCCAGCAGTTTAATAGCGTATCCGAATTCATCGGCATAGCTGAAGTCCTGCGGCTTGAGCCGGGATATGCCCTCATAGAATATCTCGTCGAAGTTCACATCCATATCGAATCCCAGCGAGGTCAGGATGGCCAGCTTGTATGCCGCGTCCAGGCCTCCGATATCGTTGGCGGGATTGGCTTCGGCGTAGCCCAATTTTTGAGCCTGTTTGAGAGCCAGGTTGAAGTCCAGCTTGTCGTGCGCCATGCGGGTCAGGATATAGTTGGTCGTGCCGTTAACAATGGCGTAGATGGCCTGTATGTCATTGGCTACCAGATCCCGCTGGAAGGGAGAGATAAGCGGGATGCCACCGCCCACGCTGGCTTCGAAACGCAGCCCCGCGTGGTGTTCCTTGGCAATCGAGAGAAGTTCGGTACCATGCTTGGCCATAACCTCTTTGTTGGCGGTAACCACGTGCTTGCCATTGGCCAAGGCTTCTTTTATATAGTCGAAGGCCGGGCATTCCCCGCCGATCAACTCTATGACTATGTCGATATCTTCACCATAGACCACCCGGCGGTAATCATCGGTGAAAATAGTGCGTTCAAGCCCGGCCGAGCCGTGTCTGGACTGGTCTTTCTCGGCGACCGCTTTCAGGACAAGCGGACAACCCGCCTGCCGCGCCAGTATCTGGCTCCTGGAGGTCAGACCTTTTGCCACACCGGTTCCGATCGTGCCTATGCCCAGAAGGCCTATATTGACCGGACGTTTCTTGTGCAAACTCTATTGACTCCTGCTCTTTAATACCTTGTCGGCAGCGAAGTCCTTCTGCTTCTGATCAAGAAGGTTTTCACTCTTTACGCCTTTCATTAATCCATCCAGCCACTTGCTCAGACAATCCTGCTCCAGCGACATCTTGATATTGTCATCCAGCGGGCGCACCTTCTTATCGAGCACCTGTGCAATCCAGTAACCGCCACCCGTTTGGGTGCCGTCGTCGCGGATAGCCGGGCTGATCTTCTTCACATCCAGTGTACTGAGTATGCGCGCCAGCTGTGTTTTGTCCGAGCCGGGTACGATCCAGTCCAGGTCGCCTCCTGTATCCTTGCTCTTATGTTGCGAATACTGCTTGGCCAGGCTATCCCAGCTTTCGCCGTTAACCAGCCTTTCCCTAACTGTATTCGCGTCTTCCTGAGACGAGAACAATATGCCCCTGGCGTGTATTCCCCTGGTATCGTCCTTCTCAAGCACCTCCAGCACCCAGTAACCAAACGGCTTCTGCGCATTAGCATCGTATATCGGTTCGCTTATTTCTCCGACATTCAGCTTGAACAGCACATCTTTGAGGGCCGAGTCCTTGAGCGAGCTGAGCGCCTTGTCCTCATAACCCTTAGGCACCCACCCCAGATAGCCTTTCCTGCTCTGAGTATACGCATCGAGAGAGAGCAAGGTAGCCGCATTGGAGAAATTATCTCCCAGTATCAGCTTCTGTCTTCGATCGTCAGCCATGGACTTTGTCTCGAGTAACATGGCCTGAGCTTCGACCTGCTCGACCGGTAAAGACAGGCTGGGCATACAATTGGCTGCTGAATACTTACGAGTGGTTAGCCTGGCTTTAACAATATCGATGCCGACATCGTTCTTCTCGAGTTTCATATTATCCAGTTCTTTGGTTATCTCTTCGTCACTGATGGTGATATTATCAGCCGCCCCGGCTTCCATAATAGCCTGGCTCTGCGCTATGCCCCGGGCCACCACATCAGGATAGAGCTTGACCACGTTGCTCTGCTGACCTTCCGTGTAGAAGTCCAGCATTTTAATGAAATAGTCCATGTTGTATGACTTATCGTTTACCTTTAATACCGTCTGCTGGTAGGGCATGATCTGTTCGCTGTAATACCAGAGACCTATGATGCCCAGTACAGCAACAATGACGACACCGGTAACGATGCCGATGATGCGCGAGAGCCTTTTCTCCTTTTTCCATCTGGAGACCTGACGCTTGGTGGGATGCCTGGTGATATTAACCTTGCGGTGTTTTCCAGCCAATTCTGAAACCTCTCGTTTATAAAATAAAATTAAGGCAATTCACATTGCCCGCCGAAGCCTAATTATGATAAC
>CAZDXZ010000186.1:0-3002 GCA_964509615.1 uncultured Dehalococcoidales bacterium
GCCAGCTTTCCCAGCGACTTCAATGAGCTGTCTATGCCACGGCCGAAAAGTTTGAGCTCGATGGGCTCACCGTTTCCATATTTCTTATAAACGCGGCATACCTGGCAGATACTGGTATCCGTGCCGCTTTCCCCGTAATCGTCCAGCTTGCAGTATGTGCCCTCTATCTGCCAGCACGGTATAAAGTGGTACTTGGTGGCGGGGCATTCATTCCTGATCATGGCCGGGCAATGGCACATCTCCCAGCAGGGGGACCTGCCCGCCCAATAATCGGTCTGTTCTGCGGCATCTGTTGCCGGCATTCGGTTTATTTTCTCGCTCATAGCTAAAGGCATGATTCTTATTTTAATACGCGCGGTCAGAAGTGCACACAAAATTCCTGATTGTATAACAATCTAATACAGACGATGGTCCGTTCCATCCGTCTCAAAGCTTAATCATCGCTATATTTACCATGGTAACAAACTCACGAGATAGCCGAGATCGAAAATACGGGAGGTTGCCGTGCCGACGGCCAACCGAAATACGTAAGCATTTATGCTGAAGGGGCACGTTTTATGGCTTGAATAGTGTATTTATTGTGTATATAATCACATTCAAAGAGGTAACTTCGTATGGAGAAAGTAAGGATTCTGCTGGCTGAAGACCATAAAGTTGTCAGGGAGGGGACCAGGCGCCTGCTGGAATCCCAGAACGATTTCGAGGTTGTGGGCGAAGCCAGCGACGGGATCGAAGCGGTGGATCTGGCAAAGAAGCTGAGGCCGGCCATCATCATTATGGACGTATCGATGCCGCGGCTTAATGGGATCGAGTCCACCAAACAGGTTAAAGCGCTGTATCCCAATACCGCGATCCTGGTGCTGACCGGCTATGACGATGACGAGTACGTTTTCGCCCTGCTGGAGGCGGGTGCAGCCGGATACCTGCTCAAGGAATCGAGCGGTGAAGAATTGATTGTCGCCATACGCCAGGTGATGGCGGGCGAACCGGTTCTGCATCCCAAGATCATGAAAAAGGTGCTCAACCGCCTCCGCTCTCCGATAGAGGAGCAGGTACCGCAGACACCGGGCGAGGTTCTGAGCGACCGGGAAATGGAAGTTTTAAGGCTGGCCGCCAAAGGTATGAGCAACATGGAGATAGCCGATAGCCTGACCCTGAGCGTAAGGACGGTACAAACCCACCTGCGCAGCATCTTCAACAAGCTGGGGGTGGGTTCAAGGTCTGAAGCGATAGTATACGGACTGAAAAAAGGCTGGCTCACCCTGGAGGAGCTGCCTTAAAGTCTTTTATCTGCTGCAGCAGCAGTCCGGCTGAGGCCCGCATAACATGAGATTTCCGTACAAAATCTGGTCGCGCTACCATTTCTGGATTATTTTAGCCCTGTTCGGCGTTATAACCTTATTTCTCTATCGCGATGTAATCTGGCCGGGCGGTTTTAAGTCGGACTTCTTTCTTTTTAACCTGAGCAGGCATACCATCGAACGCAACCTGTACCTTCTGATCGTTCTCTACACGGGATTCGTCTTCGGCATTCTGCCCACGCTGATCGTCATAGGCTCCTCTCTGGCGGCGATGCTGCCGCAGGCACTGCTTTTTTCGACCAACCGCAGCGATGCCCTGCTTGAAGTGGCGCTGGTAACCATTGCGGGCATGGTTTTCGTCTACTGGATGCGCATTAAGGAAGACGATGACAGGCGTTACAAGAAGGCCGTAATGGCCCTGGAGAATACGCAGGAGCAATTGCAGGCCAGGATACGCGAGGCGCGCGCCAATGCCAGAAGGCTGGCGACGCTGAATACGATCTCCAACGCCCTCAGCCAGTACCTGGAGCCCGCCAAGGTCATTGAGACCGCTGTTGAAATGGTGGGCGAGGTCATGGAAGTCGAAGTAATCCTGGTGTACACCATCGAGCCCAGACAGAACGATATGATACTGACTGCCTACGAAGGGATATCATCCGAGAGCGCGGCGGAGCTCGATCATGTAAAGGTAGGGGAGGGATTCAACGGAGAGGTGGCAGCTACAGGCGAGGTCATGCTGGTGCCCGATGCGTCGAGCGATCCCAGGCTGACGCGCTCGGCCGTGGTACGCAATAAGATCCATCCCATGTTGATAGTCCCGATGAAATCCAAGGGAGAGGTAATCGGGACATTGGGTGTGGGTATGCGGCGTCCGCGGACTTTCCTGCCTGATGAAATAGATCTGCTCAGCACCATAGCCGGTCAGATCGCGTCGGCCCTGACCAACGCCAAGCTGTATGCTGAAGCCAGGGAGATCGCCGATCAGCTGTATAAATCGGCCAGAGATTACCGCAACCTTTTCGAGAATGCCCATGACGCAATATGGTTCCATGGTCTGGACGGTAAAATACTGGCCGGCAACCGGGCCACACTGATGATATCGGGTTATCCCCTGGATAAACTGGTCGGAAGAAACATCAAGGAATTCATGGATGAGGAAACACTTAAGCTGGGAAGAGAAGTTGCCAGGAAGCTGCTTACCGGTGAACACTTCACCCAGCCCTATGAACAGCACACATTAACCAAGGACGGCGTGAAAAGGACGTTGACAATCACTACCATACTTATGACCGTCGATGACAAGCCGGTGGGCTTCCAGCACATAGCGAGGGACGTCTCGGAAGAGCGGCGTATGCAGAATAATCTTCGCTATTATTTGAACCAGATCACCAGGGCCCAGGAGGAGGAGCGCAAGAGGATATCGCGCGAGCTTCACGACGATACGGCACAGGCACTTTTTGCAATATCACGGCAGATGGACAATTTTATACGCGATAATGTTGGCCTGTCGCAGCAGCAGAGGATAGCCCTGCAGGATATCCGGCAGAGGGTAGGCGTCACCCTGCAGGGTATAAGGCGGTTCAGCCAGGACCTGAGGCCATCGATTATCGATGATCTGGGCCTGTTGCCTGCCGTCCAGTGGCTGATCAAGCAGAAAGCGGAGGACAGCGGTATCGACATCGCTTTGAAAATAAGTGGAAA
>CAZDXZ010000187.1:0-2986 GCA_964509615.1 uncultured Dehalococcoidales bacterium
TGATATCAAAGGAGGTAGTCACAATTGCCCAAGACTAAGACAGCGGAAAAATCAGCCCGGTCTGCGCAGAGAAAAGCAGAACGCAATAAGGCCATCAAGAGCGGAACCAAGAGCAAGGTCACCAGAGCCGAGAAATTAGTCACCACTAAAAAAAGCGCCGAGGCCAGCGCGGCTGTGACAGAGGCCATAAGCTCCCTGGACAAGGCGGCCAAACGCAAGGTGATACACCCCAATACGGCGGCGCGCAAAAAGTCGCGCCTGATGAAGAAATATAACGCTTCGCAAAAGAAATAACGCTTCCGCAGGAGGCTGGCCAGTGACTGACGATTTGTTATCACATTTTCAGTCTGTGGGATCTGACATCTACAGCCGCGGCATGGTTTCAGTCCACGGCGGCAACCTGAGCATCAGGGATCAGGACAGCGTCGTCATCACCCGCAGCGGCAGCCGGTTGGGTTATCTTTCGGAATCGGACCTGATCAGGACCGGCCTGGAAAAGGACGATGAGAATACCCGCTTCGCCTCGTCCGAGCTGCAGGTGCACCGCGCAATCTATAAGAAGGGACTTTTCAAGGCGGTCGTACACAGCCATCCCGTTTATGCCACTGCTCTCTCCTTCGTCCGGCATATCATCCATACCGAGGACGAAGGGGGCAAGCTTTTTATACCCGAGGTGCCGGTAGTAGGATTCGGCCTCGAGCCCAAGCCCGGCGGCGCTGCAGAGGAGGTCGCCGAGGCGTTGAAAACGCATGCTGTGGTCATGGTTCACCGCCACGGCAGCTTCGCCAGGGGCATGACACTTGAGGAAGCTTACGTTATTACTGAATTGCTCGAGATCAGCTGCCGCATACTCTACCTGGTGAAGAACCTGAAAGCCCCGCAGCATTAGCGGGGTATATTCGCCCCTTATTTCGGCGGGGCGGGCGGCGCCGGCCTCTGGCCCTGTTTGAACCTCTCTAGCCCTTCAAACATCTCTTTATCCCTGAAAAAACGGGCATGTATCTTCTTTTCCCGCCTGATGCCCTCCGGTAAATCGAGGGCCAACCCCTGGTAAGCCGCTTTGCGGTCGTTGATCAGGCTGGTCCACGGGTATTGCGCCATCCTGACAGCCAGATCAACAGCCCTGTCCAGGGCCGTCCCATCGGGCACTATCTCCTGGATCAGTCCCATCCTCAGCGCATGCTCCGCGTCGATCATGACCCCACTCTCGATCAGGTAAAGCGCATTTCCCAGTCCCACGATACGGGGTAACCTCTGTGTACCGCCGTCGATGAGCGGCACGCCCCAGCGGCGGTTGACCACACCGAACCGGGCCCCCGCGGCCGCGATGCGGAAATCGCACCAGCAGGCCAGCTCCAGCCCTCCCGCCAGGCAGTAACCGTTCACTGCCGCTATGGTCGGCTTCTCCACATCGGTTATGCGGCTGAAACCCATGGGGCCGCTGCTCCCGGCTCCCTTTCTCTCCATCAAAGTCCTGGCCGTCTTCAGGTCTGCGCCGGCGCAGAATGAAACATCCCCGGACCCCGTCAGCACCATGACCCTGAGGCCGTCATCGCGCTTGAAACCGTTCACGGCCTCCTCCAGCAGTCCGGCAGTCTCTCCGTCCACTGCATTGCGGGCCTCAGGCCGGTTGATCCTGACCACGAGGACCTGCCCGCGTCTTTCCGTCTCAACTTTGGCCATCGTTAACTCCTACTGGTAGCGTAGAGATTCAACCGGGTCCATGCCGGCCGCACGGACGGCAGGGTAAAGTCCGGACGCTATGCCGATGAAGGTGGACACTCCCAGGGCAATCAGCACTATATCGATGGAAAAAGGCGCCTGGACAGTATAGCCTCCCAGTTTGACGCCGGTCACCATCAGCACGAAGAGAAAGGCGATGAATATGCCGATGACGCCGCCCGATATGCTGAGAATGGAAGACTCGACCAGAAACTGCTTTACGATATCCATCCTCCTGGCGCCGATAGCCTTCCTGATGCCGATCTCGCGCGTCCGTTCAGTGACCGATACCAGCATAATATTCATGATGCCTATCCCGCCCACAACCAGGGATATGGCGCCGACGCTGGCCAGGAAAAGCTGAAAGACCTCCAGCGCCTGCTTCATCTGGTTGATGATATCGCGCATATCCATGACATAGAAATCGTTGTCCTCCCCCTCTCGAATATGGTGGCGCTGCCTGAGCACCGATACCGCCTCGTCCTTGGCGCTGTCGATGTGGGCTGGCGAAAGGGCCCTGACGGCGATGGTTTGCACCGGCCGGCCTTCAGTGGTGGTCTCGCCAGACAGCCTGGCCTGCATGGTTGTCAGCGGTATCATGATGAAATCGTCCGCACCCGGGAAAAATCCCCCCTTGGCCTCCAGGAGTCCGACGACCTCGAAATTGCGGCCGTTTATGCGTATGCTTTTGCCCAGCGGATCCTCGTTCTTAAATAGATTTGTTCTGGCGGTTGCGCCCAGCACAGCCACGCTGGCGCCGGACATAACATGATCGTCCGTTATGTATGAGCCACTCTCCACGGGGTAGTCGATGATGCTGCGTATATTGGGCACCACCCCCATCACGTCCGTGCCGACTTTCTCATTGCCGTAAGTGACGGTCGACATTTTTTCGGTCATGGGAGATACCAGGGCTACCGAGGGCAGACGGCTGGAGTTCTCCAGGGCCAGGGCATCCTCCATGGTCAATTCGCGGGTTATACCCGATATCTGGTCGGTCATCTGGGAGGCGCTGGTGATATAAATCGTCTCAGCTCCCAGGCTTTTAAAAATGGCCATCAGGTTGGCCTCGTGCCCCCTCCCGAAAGAGATCAGGAACACGACCGAACTCACACCTATGACGATCCCCAGGATGGTGAGCGCGGATCTCATTTTATTTGAACGCAGTACCTGGATCGATACCTGCAGGCAGTCTCTGAAACTCATTATCTAATATTATATTGCAAATTTACTTTTACGACCTTATGCTGCCGTGGGGAATATC
>CAZDXZ010000188.1:0-2940 GCA_964509615.1 uncultured Dehalococcoidales bacterium
GCTCACGGCAATTCTATACAAGCCGGTGCTTAAAATGCTGGATGAGCGGGCCGCCAAAATAAAGGAGAGCCTTGAACAGGCCGAGAAGATAAAGGAGCAGACCAGCCGCAGTGAAGAACAGATCAAGCTAGCTGTCGAAGCTGCACGTAAAGAAGGGCAGGTCATCATTGCCCAGGCCTCACAGATAGCCGAAAAGATCAAGGAAGAGGCCAAAGACGGTGCACGCAAGGAAGCAGATGTAATCGCGAAAAAGGCCAGAGATGAAATAAAGCTCGAACGCGATAAATCCATCGCAGAGTTGCGATCCGAGTTCTCCAACCTCACGATCCTTGCCGCCGAAAAGGTAATCAAGGAGTCCCTCGACTCGCAGAAACACCGCAAACTCATCAACGAGGTCCTGGACCAGAGCAATACGTTTAAACAGAATTAGGCAGGATAGATAAATGATTTCGACGATTTCTGCCAGGCGCTACGCTCAGGCGATCTTTGAGATTGCACAGGCGAAGAACAACCTGGACGAATGGAAAAAAGAGCTGCGCAAGCTCGCTGACCTGATGAAGGACAGGGAGATCGTGGATCTGATAGATCATCCCAAAGTTCCATTCAACCTCAAGGCTGAGCTGATCAAGCAGAAGCTTGATACGCCAAATGAGCTTGTTCTTAACCTATGCTACCTGCTGATATTGAAAGGCAGGATTAAAAACGCGGAACAGATAGCCGACGAATATGACAATCTGCTGGATGAGCAGCGCGGCATTAAACACGCCGTGGTCACGACCGCTGTCCCGTTAGATGAAACGGACAAGCAAAAGATAACCGGCCAGCTGGAAAAGATAACCGGCAGGAAGGTTACTATTAAGCTCAAGGTCAATCCATCCATACTTGGCGGCATGGTAGCCCGTATAGAAGATACCCTGATAGACGGAAGTATACGTAACAGGCTGGATCTGTTAAGGAAAGACCTTGTAGAAGCTACGAAATAAACAACCTTTAAGGGGGTGAGCAGATTGAAATCCCAGGACAAAGATATAGTATCGGTAATCAAGGAGCAAATCGAGCGCTTCGGCGCCACTGCCACCATGGTAGACGTTGGAACCGTGGTGGAGGTCGGCGACGGCGTTGCCCGCATTCAGGGCCTGCGCAAAGCCAAGAATAATGAACTTCTAGCATTCCCCAAAGGCGTCATGGGACTGGCATTCAACCTGGAGGAAGACAATGTTGCAGCCGTGATCCTTGGCGAATACAGCCATATTAAGGAAGGAGACGAGGTCCACTGCACCGGCCGCGTGGTAGAGGTGCCGGTCGGCAACGAGCTCATCGGCCGCGTGGTCAACACGCTCGGCCAGCCCCTGGATGGCCTCGGCCCCATCAAGACAACCAAGTCCCGTCCTGTCGAACGTATCGCCCCCAACGTCGTTGACAGGCAGCCGGTCAACGTTTCCGTGCACACCGGTATCAAATGTGTCGATGCACTCGTACCCATCGGGCGCGGACAGCGCGAGCTGATCATCGGCGACCGCTCAATCGGCAAATCCGCAGTTGCCCTCGATGCCATCATAGCTCAGAAAGGCAAGGACCTTATATGCATCTACGTGGCAATCGGCCAGAAGACGGCCAAGGTTGCCAACATCGTTGAAACCCTCAGAAAATACGGCGCCATGGAGCATACCGTAGTGGTAGTTGCCACGTCATCCGACCCTGCATCGATGCAGTATCTGTCTGCATACGCGGGCTGCGCTATCGGCGAGGAGTTCATGGAGCAGGGCAAGGACGCCCTCATTATTTACGACGACCTCTCCAAGCATGCATGGGCCTACCGTCAGGTTTCGCTCATCCTGCGCCGGCCGCCGGGACGCGAAGCTTACCCCGGCGATGTTTTCTATCTTCACAGCAGGTTGCTGGAAAGGGCCGCCAAGCTCTCAGCGGAGCTGGGCGGAGGCTCGCTCACCGCTCTGCCGGTGATCGAAATCCAGGCCGGTGATATGTCGGCCTATATTCCGACCAACGTCATCTCCATCACCGATGGACAGATACTGCTGGAGACCGATATGTTCAACGCCGGCATACGTCCCGCACTCAACGTGGGCCTCTCGGTATCACGCGTAGGCGGCAATGCGCAGACCAAGGCCATGAGGCAGGTGGCCGGCAAACTCAGACTCGATATGGCGCAATACGCTGAGCTGGCTACCTTCGCGCAGTTCGGCGCTTCCGACCTGGATAAGGCCACACTGGCGCAGCTCGAGCGAGGCAAACGCATGGTCGAGATTCTCAAGCAGCCGCAATATGCTCCGCTATCGCTGGAAAACGAGGTCATGATCCTGTTCGCGGTCACCAACGGATACATCGACGATGTCCCGGTTGAGAAGGTCTCAGCCTTCGAAAACGCATTCTACAAGTTCATGGCCAACAACCATCCCGAGATCGGCAACAAGATTGCCGCCGACAAGGCACTAAAACCTGAAACCGAGGCAGAACTCAAGAAGGCCATCTCAGAATTCAAGCAGAGCTCTGCTTATTGAGGCGATTAGATGGTAAGTCCAAAAATACTTAGACGGCGGATCCGCAGTGTCCAGAGCACGGCCAAGATAACCCGTGCCATGGAGATGATCGCCACTGCCAAAATGAAGAAAGCCCAGGATATGGCTATCGCAGGAAGGCCCTACAGCGACAAGATAATGCAAATCATAGCCGACCTGTCCGCCCAGGCTGCCGCCGGAGGAGCCGTCCACCCGCTGCTGGTAGCACGCCCGGTAAATAAAATCGCCATCGTGCATATAACCACCGACAGAGGTCTATGCGGCGGTTTGAACACCAACCTGAACCGGCTGGTTGGTAATTTTATTCTCGAGCAGAAGGTTCCCGTCACCGTTATTACAGTAGGATCTAAGGGCCGTGATTTCATGCGCCGATCGATGCGTGAGATGCGTGCCGAGTTCACCA
>CAZDXZ010000189.1:0-2834 GCA_964509615.1 uncultured Dehalococcoidales bacterium
CGAGGAGGTATGTGTCATGGGTAAGATCTACGGCGGGCATCTGGTCGCGAAGTATCTTAAGCAGGTCGAGGGCGTGGACACTGTATTCGGGTTGAGCGGTGGGCACATCGACCGCATCTTCGACGGTTTCTACGAGTACGGCATACACCTGATCGACGTACGCCACGAGCAGGCGGCGGTCATGATGGCCCATGCCTGGTCCATCTTCAAGAACGAGCCGGGCGTCTGCATCGTCACGGCCGGTCCCGGCTTCACCAACTCGCTCACCGGGCTGGTCAACGCATCCATGGAGAACGCGCCGGTGGTGATGCTGAGCGGCATGGCGCCCATCAGGGACCAGCAGCGGGGCGCGCTGCAGGACATGAGCCAGGCCGACATGATCAAGTCCATCGTCAAGTGGCACGGCGTCTGCCACGACGCCAAGCGCATACCTGAATATATATCCAAGGCCTTCCGCACGGCCGTGTCGGGTCGTCCCGGTCCCGTCTTCCTGGAGCTGCCCCCCGATATACTCAACGTGCAGGTCAACGAAGAGGACATCGCCTGTCCGCAGAAGGCCTGCCGGTCTTACAAGTCCATGGCCGACCCCGAGGCCGTCAAAGAGGCCGCCGATCTGATCAACTCGGCCGCCAAGCCGCTATTGGTGGGCGGCAGCGGCGTAGCCTTCAGCGACTGCGACAAGGAGCTCAAGGAGTTTATCGATAAAACCGGCATCCCCTTCGTGCTGATGAACAACGGGCGCGGGACGCTGCCGGACGAGCACCCGCTGTCTTTGTGGGACGGCGGGCAGATGGCGCTGCTGGCGGCCACGCCCATGGCCGACCTGGTGATCGTGCTGGGCATACGCTTCAACTGGCTGCTCTTCTTCGGCCAGGGCTTCCCAGGCGCCAAGGTGGTAAGGTTGGACGTGGACGCCTCCGAGCTGGACCGCAACCGATGCTGCGACGTCGGCCTGTCTGGCGACATCGCGCTCACGCTGCGCGAGCTGAATAAGCTGGTCAAGAAGAAGGACCACAGCGCCTGGATGAAGGCGCTGCGCGACGCCTACCTGCCGCTGGCCGCGGGTGAGATCGAGCAGCGGGGCAAGGCAACATCTCCCATACACCCAGTGCGCCTGATGGAGCAGGTCAGGGCGGCCGCGCAGGACAGCCCCATTTATATCATCGACGGCGGCGACGCCTCGTATTTCGGTCTGGTCGGCCTCAGGGCGAAGGAGAAGTCCGGCATCATCGGCGGTGCGGCGGGCCTGTTCGGCTGCCTGGGCACGGGCATCCCCATGGGCATCGGCGCCAAAGTGGCGCGTCCCGACAAAACGGTGGTGGTGATCAGCGGCGACGGCTCCTTCGGCCTCAACGCCATGGAGTTCGACACGGCTGTCCGGCACAAGATCCCCTTCGTCTGCGTGATCGTCAACGACCAGGCCTGGGGCATGATCAAGCACGGGCAGGAGATCAACTACGGGCCCAAGCGCCTGGTGGGCTCCGAGCTGGGTGTGGTGCACTACGAGAAGGTGGCGGAGGCGCTGGGCGGCCACGGGGAGTTCGTGCAGAAGGACGAAGAGATCATCCCCGCCCTGCAGCGCGCGCTCAAATCGGGCAAGCCTGCCTGCGTCAATGTGCTGACCGATCCCACCGTGACCAGTCCCGGCACGCTGCTGCTGGTGGACGGTCTCAAGATGGAATAAGCGGCTGAGGGAGGTGGGCGATGAAGGCCTTGCAGTTCTCCGTGTCCGTGCCCCAGTACCTGGCGCTCACGCTGCTGGGCGCGCTCAATAAGGGCCTCTTTTACAGCGGACCGCTGGCCACCGTAAAGCTGGTTGAGATGCCCGAGCCGTCCCTGCCCTCGCCCGACTGGGTGAAGGTCAGGACGCTGATGTGCGGCTTCTGCGGCAGCGACCTCAACCTTATTATGCTCAAGGAGTCGCCCACGGCCTCGCCCTTCTCCTCCTTCCCCTGCACCATGGGGCACGAGATCTGCGGCGAGGTCGCCGAAGTTGGGAGCGGTGTGGAGGGATTCAAGCAGGGCGACCGCATCATACTGGTCAACCAGCTCGGCTGCGCGGTGCGCGGCA
Source organism: uncultured Dehalococcoidales bacterium (assembly GCA_964509615.1). GTDB lineage: Bacteria > Chloroflexota > Dehalococcoidia > GIF9 > UBA5629 > CAIMUM01. The sequence continues at coordinate 2,072 of CAZDXZ010000189.1, forward strand.
TCGAGCCGGTCTGCAAGCCCTGCCGGGAGGGACGTCCCTCCAACTGCGAGAACATGGCGGAGGGCGGTCTGGCGCCCGGCATGTTCACCGGCATCTGCAGCGACACGGGCGGAGGTTTCGCGCCCTACTTCATTGCGCACAAGAGCCAGCTTTTCAAGCTGCCCGACGGGATAACGGTCAAAGAGGCGGCGCTCTTCGAGCCGCTGGGCGTTTCGCTGCAGGCGGTGCTGGAGAACCGTCCCCGCGACGACGACATGGTGCTGGTCATCGGCGCGGGCGTGATCGGTAATTTCGTCATACAGTCCCTCCGCGCGCTGGGCTGCAAATGCGATGTGACCGTGGCCGAGCCTGAGCCCTTCGCAGCGGAGATGGCCCTCAAGGCCGGCGCCGACAGGGTTGTCAACGGTGACCTGATCAGGAACGCCGTCGAGGTCACCGGCGCCAAGGCCTATAAACCCATGATCGGCAAAGAGGTATTGATGGGCGGCTTCGACAGGATCTACGACTGCGTGGCCAGCCAGGCCACGCTTTTCGCCGGCATGCGCGCGCTGGGCACGGGCGGCACGCTCAGCATGGTGGGCATCGGCAAGGACGTCAAGCTGGACCTCACTCCCCTCTGGCTCAAGCTCCAGACCATCAAGGGCGCCTACTCCTCAGGTTATGTAAACTACGAGGGCGTCCGGAGGCACATCTTCGAGATCGCTGCGGAGATGGTGAGGCAGAGGAAGCTGAGCCTGGAGCCGATGGTCACGCACACCTTCCG
>CAZDXZ010000190.1:0-1641 GCA_964509615.1 uncultured Dehalococcoidales bacterium
CCCTTCGCCGCGCTGCTGGGCGGCGCCAAGGTCAGCGACAAGATCAAGCTGATCAGCAATATGCTGAGCAAGGTCGACCTGCTTCTGATCGGCGGAGGCATGGCGGCCACATTCCTAAAGGCGCACGGCTACAGCGTCGGTCTGTCCGCGGTCGAGGAAGACAAGATCGGGCTGGCTAAAGACCTGACAGAAAAGGCCGGCACGGCCAAGGTCGAGCTGGTGCTGCCGCCGGACGTTATCGTGGCTGACGCCATCAACGACACTACCAAATATGCCATCGCACCGGTCTCCATGATACCCGCGGATAAATACATTGTGGATATAGGCCCTCAGGCCAGAGAGCTTTTCACTGAAAAGTTAAAACCCTGCAAGACTGTGTTCTGGAACGGACCGATGGGTGTCTACGAGATCGAGCAGTTCGGACGCGGCACCCGCTCCATGGCGGAGCTGCTTTCCAATCTGCACGCGACCACCGTGGTGGGCGGCGGCTCCACTGCCGAGATCGTGACCGAGATGCACCTCGGCTTCAAAATGACGCATGTATCCACGGGCGGCGGCGCCTCTATGAGCTTCATGGAGGGTAAGACGCTGCCGGGCGTGGAGGTGCTGCAGGACGCATAGCATTCCCACAAATGAACTTAAGAAGAAGGAGAAATGCGCAGACCATTTATTGCAGGCAACTGGAAGATGAACACGACGGTCGAGGAGGCCGTAACGCTGGTATCCACAATGACGGGCGACCTCAGGTCCGAGACCGGGGTAGACATCGTTTTATGTCCCCCCTTCGTCTCTCTGTATAAAATACGTGAGATGATCGCGGGCACCAACATTGGGCTGGGCGCCCAGAACATGTATTTCAAAGATAAGGGGGCATTCACGGGCGAGGTCTCGCCATTGATGATCAAAGCCCTATGTCAGTACGTGATACTCGGCCACTCGGAGCGCCGCCATATCTTCGGTGAGACGGACGCCCTGGTCAACGAGAAGGTGAAGGCTGCATTATCGGCGGGGCTCACGCCCATATTCTGCATCGGCGAGACGCTGGAGGAAAACGACGCGGGAAGGATGGGGGAGGTGATCACCCGGCAGGTTAAGGAAGGGCTGAAGGGCATACCCGCCGGTAAAGAGATTGTTATCGCCTATGAGCCCATCTGGGCCATCGGCACAGGCAGGGCGGCAGCCGGCGCCCAGGCCGATGAGACGATAGGACTTATACGCACTGAAGCAGCGGGCGTGTTGGGCAGGGAGGCGGCTGGATCGACGCGCATCCTGTACGGCGGAAGCGTCACGGCCGCCAATATTGCCGAGTTTATCGGCCAGCCGCAGATAGACGGCGCCCTGGTGGGAGGCGCCAGCCTCAAGGCCTCCGAGTTCTCCAGCATCGTTAAGCAGACAGGTGCGATCAAAGCGGCGCCATGAAATGCCTGGTAGCTGTTGTAGGTCCCACGGCCGCAGGAAAAAGCAGCCTGGGCATTGCCATAGCAAAAAAGTTCAACGGCGAGATAGTCAACGCCGACAGCCGGCAGATCTATAGATACATGGACATCGGCACGGCCAAGCCGGGACCGGCGGAAAGAGCAGCTGCGCCGCACCATATGCTTGACATAATATTACCTGACCAGGCATACAGCCTGGCCCTTT
>CAZDXZ010000190.1:1741-2822 GCA_964509615.1 uncultured Dehalococcoidales bacterium
GCCAGTATGCCTGGTTTCACCCTTCCGACAGCAGGATAAGCTGGTTTGACGCCGGCGGGGGATTAACCGAAAAATTGTCGGCCCTGCTGGCGGAATTTCTGGATAAATCCTGTTGAGAACGGCGAGATCTTATGATACTTGATTGAACATAAAAGGAGTGCGAGATGAAGCTGGAGGACATAAAGAGCATTCAGTGGAGCGATTATTCTCAGGATTACCTGATCGATCACCCGGCGCTGTCGCCTGTTCTGGCGGACCCCACATTTACCTTTCCCGAGGGCTCGCCGGACGGACGCTGGCACCTTTTCGCCCATTCCATCTGGGGCATTCACCACTTCGTTTCCACCGACGGGGTGAAGTGGAGGGATAGCGGCGTCGCCATCAGGAACGGTATGCGTCCCTTCCTCTACCACGAAGCAGGCGTCTACTATCTGTTCTACGAGAAATACCGCCCGCTTTCCATCATCATGTCCGCCGTCAAGAGCTGGAAATGGTACTCCGAGATAGCCGTCTCGCGCTCCACCGACCTTAAAAAATGGTCTGCGCCCGTATCCCTGATCAGGCCTGAGCTGGAATGGCACCGGTCGGGGGTCAACAGGTCGGTCAGCAATCCCTGCCTGATCAAGCGCGGGGATAAATACCATCTCTATTACAGTGCCTCGCTGGTGCTCATACCCGATTGCGGCTTCAACGAGCCGGACTCCATCGCGCTGGCCACCTCGTCCGGCATCGGGGGACCGTATGAACTGATGGATAAACCTGTGATAGAGGTCGATAAAAACGATCTCTGGCGCAACCTCAGCAGCGGGTCGCTGAAGGTAATACCCTGCGACGACGGGCTGGCTGGATTCGAGAACGGCATCTACTGGGATGAGGCCAAAAAGCGCAGCGGCTCGGCCATCATCGTGCTTAAGTCGCGGGACGGCATCAGCTGGGAGCACCTGCTGCAGGAGCCCGTTCTCCAGCCGACCACGGGATGGCGCAGCAGCCACGTCTATGCCTGCGACGTCAGGTACCGCCCGTCCGAAGGCAAATGGTACATGTATTACAACGCCCGCAACGGCTGGCCGGTATCGGAGGG
>CAZDXZ010000191.1:0-2809 GCA_964509615.1 uncultured Dehalococcoidales bacterium
ATCCAGCCGGAAAAGATCGCCAGAATCACTTTCATCATATCCAGGGATAAGCCGGGTACCTATGAAATACGGCTGGAAAGCGCCAGCACAACCCTCACCGTAACCGCCATGGAGGAGAGGGATGTTGAGCTCAAGTACGACAGCGGTATTTCGCAGACGTCACTCTGGGCCGGCAACAACAATGGATTCCTCATCAGTTTCAGCCCACCGGCTAAACCGTTCATACTGAAAAAAGTCAGCATCTGCGGCGCCATCTACGGCGTGTCCTGGGAAGGCAAGACCTTCGAGCTATCCATCCTGGATCAATTCTATACTCCTTACTACAAGCAGTTATATGCCATCGCCAGATTCCCGGTCAGAGGCGCCTTCCCCTACCAGGAGCCGCCGTGGGTGGATTTCGACATACCGCCTACACGTCTGGAGAACGATTTCCTGGTTTACCTTTTCACGGGAACCGGCATGCACAAAGGGATTCAGGTTGGTGTGGACGACAGCGTTACCAATGTACACTCCGACCTGGCCAGCGGACAGCCACCCAACATGGCAGTGGTGGAGATAGACAACTTCTACACCTCAACCGCCTGGTACAAGGACCGCAGCAAGGTCAACTGGATGATCAGGGCCACGGGCAGCGCACGAATGCCGGCCCAATGAGCGAGCCTGCCGACTGCAATTAAACAGGCTGATCATTTTATTCCTTAGTTCGTCTTTTGTGGCATTAGGGACATCGTGTTAGAATGCTGTAAATTTACTGCCGAGGAGGTTGCATAATGAAGACCTGGGTCATCGTCGTGTTGTGTATCGTGGCAGTCATCGTCATACTGGGAGGCGTCATTGCCATCAGGACAATGACGTTCAGCTCCAAACAGCTGCCAGCCGGCCAGAAGATAACCTACAGTATCGATAAGAACCAGGCCGCACAGCGGCTGGCAGGCTCGACCAAGTTCAAAACCGTCTTCAACGAGGACATCTCGAAGGTGGATTACGAGCCGTTCGCCAAACAGCAGGAATACCTTAAACAGAGTTTCCCGCTGGTATACTCGAATCTGGAAGTGAAGGTGATCAACGGTTACGGCCTGCTCTATATGTGGAAGGGCAGCGACCCCCAGAAAAAGCCCATCCTTCTGCTGGCCCACCAGGATGTTGTGCCTGCGGTGGATGAGGGCTGGACGTATCCTCCATTCTCAGGCACGGTCGCCGACGGCTACATCTGGGGACGCGGCACACTGGACGATAAATCTGCGCTGCTCAGCATGCTGGAAGCGCTGGAGTACCTGATCAAGGACGGATTTAAACCTACGCGCTCAGTATACCTGGCCTCTGGCTTCGACGAGGAGATATCCGGCATGCAGGGCGCGGGCAAAATAGCGCAGTACTTCAAGGAGCAGGGGCAGGATTTCGAAATGATCACCGACGAGGGTTTCCTGCTCATCACCGGCGCCGTCCCCGGTATTAAGGGCCCTGTGGCACTGATCGGCACGGCCGAGAAAGGTTACCTCAACCTTGAGCTGTCGGCACAGTCCGAGGGCGGACATTCCTCCATGCCGCCGCGGCAGACAACCGCCGGCATCGTAGCCGCCGCCGTGGACAAGCTTGAGAAAAATCCGTTCCCGGCCAAGCTGACTGGCGGACCCGCAGGCCAGATGTTTGAATACCTTGGCCCCGAGATGTCGACCCTGTATAAAACCGTCTTTGCCAACACGTGGCTTTTGGATGGCGTCATCCAGGGTATACTGTCAGCCTCGCCTTCCACAGACGCGACCCTGAGGACCACCACCGCGCCCACCATGCTGAAGGGGAGCGACCGCGAGAACGTGCTGCCCAAGCGTTCGTGGGCTGTGGTCAACTTCCGCCTCTTCCCGGGAGAAACCATTGAAGGTGTCAAGCAGCGCGTGATCAAGGTGATCGACGACCCACGCGTGACGGTTAAGGTATACGGTGAGGGTAACGAGGCATCACCAGTATCCGGGACGGACACCAATGCCTTCAAAACATTCAGCAAAACTATACGGGATGTCTTTCCTGAAGCTGTGATCGCCCCGGGGATGACGAACTCGGCCTCGGACGCAACGCGCTACATTGGACTCTCACCCAACATCCTGCGCTTCCTGCCCCAGAGGTTCACCAACGAGGAACTGGTTCTACTGCACGGGACCAACGAGCGCATCTCGATCGACAACTACAGCGAGATGATCGATTTCTATATCCAGCTGATAAAGAACAACTGTAAATAAGATAACGGCGGGCGGACCTGATGGTCCGCCCCTACGTTTGATAGCTGTAGGGGCGTTTTTAAACCCGCCCGCTTTTATTTCATCTTGCCGAGTTGCTTGATTATCTCGTCTTTGTGCTCCGCGACATAGGCGCAGCCGGGATCGTTCTCACATTTTCTGCACTGCAAATCGTAAGCGGAATTGATCGCCCCGCATGACGGACATGCATAGTGTTCCAGCATTTCTGCGTACCATACTTCAGTGCCGGCCTCCCGGATACGGTCCAGCGAGCGCCACAGCTCGATCCTGTGCGGCATGGCACACTGGAAATCCTTTAACTCCTGACAGGGATATGATTGGCAGCTTCCGCAGAACTCGATACCCTTTTCAGCCGCGCATGCGGCCATCTTGCAGACATCCCGACAATAAAATGAACGCGACTCGGATCGGCATCCACCGCAGCGAAGCTCCTCCAGCGGAAGCTTGAACCTGTCAGCCAGAAATTTCAGCCTTTGAGGATCTTCCTGAGTGCCTATGTAAAGGGTGCAGGAAGGGCAGAATAGTCCGCACACGGCTGCCTTCTTTACATCGTAAGC
>CAZDXZ010000192.1:0-2805 GCA_964509615.1 uncultured Dehalococcoidales bacterium
GCCGCTCCGGTCTTCTGCGACATCGAGCCGCAGACATATAACCTCGATCCGCAGCTGATCGAGGCCGGGATAACTTCGCGGACGCGCTGCATACTGCCGGTGCACCTTTACGGTCACCCGGCCGACATGGGCCCCATCATGGAGACAGCCAAAAAGCACGGGCTGAAGGTGATCGAGGACTGCGCGCAGGCGCTGGGCGCGGCCTATTCTTCCCCCGTCATTGCGAGGAGCCCGCAGGCGACGCGGCAATCTGACGAACACTCAGCCAGGCAATCCCGCGTAGGCACGTTCGGCGACGCCGGCTGCCTGAGCTTCTTCCCCAGCAAGGTGCTGGGGGCCTACGGGGACGGGGGCATGGTGGTGACCGGCGACGCAGCGGTGGCGGAGAGCCTGAGGATGCTGCGCAACCACGGGGCCAGGCGGAAATACTACCATGAGGTCCCCGGCTTCAACAGCCGCCTGGACGGCCTGCAGGCGGCGGTTTTACGCGTCAAGCTGAGGCATCTGGACGACTGGATAAGGCAGCGGCGGAGGGTGGCCGCGCTGTACGCGAAATACCTGGGCGAGATCCCCTGTGTAACGGCGCCGTACGAGGCGCCGGGCAGCTATCACTGCTACAACTACTATACGGTCAGGCTGAAGTCCGGCAGCGACCGGGCCGCATTGCAGAAGAGCCTGAGCGAAAAGGGAGTATCCAGCATGGTCTACTACCCCGTCTCGCTGCACCTGCAGACGGTCTATGCCGGGCAGGGCGGCAAGAAGGGTGATTTCCCCGTCAGCGAGAGGGCGCAGGACGAAGTGCTCTCGCTGCCCATCTACCCCGAGATGACGGAGGAGCAGGTGAAGCAGGTGGCGGAGGCCGTTAAACAGGCCACGAATTAGAAGCCCCTGTATCGACTCGCTGTCGGTGACAGTCGGTATGTATTATAATTGAGCTATCCTGAACGGAGCGCATTTGAAATGAGCAAGATAAAAGACCTGACAGCGGATGACCTCGAGCATTTAATTGAGCAAAAAATGCTGGAGTTCTTCGGCGACCCCGATTCGGGCCTGGTCTTAAGAGCTGAATTCAAAAAAGAATTGCAGCGCAGGTTGAAGAACCAGCGGCCGAAGATAACTCACCAAGAATTAGCAGGCAGGTAGCGAGTATATGGTAAAGAGGTTTAAAGTCATCCTGGAGCCAAATGAGCTTGGCGGTTATACAGCCATAGTCCCACTACTGCCGGGTTGTATCAGTGAAGGCGATTCCAGAGGAGAAGCTCTGGCGAACATCAAAGAGGCGATCGAGCTGTATATAGAGAGCCTCATAGCCGATGGAGAGCCCGTTCCAACAGGCGAAAAGACCGAGGAGGCATTTGTAGAGGTCACCGTTTGAAACTGCCGCGGACCGGTGGCAGGCAGGCCGTGGATGCCTTGCTCAAGATTGGATTTGTCATTCATCGCATCAGAGGCAGCCATTATATTTTAAAACACGAAGTGAACAATTGCAGGGTCACCATCCCTTATCACCGCCGGGAGCTGGCGCCTAAAACCCTGCTTTCCATTCTGAGGCAGGCGGGGATATCTGTTGAGGAGTTCATTAAATTGTTATGAGGATCACGCTGGTTGCGGCGGCGCGTCCCAACTTCATGAAGATCGCGCCGCTGATAAAGGCCATAGATCAACACAACGCGGCTGTCGGCGGCGGCGTGAGGATAGACTACATGCTGGTGCACACCGGCCAGCATTACGACTACGAGATGTCGCAGGTCTTTTTCGAGGACCTGGAGCTGGCCAGGCCGGACATACACCTGGGCGTGGGCTCGGGCACGCACGCCTGGCAGACGGGCAGCGTGATGATGGAGTTCGAGAAGGTTTTGCAGCGGGCCGGCGCCGATCTGGTGGTGGTGGTGGGGGACGTCAACTCCACGCTGGCGGCGGCGCTGGCGGCGGTCAAGCTGCATATACCGGTGGCGCACGTGGAGGCGGGCGTGCGGACGGGCGACATGGGCATGCCGGAGGAGGTCAACCGGCGGCTGACCGACCATATCTCGGACTACCTTTTCACCACCTCGAAGTACGATGACGCCGAACTGAAAAAAGAGGGGCTACCCGCCGACAGGATTCACCGCGTGGGCAACATCATGGCCGACAGCCTGCGCATGGTGAGGGAGAGCGCCCTGCGTTCGGAGGTGCCGGACAGGCTGGGGGTGAAGGAGGGGGGATACGCGCTGCTGACGCTGCACCGTCCCGCCAACGTGGACGAGCGGGAGAAGCTGAAATTAATCATCTCCCGGGTGGAGGAGGTCTCGCGCAGCATACCGGTGGTTTTCCCGGCGCACCCGCGCACGCTCAAGAACCTGCTCAAATTCGGCCTCAAGATTCCTGCCCCGGTCATTGCGAGGAGCACAGCGACGAAGCAATCCAGGTCTGAATCTAAATCTGAATCTGAATCTCAGTCTTCTCTAATACTGACCACGCCGCTGGGCTACCGCGACATGCTCAGGCTGGAGATGGGGGCGCGATTGATCATAACCGATTCGGGCGGTGTGCAGGTGGAGGCGGCGGTGCTGGGGGCGCCCTGCCTGACCGTGATGGACCGTCCCGTGTGGCGCATCACGCATGATGCGGGCGGCAACAGGCTGGTGGGGAGCGACTGCGCCGGGCTGGCGCGTGAGGCCGCAAAAATCCTCAAATCCCGACCTCAATCTAAGTCTAAACCCATCCCCTTATGGGACGGCCATGCGGCGGAGCGCATCGTCTCCATACTGGTCAAAATGTGCGGGCGCAGCTAAAGCAACGCCCCTACAGTTCAAAATGTAGGGG
>CAZDXZ010000193.1:0-2804 GCA_964509615.1 uncultured Dehalococcoidales bacterium
AATTTTGACGCAAGTACTGCCTTTTCGGTAACAATAATTATGACGCAATGCGCCCTGTTCCATTTATATCACCGCCGTTGTATAATCGCCGAACATGGGCATATTCGAGCGGATCGCAGACGCCATCTTCCGCATGGCCAGATCCGGAGAAAGCAGGAAACGCTGGCTCTACACGGCGCTGGTGGCATTCCTTTTCGCCTGCTTTCTGTCCCTCTTCTTCATCGGCGCCTACTTCACCGAGAGGTGGCTGAGCCTGCCTCAAATAATCTACATTCCCTGGAACCTCATACTGGGACTGATACTGCTCCTGCCCGGCGCGGCTGCGGTGCTCTGGACCTACGCGCAGTTCTTCGGGGCCGGGGGCACACCCGTGCCCATCAATCCGCCCCAGGAGCTCATCACCACCGGGCTCTACGCGTACAGCCGCAATCCCATGCTGATGGGCATATTCCTGGTCTTCTTCGGCGTGGGAGTGCTGACCGGATCCATCGCGTTGACACTGATCTTCTCTCCGCTGCTGGTGCTCTTCTTCTACTTCCAGATCACACTGGTCGAGGAAAAGGAAATGGAGATGAAGTTCGGCCGGGCCTATCTTGCGTATAAAAAGAGGGTGCCCAGGTTCTTCCCGCGCTCAAGCCACGGCAGGTAGCGTAAATCTGAAGGTGCTGCCCTTGCCCGGCTCGCTCTCCGCCCAGACCTTTCCGCCGTGCAGCTCCACGTACTTGCGCACCAGCGCCAGCCCTATGCCGGCGCCCCCGTAATTGCGCTGACGCGACCTGTCGGCCTTGTAGAAGTGGTCGAAGATATAGGGCAAATCGGCAGGATCAATGCCGCTGCCGGTATCGGAAACGGAAACCATTACGCCGTTGCTCCCGTCTTTAACGGCGCTGATGCTAATGCTGCCTCCCTTCGCGCTGAAGCGCAGCGCGTTCTCCAGCAGGTTGTGCAGCACCTGCCTGATACGCAGGCCATCTATCCTGACGTGCGGCAGGTCTGCGGCCAGGTCGGCGGACATGGCAACTCCCTTCTCCTGGCAGCGGGCATGGAAAACAGCCGCCTCGGCGTTGATGAGGTTCGCCAGGTCGGTCTCCTCGATTTCAAGCTTCAACTGCCCCGCCTCGGCCAGAGTGAGTTCCCGCAGGTCGGTGATCAGGCGGTTGAGCAGGACCGTTTCATCATAAACCGGCGCTATCTGCTCGGGGGTGGGCGCGATGACGCCGTCCAGCCAGGCTTCGAGGTTGCCCTGCACCACGCTGAGCGGATTGCGCAGCTCGTGGGCTACGTCCGCCAGCAACTGCTTGCGGCTCCTCTCCTTCATCTCAAGCTGCTCGGCCATGGTATTGAAGGCGGCGGACACGTCACCGACCTCGTCGTCGCTCCTGTGCGTAACGCGCTGGGACAGGTCGCCGGAGGCCACCTTGCGCGCCGAGGACGCCAGCTCCCGCATAGGCCTGGTCACCAGCACGCTGACGATAATTCCCAGCGCCACGGCTACAGCCAGCGCCACGACCGCTGCAATGCCCAGCGAGCGCTGCGAGTCCTGCAGAAAGGCCTGCTCGTCCTGCCCCAGTCCCATCACGCCCGTCTCGGGCTGCGTACACTTGCAGGTGCTGCTGTGCATTTCGCAGTAGCTGTTGAAACTGGCGTTCACGGCCTGGTTGACCCAGATGGCCAGTGCGCCGATACACAGCAGCGCCAAGCCGGCAAAAAGCAGGCTGAGCTTGACTGAAAGGCTATTCATGCGGCTGCTCCATTTTATACCCTACTCCCCGCACGGTTATCACGGGGTTATCCTCGTCGCCCCCTATCCTGGCGAGCTTCTGCCGAATGTTCTTGATATGCGCATCGATAGTGCGGTCATAGCCCTCGTAGGTCTCGCCGAAGGCGGAGTCCATGAGCTGCAGACGCGTGAAGACGCGGCCGGGGCTGCGGGCCATCACCGCCAGCAGTTTGAACTCGGCTGCGGTCAGGCCGACCACCTGGTCCTTATATTTGACCTCGTGCCGTTCGAAGTCCACCAGCAGGTCCCCGCTGACAAGCCTTTCCGCTGTCCTGGCCCCGTCGGAATATCTGCGCAGCACCGCGGCAACCCTGGCCGACAGCTCGCGCGGGCTGAAGGGCTTGGTGACGTAATCATCGGCGCCGATCTGCAGCCCCACGATCTTATCCACCTCGTCATCCCTGGCCGTGAGCATGATAACCGGAACGTCCGAGAAGGCGCGGACGGCGCGGAAGACCTCGATGCCGTCCATGCCGGGAAGATTGAGGTCGAGCACTATCAGGTCCGGCTTGAGCGTGCGGGCCTTGTCTACAGCGTCCTTGCCATTTCCCGACAATATGACTTCGAAGCCGTCTTTTTCGAGATAGGCCCTGACCAGCTCGCAAACCTTGGTCTCGTCGTCCACTACCAGTATCTTTCTGCGCGACATTTCCGGATACCCTTTTGTGCTGATTTTAGCATACATAAAATAAAGGAACGAAGAGGTCGAGTCTTCGTCCCTTTGCAGGAGGATGGTTATGCATCAGAGGAAAACGTCATATTATTACCTGGAGCAGCAACCGCCCCTGTAGCCGGTTGTGCCGCTGGGACTGCCCTGGTTGTAACCCGGGCAGGCAGGACATTTGGCCCCGCCGGGTATATACACGTCATCCGGGTCGGTTGTTCCTGTCCCCTGTCCGAAACATGTGCCCCCCGAGCACCAGGGACCCCGCGCATATTGCGTATCTGAAACCTGCCCTGCCTCGTATGATTTCGATGCCGCCTGAGCGATATTGCCGTTGGTTACAGCCAGCGTAATGCCCAC
>CAZDXZ010000194.1:0-2778 GCA_964509615.1 uncultured Dehalococcoidales bacterium
CCGCTGAAGATGAGCGACTGGCAGATCGCCGAGGAGGCTGAGAAGAACATGCCTCAGCCGGACGACTGGCCCAAAAAGCTCGACCTGAAGAAGGACGACCTCATCCCTTACGGGAAGGTGGCCAGGCTCGACTACATGAAAATCATGCGCAGGCTCAAGGACAAGCCGGACGGTAAATACATACAGGTGACGGGCATGACACCCACGCCGCTGGGCGAGGGCAAGAGCACCACCACCTGCGGTCTGCTGGAAGGCATGGGCAAGCGTGGACTCAACGTGGGCGGCTGCATCAGGCAGCCCTCGGGCGGGCCCACCATGAATATCAAGGGCACGGCGGCGGGCGGCGGCAACGCCCTGCTCATTCCTATGACCGAGTTCTCCATGGGCCTGACCGGCGACATCAACGATATAACCAACGCGCACAACCTGGCCATGGTGGCCCTCACCGCGCGCATGCAGCACGAGCGCAACTACGACGACCGCAAGCTGCAGACGCTCTCCAACATGAAGCGCCTGGAGATCGATCCCACGCGCATCGAGATGGGCTGGGTGATGGACTTCTGCGCGCAGAGCCTGCGCAACATCATCGTCGGTATCGGCGGCAAGATGGACGGATTCACCATGCAGTCCAAGTTCCAGATTGCCGTCAGCTCCGAGCTGATGGCGCTGCTGGCCATCGTTCACGACCTGGGCGACCTGCGCCACCGCATGGACAGGATCACGGTGGCCTACAACAAGCACGGCGACCCGGTGACGGCCGGCGACCTGCAGGTGGGCGGCGCCATGACCGCCCTCATGCGCAACACCATCAATCCCACGCTGTGCTGCACGGCCGAATACCAGCCGCTGATGGTGCACACCGGGCCTTTCGCCAATATCTCCCTGGGCCAGTCGTCGATTATCGCCGACAAGCTGGGCCTCAAGCTGTTCGACTACCATGTGACCGAGAGCGGCTTCGCCGCCGATATCGGGTTCGAGAAGTTCTGCAACGTGAAATGCCGCCTGAGCGACCTCAAGCCCAACTGCTCGGTGCTGGTGGTCACCGTGCGCGCCATGAAGATGCACGGCGGCGGCCCCACCGTAGTTCCGGGTATCAAGATACCGGATGAATACACGCGCGAAGACCTGGGCCTGGTGGAGAAGGGCCTGCCCAACATGCTGCACCACATCAATATCATCAAGGAGGCCGGCGTCAAGCCGGTGGTCTGCATCAACGTCTTCCACACCGACACGGAGGCCGAGATAAAGATGGTCCAGCGCGCCGCCGAGCAGGCGGGTGCCCGCTGCGCCGCGTCGCGGCACTGGGAGTTCGGCGGCGAGGGCGCACTGGAGCTGGCGGATGTGGTCAAAGAAGCCTGCAATGATGACAACGAGTTCAAGTTCCTCTACCCGCCGGAGATGAAGATACGCGACCGCGTTGAGACCATAGCGCGCGAAATCTACGGCGCAGCGGGCGTATCCTGGTCGCACGCGGCCGAGGCCAGGGCCAAAACGCTGGAGGAAGATCCGGAGTTCGACGACTACGCCACCATCATGGTCAAGACCCCCCTCAGCCTCAGCCACGATCCCGCCCTCAAGGGCGTGCCTAAAGGATGGACCCTGCCCATACGCGATATCATCATCTACTCCGGCGCCAGGTTCCTCTGCTTCTTTGCCGGCGAGGTCAACCTGATGCCCGGCACAGGCTCCAACCCGGCCTTCCGCCGCATCGATATCGACCCGTTGACAGGCAGGGTGCACGGACTGTTCTAAGGGCATGCGTCTATCCGATTTCGATTATTCACTGCCGCCTGAATTCATCGCCCAGCATCCGTTAGACCGGCGCGATCAATGCCGCCTGATGGTGGTCGACAGCCGCAGCCATACCATCGAGCACCGCCGTTTTCACGAGATCATTGACTACCTGAATCCGGGCGACACGCTGGTAATGAACGATTCGCGCGTGATACCGGCGCGCCTGAACGGCACGATCGAGGGAAGCGAGCGCAGGGCCGAGGTACTGCTGCTCAAACGGCTGGAGGACGGCAGCTGGGAGGCGCTGGTAAGGCCGGGACGCCGCCTGCTGCCGGGCGCCAGGGTTATCGTCCCCCGCGTTAAGCCGGGCGCCGAGGGAAACCTCACGGTCACCATACTCAGGACCGGCGAGGGCGGTATACGCACCGTATGTTTGACCGGAGCGAACGCGCCGGACGGCTACGGTAAAATGCCGCTGCCCCCCTATATACACGCCAGGCTGGAGGACGACGAGCGCTACCAGACGGTGTACTCGAAATTCAGGGGCAGCGCCGCGGCACCCACCGCCGGGCTGCACTTCACACCCGGGCTGCTGGATGAAATAAGGCGCAAAAAGGTCAACACCTCCTTCGTCACGCTGCACGTGGGGCTGGATACCTTTCAGCCTGTGCGCGTCGAGGACCCCTCCCGGCATCACATACACACCGAGTACGGCGCCGTCAGCCGCGAGACGGCGGACCTTATAAACGATACGCACAGCCGAGGGAAACGCGTCATAGCCGTGGGCACGACCTCGGTGCGGCTGATGGAAGCTGCTTCACAGGAAGGGAGGGCGGAGGCTCTCGAGGGACAGGTGGGACTTTTCATACTGCCCGGTTATAAGTTCCGAGTCACCGACGCCATGGTCACCAACTTCCACCTGCCCAGGTCCACGCTGCTGATGATGGCCTCGGCTTTCGCCGGGCGCGAGTTCATACTGCACTGCTACGAGGAAGCCAAAAAAGAAGACTATAGATTCTACAGCTTCGGCGACGCCATGCTCAT
>CAZDXZ010000195.1:0-2758 GCA_964509615.1 uncultured Dehalococcoidales bacterium
ATAATCTGGCTCACGCCCCGGCGGAAGAGGCGCTTGAACTCGGCATCGGACAGTTTCTTCATAATTTATTCCTTTTCTGTAGCGTCCAGTGCTTTCCTGGCCCGCTCGACATCTTTACTCATCTGAATTTTCAGCTCTTCGGCATTGCTGAACCTCATCTCGTCCCTCAGCCTGGACACCAGCTCAATAGACAACCGCTTTCCGTACAGATCGCCATCGTAGTCTAATATATACGTCTCCACCAGACGTTTCAACCCGCCGAAGGTCGGGCGGATGCCGATATTGGTCACTGACCCCATCCTCTGCCGCCCCCGGATTGCTACGGTGGCATAGATACCGTCCCTGGGCATGGCCTGTTCCCGCTGCATATTGATATTGGCGGTGGGAAAGCCGAGGGTGCGTCCGCGCCGGTCTCCCGTCACCACCTTTCCTTCCAGTATTAAGCGGCGGCCGAGCATCTCTTCAACTTTTTTTATGTCACCTGCCGCCAGCAATCTGCGGATGGAGCTGCTGCTGACGACCTCGCCCTCCAGCCTGGCAGGCCTGACGACCTCGACACGGAAATCGAGCTCCTCTCCAATCCGCCGCAGGCAGTCCGGGTCGCCCTGCCGGCCACGTCCCAGCGCAAAATCGGGCCCCAGCACCAGTCCATTCATGTTCAAATGCTTCTGCAGCAGCAGGACGAACTCGCGCGCGGAAAGCGCGGCCACATCCCTGGTAAAGGTAAGCGGCACAACCAGGTCCACCCCGGCCGCGCGCAGCAGGCGTGTGCGTTCACGCAGCGTGGTTATCCAGGGGATGGTATCGCGTCGGCCCAGCACCTTCTCCGGGTGAGTGCGGAACGTGACCACACCCGAAGGGCATCCCTTCTCACGTGCGCGGGCCACCAGGTGCCCCAGCAGGTGCAGGTGGCCGCGGTGCACGCCGTCGAAAACACCTATGGTCAGGAGTGTGGGGTGAGAGGTTTGATATCTGGCCAGTTCAGTTTCAATATTCATCTGCAAACGTGGACGATATTTTAACACTTATCTACAAAGCCTTCATAATTCCTGTTTACAGAAAACTGTGCTGCTGTTATACTTTCGCCCTGTTGTCGCATCCGTTATTGACTATCCCTGGCTCCGGAGCCCGGATACAACGAATCGACAGCGTCACCTTCATCCTGGCCGCGCTGGCAGGCGGCGCTTTCTATATACGGAGACGGCAACACTAAAGTATAATAGCCTCATGGCAACTCAGCGCAGGGCCAGGGTTTCCAGTCTGGAGGAGATCAGGGAGATCATTCGGCGGAACAAGCCGGAACTCAAGCGCCGGTTTCATGTGGATAAAATCGGCGTGTTCGGATCCTACGCGCGCGGCAACCAGAAAAAACGAAGCGATATAGACTTCCTGGTCACATTTAATAAAGTTATCGGCCTTTTCGAACGTGCAGGTCTAAACATTTATCTTGAAGATCTTACGGGGCGAAAAGTTGATGTGATTCCCAGCGGTAATCTACGTCCAGAATTACGTGAAAACGTTTTGAAGGATTTAATCCATCTATGAGAGACTATTCCATTTATCTTAAAGACATAATTATTAATATAGACGCTGTACGAAGCTTTATTTCCAATATGTCATACGCCGAATTTGTTCAGGATAAAAAGACTAATTATTCTGTGGTAAGATGTTTGGAAATCATAGGTGAAGCTTCCAAACATATACCGGCCACAATACGCAATAAATATCCTGAAGTGCCCTGGAAAGCAATTGCTGGAACTCGTAACATTATCGTCCACGATTATGCTGATGTCGATCTTAAAGAGGTGTGGGAAACAGTTGTTAGCGATCTCGCGCCTTTGAGGGAGCAGATCGAGAAAATCCTGTCGGACCGCTGATATAATAGAGATATGTTCAGCATGCATCGTACCATATCGGCGATTGTTGCCATCTTGCTCATAGCGTCCGTCCTATCCGCCGTCTCACCCATCATGGTAATGCAGCCTGCGCTGGCCGATGCATCATGCACTATCTCACCGTCGAGCCTGCCCGACGGCACCGTCGGCACGGCGTATTCCGTGACGCTCACCGCCAGCGGTGGAACCGAACCTTATACCTGGTCCGTTATCGGTGGCACCCTGCCCGACGGGCTGACGCTCAACAGCTCCACGGGAGTTATCTCCGGCACGCCCTCCGTTGGCCAGGCCTACAGCTTCATAGTGCGCGCCGACGACAGCGCCCAGCATTACTGCACCATCTCGATTTCCATCACCGTCAACTCCACGACGGAGACTACAAATACCCGCACGATATCGACCCTCATGCTCGGCAAGGCCGGGACCTTCACGCTTGTCGACAATATCCTGCCCGCAGCCAGGGAGCTGGCCGGCTCGGACGGGCGCGTCAGGCTCAGTCTGGCGGCCAATACCAAAATCAACATGCAGGGATCCACCCTGCTGGGCGCCGCCACCGAATCCAAGCCCCCGGCGGCGGGCGACAACTCCACCCTCATACGCGCCTACAGCTTCATGCCGTCGGGCGCCACCTTCTCTCCGGCAGCGACCATGACGCTGAAATACGAGAAGGCCTCTCTGCCCGCCGGCGCGCTCGAATCAAACCTGTACATCGCCTACTGGAACGGCGCATCCTGGGTCAAGCTCAGCTCAACCGTTGATACCAGCGCAAAAGAGGTCTCGGCCCCGGTATCGCATTTCACCGTGTTCTCTTTGCGTGTCACGACCGAGCAGGCCCAGACCTCCACGACGACGTCACAGGGGAT
>CAZDXZ010000196.1:0-2745 GCA_964509615.1 uncultured Dehalococcoidales bacterium
AGGGCACCATGTCCACCTCGTCCTTGACCGCCACCGGCACGCCGTCCAGCACGCTGAGCGGCTTCTTATCCTTCCAGCGCTCGGCCGACGCCCGCGCCTGCTGCATGACATCTCCCTCGTTCACAGCTATGAATGGGCGCAGCTTCAGGCTTCCTGCATCGGCCTGCTTGATGGCATCCAGCGCCTTTTTGGCCACGTCTTCGGGATTGGCTTTGCCCTCCCGGTAGGCCCTGGCATAGTCCCTGGCCGTTTTGAACGGACCGCCCCCCGCACCGCCTTCGATCTTGTTCAGTGCTTTAAGGTCCGGCCCCGCTTCCGGCGTCGCCTTCTTATCCGCATAGGCGGTGGGAAGAAAGGTGGGTGACTCCTGCGGCGACAGGGCGCGGAAAGCCGTTATGCCGCCGCTTTTCAGCATCGATGGAAGGATAAGGGCCCTCAGCAGCCCGCTCTCCAGCGCACCGGCCATTGCGGATAACTGACCTCCCACCAGCCTGGGCAATTTCACGGATTTAAGATCATAATCGCTCGTTCCGCTCATCTCTACCTCCTGAATTGTGGTCTGGGCGCAAGTATATATCTACAGTCCATTTACATGCAAGAAGCCGGTTATACCTCTTGATTATTGGGCATATCCCGGCGCAGAAATACACACACCGTCCGGGTTAGTCAACAACTTTAGATTGTTTTCCGAGATTTGAGAAAAACCAGGCATAGAATCTGCTGAATCTGGTTTTGTCGATAAGGAAAACAAACAAAGAGGTTATTATGATGCTGATCAGGATTATTGCATAAGCGGTGTTCTGGATGATTTCTCCTCCCTCCATACCCTGTTGAAACGGGATGGAAGCAAGCACGGCTGCCGCCAGTCCCCGGGGTATAACAACCGCCAGCATAGAAGCATCTAAAATCGGCGTGGATTTGAGGACGGTGAATTTCACGACAGGTATACGTATTATGAAAATAAGGACAGTCAAAGCGAGTCCAATCAATATCAGCCACCAGTTCGCCAGCTGCAGGGAAATACCGATATACACGAAGAAAAACGTCTTCAGTATAAATACCAACTCGGAGAAAAACGCTTTCTCATGGATATTCAGGCCGCTCAGGCCGGTACTGTGGATGTTGTATAGTTTAGGCAAACGCAATGAACTGATATTTCCCAGCGTGATGCCAAAGGCCAGGGCAGCTATAGCACCGCTGTAACCCAGCCATTCAGTGATGCCGAAGATAACGAAAACAATAGCCGCGGTGGTGAACATCGAGTTCTCCAGGCTGCGGACTTTATTTAATATATATGACCAGCCGAATGCGCCGACTGTACCCAGCATTGCGGCAAGCAAAAACGAGGCTACAAGTTTGCCAACTGTCAGTCCTATGTTCAACTGGGCAATATCGCCAAGGTTGGCGATTTCAATCGCGCTGAGTGTTGCTATTACACAAAATACGTCCGTAATCGTCGATTCCAATAGTAACACAGCCTTGCTCTCATCCTGCATGTTCAATTGTCCCAGCATGGGCGCTATAACCGCAGATGATATGCCCCCGACTACAGACGCAAGAATAAATGACCTGGCAAATCCCAGCCCTGTTAAATAATGCATGGCAATCCCAATGACCAGCACATTTAGTATGAAGGTTACAGTAGTGAGAATAAATGCCTCTTGATAAGTTTTCCGCAAAGATGAAATGCTCAGTTCGGTCCCTGCCTGGAATAGTATCAAAACAAACGTGACTGCAGTGAAGATGGGGCCGACCGCACCGAAACTCGTAGGTGTGGCTATACCTAAAAGGGGCCCCAGCACGAGGCCGATCACCACCAGGGGCAATACATCCGGTATCCTGGTGTGCCTGAATATCGCCTCGAACAGGTGCGCGGCGAAAATCAGTACGCCGACCAAGCCTATGACGAGAGCAGCTTCTTGCATAATATGTTAAAACTTTTGCCTGGACTTGTTATCCATCAAGAAAGCATCAACGTATGCATTTCGAACAGAACTTTTCATATGATACCACAACAAAGACAACTGTAGTTTCTGACAATCCCGCAGATGGAAAAGCCCGGGGTAATATTGTTCTATATCAAACGCCGTGCCAGGAGCAGATCTCGCTCAGCGGCACTCGCTCCGTCCTGAATTTGTTAACCCTGGCACCCTCTTCGGGGTAGCCTATTGCGATGGAGATGAGTATCTTTTTGGATTCGGGTATGTTCAGCTTCTGCCTGACCGTGTCGGGGTAGCTGACCCCCGCAGCAAGCATGATGGAGCCCAGGCCGTAATGCAGCGCGGCCAGGCTGATGGTCTGCGCGACCAGGCCGACGTTCATGATGGCCCAGTCGCTGACATACTTGTCGGCGGTGATATAGATTGCGTTGGGCGCATCGAAGAAGCGGTACATGCCGACAAACCAGTTGAGCTGCTTCTCCACATCCTCCCTGCCGATGCCCATATACTCGTACAATTTGTGCCCCAATTGCCTGCGCCGATCTTTATACGGGCCCGTCCACTCAGGATAGGGTATATCGGCGTTGCGCTCCTCCTGCGCGAAGGCCCGGCCGGCCAGCGCTTTTCTCAGGTCATCCAGCACAGCGCCTCCCACCACAGCAAACTCCCAGGTCTGCGTATTGCCCCAGGAGGGGGAACGCTGCGAAACGGTCAGCAGCTCCTCCAGTATATGCCTGGGCACGGGATCGGGCTTGAAGGCGCGAACGCTGTAACGTGAATTGATGGCGTCGATGATCTCCATAGT
>CAZDXZ010000197.1:0-2724 GCA_964509615.1 uncultured Dehalococcoidales bacterium
TCAGGCCCTGAAGGCCCGCTCCTTCCAGAAGGGATAGAAATCCGGCATGTCCGTGCTGACCTTCATGGGGAACCTGGGAGGACGCTTCTCCAGGAACGACGTCACTCCCTCCGTAACGTCCTTCTCGCCGTAGATCCAGTTCAGCGCCTTGGTCTCCAGTATATGGGCCTCCATGGGATGGTCGGCGCCCAGCATCTTCCACATCAGCTGCCTGCAGATGGCCACCGAGATGGACGAGCTGTTGTCGGCGATGCCCGCGGCTATCTCCCT
Organism: uncultured Dehalococcoidales bacterium; assembly: GCA_964509615.1. GTDB lineage: Bacteria > Chloroflexota > Dehalococcoidia > GIF9 > UBA5629 > CAIMUM01. The sequence continues at coordinate 271 of CAZDXZ010000197.1, forward strand.
GGCCCTGACTATTAGATTTTCCGGCTCCACCAGCTCGCTCACCAGCCTCTTCTCGTAGGCCTCCTGCGCGCTGAAGACGCGGCCGCTGTACACCCACTCCGCCGCCGCCCCCATCCCCACCAGACGCGGCAGGAACCAGGTGGCGGCGCCGTCCAGTATGATGCCCCTCCTGGCGAAGACGAATCCCATCCTGGCGCCCTTAACGGCAATGCGCACGTCCATGGGCAGCGTCATGGTGATGCCGAAGCCCACGGCGGGACCGTTGATGGCGGCGATGACCGGCTTCTTCATATCGTAGATGCGCAGGCAGACCACACCACCCTCGTCCCTGCGCGGCGCGCTGTCCCCCCTGCCCGTAAACCTGTCGTGAAAAGAGTCCAGCTTGCTCTCGTCCGAAAGGTTGGCTCCGGCGCAGAAGGCCCTGCCCGCCCCCGTCACGATCACCACGCGCACGCTGTCGTCGTTGTCGGCCCGGTCGAAGGCAGCCGCCAGCTCTGCGCAGGCGGCGGAGTTGACCGCGTTCATGATCTCGGGCTGGTTGAGCGTCAGCATCAATATATTGTCGGAAACCTCGTATTTAAGATAGCTGAATTCCATCTTTCCTCCTTATGTAAAGTGTATGTCGTCCCCCGGCGTTCCGCGTCGACCGGCTATTATAGAATATCGCGGTGTTAAATTGGTATACGCATCTGCTATAATGCGGACATGCGAAATCCTGCCCTGCCGGCAATTCTGGCCGCAGCCGTGCTGCTGGCGACTGCTTCGGGCTGCCAGTCCTGCGCGCCCGACCCGCTCCAGGGCCAGGGTGTGAAGATATATTCCGGCAACAAGGGGGTTGCCGAGCAGCAGCATCCGCAGGCGCCGCCCTCGTCACAGCCGGCCGTTCCGGAGACGCAGACCAAGGAGCGGCATGAGGTTGTGACGGAGGCCAACAGCGTATTCTCCATCGGAGTGCCTCCCGGCTACAAAGAGGAGCGCCGGGTCACGACGCAGCAGCCGGTGAATTTCTGGTTCGAATACCTTACGCCCGATATGTCCCTGACGCTCAACGGCGTCCCAGTGCAGATAACCGTCCAGTACGGCGCGGGCAAGACGGCTTACACCGAGGGCGTCACCGGGTTCAGCTATGTGATGAAGAACACCTCCAAACAGTACCTGTCCTACAACCTGCGCATCGTGCCTTCGACGCCCGGCGCACAGGCGCCCATGGTCACCAGCGAGACCTGGACCGCGCCCTAGTCATCGTCCAGCAGCTCCATGGTGTGAGCGATCTGTTTCCATATCTCCAGCCTGGAAGGAGCCACATCCAGCGGCGCCACACCGCCGAACATTATATAGCGGGAGCCCTTCTTTATACCGAAGACATAGACCTGGGAAGAGATCTTGGTGGAGGACTTGCAGTCGTACAGAATCTCCCAGGCCGGTGTGACTCCGTCCGCCAGAGTGGTGTTCTCGCTGGCCACCACTTTGGGACTGGCGCCTCCGCCGGACAGACGTGTGGACTTGGCCCACTCATATGCTGTCGAATCGAAGTCCACACCGTAGGAGCCCTGTATGGTTACCCGGATGTAATTGGCCTGCGGGGAGGATCCCGAGGTGACCGCGCCCCAGACCGAATCGCTCAGCCCCTGCTGCTTGTAGTCCTTGGGATACCTGAGCCTGAAATTATAAACGTCGTTTTTGTATTCGTTGTAATCCCAGGGGGGCTCGGGCGTCGGCTTCTTGGCGGCGGCGGCAACCTCGGCGGCCGTTGGCGCGGGTGGATTGATGACCATGGTCACCACCACGTTTTGAGGCGAGTTCCTGGTGCCGGCGCCTTCGATGGTGATGTTCTCCGTATATGTGCCCGCGGCCATGCCGGCGGGTGCGATATAGACGTCCAGCGTCTTGCTGTATCCTTTCTCCAGCGCGCCGTCCCTCTCGGTCAGCCACATCCAGGAGGCGGCCTCACGGGCGCCCCAGATCATGACCCCGCCGCCCTCGTTCATGAAGGTGATCTGTCTGGTGACGGTCTTACCATCGCCTTCCTTGAACTGGATATTAAGGGCCAGCGAGTTGACGCCCAGCCTGGGCGATGTGACTGCAGGCTCCTGCTGTGTCGCAGCCGGCGCAGGTGGTGGCGCCGAGCATCCGGCTATCAGCAGCACAGCGGCCGCAGCCGCCATGCAGAGATTGTTTCTGAATGTATGGCCTGTAGCCTTGCTTAATTGTTTCATCATGCTTTAATTATAGCAGGCCGTTCCAAATGCGATTTCACCGTCGGCACGGATGCCGGGGCGGACGGACTGCGTTGAAACGGTTTGCAGGCATGGGGTATGCTGTAACTGCTTGGGACGCAGGGCAAGATGGATAAACATCTCAATCTGAAAGCGGGAAGGAACAGCTACCGCATACCGCTGACCCGCGTGCACACGCTGGTGCTGGGCAGCGGGGCGGCCGGGCTGAACGCGGCGG
>CAZDXZ010000198.1:0-2716 GCA_964509615.1 uncultured Dehalococcoidales bacterium
GTTTCTGAATTTCATCAGACAACATGGTTTTAGTATACTGCACGCCGAAGCCGGTTATCGGTTCCCTATAAATTTTCTCAACCATATATTTCTCAGACAGCTTCTCCCCTGAGATCATTTTATAAAGGATGATGTTAAGTATCTGCCAATCAAATCCGCTGTGGGTGATCATTTTCTCAAGCAGCTCAATCCAAGAATGAAAGAGGGCACTATCAACCAGCTCTTCCCTCTTCTTGTAAAAAGGATGCAGCCATGACACCCACTTAGCCTGCCGGATAGAGAGCGCGTAGCCTTGCCTGCGCTTAAGGATCATCCAAGCCTCTATAACAGCGGGAAGCGACTCCGGCGGCAGCGGGTATGTATTCAATGTTCTCAGGTCCCAGGGCTTATCCTGGGGGTCGTCCTCCGCGTGGTTACGATAATAAGAGATCATCCGCTCGAGAACGGCCAAATCGGGCACGTCTTCCTTCCGTCCCCTAATTTCAACCTGCAATTTCTCCGCCAGCGCAGTACGCGGAATGCGTGGCTGCTCCAGGGCTCTCTCAAAGATCAGGCCCTTTGTTTCCGGGGATATTCTGGCACGTTTCTGTCGCTGAATCATCATCTATTCCTTTAATTCCTTCTTAATAGATATCACTATTCCTTGTTAATACCTATACTATTCCGTACAAGCTAATTATAATTGTAGGTAATGAAACCTGTCAACTGCTTAAGAATTATAGGAGGCAAATACGTGGACAAATTAACCTACACCGTAGAGGAAACCGGAAAGGCTCTCGGCTTATCCAGGGCCAGCGCTTACAAAGCTGTACACGATGGCACTATCCCGACAATTCGCATAGGCAGGCGGCTCGTGGTGCCCCGTGTGCAGCTTGAGAAGCTATTGAACGGAAGGTCAGAAGGAACGCCCGATGCAAAACCAACCGGAATATAAAGATAGAACATTCATCTGCAAGGACTGTGGCCAGCCCTGGGTATTTACCATCTCGGAGCAGAAGTTCTACAGTTCCAAGGGGTTGAAAATCCCCCTGCGCTGTCCTCAATGCCGGGCGGAGCGCAGGGCCACCATCAACCGCGATGAAGGCCGGTGCCATGGGTAAAATGGCAAAAGAGCATCCGGTGCTCGAAGCCCCGGCGGAAGGGGTCAGCCCGTTCGCACTTGCAGATAACGATGAAAAGGAAGGTAAGGAGCAGAAACTCCGTGATTACAGGCAGAAAATAAATGCTAAGAGTATTGAAAAACAGCGCAAGGGAAAAGACCATCTGCGGGATGATGCTACCAGCCTTACCTTACGCTGCATGAAGGATGTCCCGGCCGAGGATGTGATGTGGCTATGGCATCCGTATATCGCTCTGGGTAAATTGACGCTTCTGGAAGGCGATCCTGGAATCGGGAAATCTTGGATAACGCTGGCCATCGCAACAGCCGTCAGCCTGGGCCGCGGACTGCCGGGGCAGACCACAGGGGAACCACATAATGTCATGTTGGCATCTGCTGAGGATGGCCTGGGTGATACCATACGCCCAAGGCTAAATACAATGGGTGCGGATGTTGCCCACGTATATGCTATTGACGATGCCATCACACTGAATGATGAGGGCTTTACCAGGCTTGAAAACAGCATCGGTCAGGAGAAACCGAAGCTTCTAATTATTGACCCACTTGTAGCATATCTGGGCTCCGGCGTGGATATCCACCGGGCCAATGAGACTCGTTCAATTATGGCTCGTTTAGCCAAGCTGGCGGAAAACCATCAGCTTGCCGTCCTGGCCGTGAGGCATCTCACTAAAGGAGGCCAGAATAAGGCCATTTATCGAGGCATTGGCAGCATTGACTTTACGGCTGCCTGCCGCTCGGTGTTATTAGCGGGCTGCGATGCTGAGGATCAAGCGAGCAGGGCACTTGTACATATCAAGTCCAATCTCGCACCGGCGGGACCATCAGTTGGCTACGAACTCAGGGATGGCGGCTTTTACTGGACTGGTGAATCTTCCCTAACAGCCGCGCAGATCCTGGCTGCGGATAATGGTGCTGTCGGTTCTGAATTGGACGAAGCAGCCACTTTTCTCAGAGATGAGCTCGCCGATGGCCCGGTCCCGGGAAAGGACGTTTATAGAGCTGCAGAATCCATCGGCATAAGCAAACGGACACTGGAAAGGGCCAAGTCTCAGATATCCGTCATTACCCGTCGCATGGGTGAGAAAGGCAAGCGGGGCGGTGGGGGCTGGACATGGGGCCTGCCCGTGGATTTACATCGCCAGGATGGCGACCTTAATGATGCAGGGCGTGAAAATGATTTACATCGCCAAGATCGCCAATTAAGGAAATTTGGCGATGTTAATAATTTTGAAGCTAATAATTTGAGTAAGCCGGCAGCGCCTGGCGATGTTAATCAGGCGTCAATCCTGGGTATGCCGGTTGACCAGGTTATAGAAATATGGCGCTCCAAAAAGTCACCCATGTTTGCCTTAAGGCCGGGTGAATATTGCCGTGACCTGGAGAAGTTGCTTAAAAATCCCGATTGCTCGGAGCACCACCTGAAAGCAGTACGGGCATGGCTTGATAAACTCTGACAACCGTTTGACTCGTTTTATTTCCCCCACCAGCCCCACATACCCCAAAACGAGTCAATTTCCGCACGATCGCTTAGCTTGATTCGTTTCTTCTATTTTTTTATTTGAGGAAAACACACACCATAGCCTATTGTATACAATA
>CAZDXZ010000199.1:0-2692 GCA_964509615.1 uncultured Dehalococcoidales bacterium
AGACTATATTCGTATCAGCATCGGGCGTCCGGAAGATACGCGACGTGTGATTGCCACCCTCCAGGATATGTGATAACCTTTGCCTGAAAACCAGCAATTAAGAGGTGAAGATGTCCGAACGCAAAGCAAGCATTACCCGGCGAACAAAAGAGACCTCCATCAAGGTCGAGGTCAATATCGACGGCGGCAGCCGCTACGAGATAACCACGGGCATCCTCTTCTTCGACCACATGCTCTGCCAGCTTGCCCAGCACGGCATTTTCGATCTTAATATCTCGGCCAACGGACCCGACCAGCACCATGTGGTTGAGGATGTGGCCATCACGCTGGGCCGCGCCTTTAACCAGGCGCTGGGCGATAAACAGGGCATTGTCAGGATGGCCCATGCGGTCGTTCCCATGGACGAGGCCGTGGCGCTGGTGGCGCTGGATATATCGGGCCGGGGTCATGCCATCATCGAGACCGCCATTAAAGAGCCCGTCATATCGGAGATGCATTCAGACCTGGTGCACCACTTCTTCGTCTCCTTCGCCCAGGAAGCGCGCTTCAATATACATGCCTGGGTGCTGGCCGGCAAGAACGACCATCACAAGGCAGAGGCCCTGTTCAAGGCGCTGGCACGCGCCCTTGATACCGCCACGCGCATCGATCCCCGGATCTCGGGCAACGTGCCCAGCACCAAGGACAGCATCGACTAAAGAGTAGTAATCCTAGTCAGGTAGGCGGGGGGCTTACCCTGAAACATGCCCGGCATGATTCTTGAGGTATTCTCTGACGGCCGTATCCACAGTGGGGAACACCATAGACCTGTTGAATTCGTTTGCCAGCCCGGAGCGCTGCGCCATATCGCGCACGGGCTGGTGAACATCGGCGGCCATTATCTCGATTCCTGCTTCTCTCAGCTCTTTTATCAGCTTCTCCAGCATCTCCAGGCTGGTGATATCGAGGTTATCGCAGGCCGACATATCGAGGATAACAGCCCTGGGAGGAGGCACGTCCCCGGCAATTAAATCCTTTAAACTGCTGTATATGAGAGACGAGTTGGCGAAATAGAGCGGCGCATTCAGACGGAATATCATTAACCCATCAACAGGCTGGTCCTCCGGATGCCTCTGAATGTCTGTATATGCGCCGGTTGTTCCGGGTACCTGCCCCAGAACGGACACGTGAGGCCGGCTGGACTTATAAATAACGTAGACAAGGGAGAACAGCACTGCGATAGCCAGGCCGGGTAATACATCCAGCAGCAATACGCCCAGCAGTGCTATCATGCCCATCCAGAATTCGGCCTTCTGCAGCTTATAAAATCCCTGCATCTGGCGAAATTTCATCAGGCGCACCACAGCAAAGATAATCAAAGCCGCCAGCACCGCCTCGGGCAAACTGGTAAACAGCGGTGTCAGGGCCACAACCGTTATCAGTCCCATCACAGCTGCGACTATCAGAGATACGGGCGTCCTGGCGCCGGCGCTGTCATTTACAGAAGATTGCGAGAGGCTTCCGCCCGCCACCAGCCCGCCGCATAATCCGGATGATACATTAGCGGCGCCGTAGGCTATTAATTCCTGGTCCGGCCTGACGTCATATTTGTGTTTTGAAGCGAAAACATCGGCGGCGCCCAGCCCTTCGCTGAATACTACCAGGAACATTCCCAGTGCGCTCGGCAGCAGCACCCAGAGGTTGCGCAACCGCACTTCCGGCAGTCCGACGGAGGGCAAGCCTGCCGGAATCACTCCCACCGTCTTAACTCCGACCATTGAAAGGCCCAGGGCTGCGCTGGCGACAATGCCTGCGATAAGTACTACCAGCCCCGCCGGCACTCGCCGGGCATACCTGTGCAATATAAACAGCACGATCAGCGCGCCCGCCCCGACCAGCAGCGTAGGTATGCTTGTCTGGCCAAGGTGGTTCATAACGTACCATACCTGTTCAAATGTATTGCCGTCCCCGGAAGAGACACCGAAAAGTTTGGGTAGCTGTTTGACGGCCACGAAGATGGCTAGCCCGAATATAAATCCCTCCATCACCGGACGAGATATGAAATTGGTGATGAAGCCGAGCCTGAGTATGCCTGCCAGCAGGAATAGTGCGCCCACCACCAGCACTAGACCCCCGGCCAGTGCGATATACGATGCCTGGTCGGGCGGATTAAGCGCAGTTATTACCGAGGCCAGCATCACCGCCGAGGCCGAAGTGGAGACAACCACAAGCTGTTTGCTTGTGCCGAAAATCGCATATGCGACCAGGGAAGCAAGCAACGTGTAAAGGCCCGCCTGCAACGGCATCCCGGCAAGGCCCGCGTAGGCAATGCCCTCGGGTACCACCACACCCCAGAGAGTAACTCCAGCGATGATGTCCCAGCGCAGCAGCTTTCTTACATCATACTGCGGCAGCCACTGGACTATCGGCAGTATCCGCGGTAAAGCCCCCTCTTTTTTATTCATAATCTACCGTAAGAAATAGTTCGGGAACTTCTGATATAGCATCTCGAAATATCCCATGAATTTAACAAGGCCGTCCATAGACCCATCGATTTTAATATCCGGATTCTTGAGCGCCTCCTGCACTGGTGTCACACCGGATAACAGGGGACCTATTGAGTCACGCGTCCCCGTCACGGTAGCAATCGCGTTTACGGGCAGACCGCTGCGCACCTCGGCCACACCGCGACGTATCTCGATTGTGTAGTACT
>CAZDXZ010000200.1:0-2674 GCA_964509615.1 uncultured Dehalococcoidales bacterium
TCGGTCATGGCAGGTTTGCAGCCGGTATAGCTGTGGCGGTGATAAAGCGCAAACATCAGCGCCAGATAGCCGCCCATATCGGGCTCGCCGCAGAGAAAGACGTTGTCCCAGGGGACGAATACGTCATCGAAAACAGTCATAGAGTCCGCTCCACCCCAGGGCCCGGGTCCGTCGTAGCCTTTGGGCACATCGGGCATGGCTATACTGACTATCTGCTTAACTCCCTCGGCATCGGCGGGAATATTGAACGCCACCGCCCAGTCCCCCTCCTCTTTGGTCAGCGCTCGGGTGGGTATGACATTTATCTGCTCCACCACCGGGGCAAAGGAATTGTGCACCTTGGCCCCGCGCACAACTATCCCGTCGCTCTTCTTCTCGACCACGCGGACGTACAGGTCAAGGTCTTTCTGCTCATGTGGCCTCCAGGGCCTATTACCTTTAACGTCGGTCTGCGCGCAGCAGCAGGTGCGGTCATTGGTCTGAAAGTCCCGCAGCCATTTCTCAAACCTCTTATGGTACTCGGTCCCGTATTTCTGGTCCGTCATGTACGTGATGACGGAGAGAGCATTGCTGGAATCGATACCCATGCAGCGGGCGATGCAGCCGCCCACCTGGTGCGCGGTGACTCTGGTCATGCGCTGCTTGGCCAGCAGGTCCTGCATACTGCGGTGGATGTGATTGAAGCGGTTGATCTTCTCGCCCGTCAGGTGAGAGGTGGCTGTGAGCAGGTCCTCGTACTGCTTGAATTCAGGATCGGTGATCAGGTCATAGGTTTTAGCCAGTACGTTGGCCGCTCCCTGAAGGTGCTTGTGATCGCGGTCGATAAGCTTGCCCTTGTTGTAGATGTTGCGCCTCATCTTGCTCAGACGCTTGCGGTATTCGCTCGATGAAATCATGGGCACCTCCTCACGGTTTAAATCATCCGGCGTACATTCCACCGGTCACCACGATGTTTTCGCAGTTGACGTAGCTCGAATCGTCCGAGGCCAGGAAAACCACTACCTTGGCCACCTCTTCGGGTTCACCGATGCGTCCCAGGGGTATCTGTTTGACCGCCATGTCGAGGATCTCGGGGACGCCCCAGATGGGCTGAGAAAAGCGGGTTCGTATAAATGAAGGAGAGATGGAATTGCAGCGGATGCCGTACGGGCCGAGTTCGGTGGCCAGCATCCTGGTCATGTGTATCATACCGGCCTTGCTGATGGCATAGACTGCCAGCATGGGGTCGGGCCGCATGCCGCCCGCAGATGCGATGTTAATCAGGTTCCCCGGCTTTTTATTTTCAATCATCAATTTGGCTATGCCCAGCGACAGGAAGAAGGGCCCCTTGAGGTTGACGGACATGACCTTGTCCCAGAGTCTCTCATCCGCCTGCAGAACGGGGCCGAAGAAAGGGCTTACCGCCGCGCAATTGACCAGTATATCAACCCCCCCGAAATCGGTTTTGGCCTTGTCGACCAGCTTATTGACATCCTCCATCACGCCCATGTCGGTGCCGGTCCAGACTGCTTTCCTGCCTGTTTTCTTCACCTCGTCCGCCAGTCCCTGCAGGCTGTCCGTCTTCTTGTCGCACATTAAGATATCTGCTCCTGCCTCAGCGAGCTTGAGGACCACTGCTTTGCCGATGCCGCCGCCTGCGCCGGTCACCAGGGCCACTTTGCCCATAAGGGGCTGATAATTACTTGCCATAGGTAGTACCTCCTGAATTAAAAAGGATTTTGAAAATCAAGGCTGCAGGGTATTCTAACACCTGCTCGAAAAAAGGGTCAAACCAAAGGTAAATTGATTTGCGATTACATGGATGGGTCAGACTGACGCTGCAGGAAGGGAGCGAGGCCGTCGTTCTCGAGAGCTTTTTTCATGGCCGCTATGGCGACTTCCACCTGGCCGGATGTCGGTTTGCGCGTGGTCATGGACTGCAGCCACAGTCCCGGCACGAGAAGCCAGTGGACCAGCCGGTTGTGGCTGTAGGCTGCTTCGAATTTGATCAACTCGTAGCTGAGTGCAGCTATGACCGGCAGCAGCAGGATACGAGAGGCAATGCTGATCCAGATGGGAGGGCGGCCCAGCAGAGCGAAGACGGCGATGGCCAGTATCAGGACTACCAGCAGAAAGCTGGTGCCGCAGCGCGTATGGGCGGTGGAATACTTCATCACATTGTCCACTTCCAGCGGCTCTCCAGCCTCGAAGGCGTTTACTGACATATGTTCGGCGCCATGATAGGCGAAAATCTCGCGGATGTCCTTCATACGGCCTATGACAGCGAGGTAGATGATAAAGAGGATAATGCGGATCACCCCTTCGATAACGTTGCTGAGGAAAGCCGAAGCTATAAACGGATCGAGCAGCCTGGCTGCCAGCAGAGGCAGGATGAAGAACAGCGCCACCGCCAGGGCGACACCTATGATCACGCTGCCCCAGACCATGCCCGGCGTTATCTTCTCCTGCTCCGTCTCGGTCGATACCTGCGCCGAGTACATGAGGGCGCCCGTGCCCAGCACCACCGTTTCTATCAGTGCGATCACTCCCCGGACCAACGGGACCTCGCGCCATTTGCCTTTGTACAGCGTGGCCAGCGGACGGGTGCTGACCTCGATGCCTCCGTCCATCCTGCGCACAGCGATGGAGGTGCTGTTGCGGCCGCGGATCATCACGCCTCCCATCACAGCCTGTC
>CAZDXZ010000201.1:0-2674 GCA_964509615.1 uncultured Dehalococcoidales bacterium
GGCAGCCCGGCGTAGCCCGCGCCCCCGTGTACGATGGGAGGCAGGCTGCTTATACAGGGATTAACGCGCAAGGCCAATCAGCGCCTCCACCGCGGCGATTATCAGTCCCCATATGCCTGCGGAAGTCAGCATAATGGATTGCGAATGCGATATCGCTGCGCAGGTCAGAGCGGCGCGGCCGCCGCTGAGCGTGTACTCGCCGCTTTTTTCCAGTTCTACACCGAGCGAGCCGGCCATGGAACACATGGTCCAGCCTGCGTTGGGGCTGGCTGTCCTGCCGTGTTGTCCGAGCATAGTGCGCCAGCTTCCGCCTGCATCCGCCCGGCAGATGCCGGAAGCAGCTACGATCAGCAGTGCGCTCAAACGGGATGGGATGAAGTTGAGGACATCATCCAGACGGGCGGCGAATTTGCCCGTGTATTCCCACCGTCCGCGGTAACCGATCATCGAATCGAAGGTGTTTATGATGCGATAGGCCAGCGCTCCCGGCAGGCCGAAGACGGCGTAATAAAAAAGCGGTGCTATGAAGCTATCGCAGAGGTTTTCCGCGCAGGACTCGACGGCCGCCGACATAAGCTGTTCATGGGACAGCTGCGAGGTGTCGCGGCTGACCAGAGACATCGCCCTGCGCCTGGCTTCCGGCGCGTTGTTGCGCTGCAGGCACAGCCTCACATCCTCCACCGCCTTCCACAGCCCTTTCAGCGCGAAGGTGCTTTTAAGCAGGTATGCCGAGAGGAGTATATAAACAACAAAGTTGAGGCCGGCCAGGAAGGTCAGGCCGAGCCAGAGAGGGACCGTGATCACGATACAGGTCGCGACGACGATCGCGGTCCCGAAAAACAGCTGACGTCGCGGCCCATCAGGGGGCTCGAGTTTAAGCTCGAGGGAGATGAGCTTGCCCAGCCAGGCTACCGGGTGCCAGCGATCGGGGGCTTCGCCGATCAACGCGTCCAGCAGCAGCGCTGCGCAGAGTATATACAGGCCGGAGAGCTCCATTATTTTCGCTCCCTTTCAGCGGCCGATGTCACCATGACGGTGGGAAGTCCGTTAACAGGGTGAGCAAAGACGGTTACGCTGGTTCCGAAGGCCTCCTGCAGTGTGAGACTATTAATAATCTCATCCGGCCTGCCCTCTTTATAAACCATGCCGTCCTTGAGGACGATTATGCGGTCGCCGAACTGCGAGGCCAGGTTGATATCGTGAAGGGCTGAGACGATGGTGAGCCCCCTGTCTATGCAGAGCTTCTTAAGGAAATGCAAAATCCCGGCCTGGTAATTGATATCCAGGCTGGCCGTGGGCTCGTCCAGCAGCAGTATGACTGCCTCCTGAGCGAGCGAACGGGCTATCAGCACGCGTTGACGTTCCCCGCCGGAGAGCTCGTTGATGCGCCGCCCCGCCAAAATGGTAGTCTCCGTGGCTTCCATGGCGTGGGCTGTCGCCATTATGTCGCTGCTGCCCTCGTATCTGAGCAGGCCAAGGTGCGGCGTGCGGCCCATCAGCACGATCTCCATGGCTGTAAAAAGCTCGGGCAGAGAGGCGCTCTGCGGCATGAGCGCTATCCTGCGGGCGATGTCTGCGCGGCTGTAACCGCCGAGCGGCCGCCCGTCCAGGCTGATCGATCCCTGGAATGGCCTCAGCAGCCCGCACATCCCCTTGAGCAGTGTGCTCTTGCCGGAGCCGTTGGGGCCGATCAGCGCCAGAAATTCGCCGGGCTGCGTCTGCAGCGTAATATCGTGAAGCACGACCATGCGGCCGTACCTGAAACCGGCTTTCTCGAGTGATATGACGGACATTAAAACACCGCCTTTTTCTTGCGGTTGAGCAGGTAAAGGAAGAAGGGGGCGCCGATGATGGCCGTGATGATGCCGACGGGTATCTCGGTCGGGGCCACGATGGTCCTGGCGGCCGTGTCCGCCAGTATGAGCAAAACCGCCCCTCCCAGTATGGACATAGGGAGAAGCAAACGGTAGTCCGGTCCGCAGGTCATCCTTACCGCGTGTGGGATGATGATGCCCACGAAGCCGATCGCACCGCAGAAACAGACCGCTGCGGCGGTGGTAAGGGTGGCCGCCGCCAGTATGATCAGCTTGGTGCGCTCGACATTGATGCCGAGCTGCTCGGCCTGCTCCTCGTCCAGCTGCATGACGTTGAGCGGGCGCGCCATAAGCAATATAGCGGCAGCTCCGGACAGAATATAGGGGAACATGACCGCCACACGCCACCAGTCGGCCAGCGAGAAGGTGCCCAGCAGCCAGAAAACTATGCCGTGTACCTTGTCGTTCGAGATGGTGATGAGGTAAGAGGTGATCGAGGCTAAAAATGCCCCCACCGCCACGCCGCCCAGTATGAGCGTGGTGACGGGAAGCGTGCGCCCGGTCCTGGCTATAGAGTAGACCGCCGCCACGCTGAGTATGGCGCCGATGAAGGCCAGTATGGGTATCAGGGTGGTCGGTACGGCGGCAGGAAGAAGGAAACCGATAACGGCTCCCAGCGCTGCGCCCTGAGAGATGCCCGTCAGATAGGGATCGGCCAGCGGGTTGCGGAACATACCCTGGTAGGCCGCTCCCGCCACAGCCAGCGCGGCTCCCGTAAGCCCGGCCATGATGACGCGCGGCAGGCGGATGTCCCAGATGATGGTGTTATAAATGGCCGAGTAGGCGCCGGCCTGGTCCGG
>CAZDXZ010000202.1:0-2653 GCA_964509615.1 uncultured Dehalococcoidales bacterium
AAAGCCTTCGATACAGAGAAGTACTTCGTCATTTGTTCGAACGTGATTGGAGGCTGTCAAGGGTCGACCGGTCCGTCCAGTGAAAATCCGCGGACCGGCCGGCCTTACGGCCTCGATTTTCCCCTCATATCCGTGAGGGATATGGTCGATGCCCAGGCCAGGCTGATAGATCAGTTGGGCATCGAGAAGCTGCTTTGCGTGACAGGCGGCTCCATGGGTGGGATGCAGGCGCTGCAGTGGGTGGTGTCGTACCCCGAGCGCGTCCGCTCAGCCATCGCGATCGCCACGGCCGCGCGCCACTCGCCCCAGCAGATCGCCTTCAACGAGGTGGGCCGCCAGGCTGTTATGGCCGATCCCAACTGGAACAATGGCGCATACTACGGCGGAACGCCTCCCACCAGGGGGCTTTCCGTGGCAAGGATGGTCGGCCATATAACCTACATGAGCGACGAATCGATGGCCGAGAAATTCGGGCGTCGCTTTAAAGACATACAGCGGGGAGATAAGTTCGAGCCCGATTTCGAGGTTGAGGGCTACCTGCAGTACCGGGGCGATAACTTCGTCAGGCGCTTCGATGCCAATTCCTACCTCTACATAACCAAGGCGCTCGATTATTTCGACCTCGACAATGGAAAGGGGCTGGAGAACGTGCTTAAGGGAATCAGGACCAAATTCCTGGTGATAGCCTTTAAGTCCGACTGGCTCTACCCTGCCTATCAATCGCGCGAGATAGTCAGGGCCTGCAAGCTGGGCGGGGTGGATGCCACCTACTGTGAACTAAATTCCAGCTACGGCCACGACGCTTTCCTGCTCGAGACTGCCGAACAGGAGTATCTGGTGAAGCATTTCATAGCAAACGTCAGCGAAAATAACGGGAACGTACGTACATGAACAATACTGTGCCGGGAGATATCAGACCGGACCACGGCATCATCGCCGGCTGGGTGAGCGAGGGCGCATCCGTGCTTGAGCTCGGATGCGGAGGTGGCGAGCTGCTGCAGCTGCTCAGCCGTCGAAAGCATGCCAGCGTTAACGGCATTGAGATCGACGAAAGCTACATTTTTTCCTGCGTGGCCCGCGGCCTGAGCGTGGCGCACCAGGACATCGATGACGGGCTGTCTGAATACGCCGACGGGGCCTTCGACTTCGTGATCATCAACCAGTGTTTGCAGGAGCTGCGCAGGCCGCATACAGCGTTGTCGGAGGCTGTGCGTGTGGGCCGTAAAGTGATAGTGGGCTTTCCCAACTTCGCTCATTATAGCGCCCGGATTCAGCTTGCCGTGCAGGGCCGCGCACCCGTGACGCCGGCGCTGCCCTACCAGTGGTATGATACGCCCAACCTGCACTTTCTCAGCATCAGCGATTTCGTACAGTATTGTGCCAAGAACAGGCTGAGCATCGATAGGAAAGTGTTTCTGAACAACAGGGGCACGATACGCTGGTGGCCCAACCTCCTGGCGGGATCGGCGCTCTTCCAGATAAGCCGTAACGGCCGGTCTTTGCTAAAATAGAGGGATAAATTCGTACCCGAGGATAACATGAAACACATCTACATGGACTACGCGGCCACCACACCCATGCAGCCCGAGGTGGTCCAGGCTATGCAGCCTTATTTCAGCCAGAGATTCGGCAACCCCTCCAGTGTACATTCGATGGGACAGGAGGCGAAGGACGCCGTAGATGAGGCGCGCAGAAAGGTTGCGGCACTTATCGCAGGTAAACCCGAGGAGGTGATCTTCACCGGCGGCGGGACGGAGGCGGACAATCAGGCCGTTAAAGGAGTTTGCCTGGCCAATAAGGACAGGGGCAGCCATATCATTACCTCCTCGATCGAGCACCATGCCGTGCTCAATACGTGCAACTACATGAAAGAGCTGGGCTTCGACCTGACGGTTGTGCCCGTCGATAAATACGGTATGGTGGATCCCGACAGTATCAAGAAAAGCATAACAGCCAGGACCTTGCTGGTCTCC
The DNA here is from genome assembly GCA_964509615.1 of uncultured Dehalococcoidales bacterium. Taxonomy (GTDB): domain Bacteria; phylum Chloroflexota; class Dehalococcoidia; order GIF9; family UBA5629; genus CAIMUM01. The sequence goes on from CAZDXZ010000202.1 coordinate 1,974, forward strand.
GTGATGCATGCCAACAACGAAGTGGGCGCCATCCAGCCGATCGAAGAAATCGGACGCATCACCCGGCAGGCGGGGGTCTATTTTCATGTCGATGCGGTACAGACTGCGGGGCACCTGCATATCGACGTTGATAAGCTGGGCATCGACCTGCTGTCCGCATCGGCGCACAAGCTCTACGGCCCCAAGGGCGTGGGTATGCTCTATGTGCGCGAGGGCACACGCATAGCGTCGCTGCTGCACGGGGGAGAGCAGGAAAACGACAGGCGCGCAGGCACGGAGAATGTGCCGGGCATCGTCGGATTCGGGAAGGCGGCCGAGATCGCTCTGGCTGATATGCAAGAGGAAGGGGCCAGGCTGACGAAATACCGTGACCGGCTGATAGACTCTATAACGGAGAGGATGTCCGATGTTTACCTTAACGGGCACAGGACCTCCCGGCTGCCCAACAACGCCAATTTCAGTTTCGACTTCATCGAGGGTGAATCGATCCTGATGTACCTGGATGCCGAGGGCATCTGCGCTTCCACCGGATCGGCCTGCAGCTCAGCCAGCTCGGAGCCGTCGCATGTCCTGCTGGCGCTGGGCATACCGGTGGAGCGGGCACGCGGCTCGGTCAGGTTTTCACTGGGAAAGTGGACATCCGCCGAGGATATAGATAAAGTAGTGGAGGCGCTGCCGCG
>CAZDXZ010000203.1:0-2648 GCA_964509615.1 uncultured Dehalococcoidales bacterium
GCAGATGGCGTGGGAGAGATCGGGAACCCGGTTTGCGGCGATATGATGACTTTCTATATCAAGGTCAAGGACAACCATATCGAGGATGTTAAATACAAGACCTTCGGGTGCGGCGCGGCCATCGCTGTCTCCAGTATGGTCAGCGACCTGGTCAAGGGCAAGACCCTGGAGGAGGCGCTGACCGTGACGCCGGCTATGGTTGCCAAGGAGCTCGAGGGATTGCCCAAAAACAAGCTGCACTGCTCCAACCTGGGGGCACAGGCTTTACATAAGGCTATCAGGGACTATGCGATTAAGAACAAGATCGACATACCCGGTTTGACGGACAAAGAAGAACCGGAGGAGGATGAACATGCCTGCGAAACCTGAGAAAGACAAGAAGCCGCTCATTTGCCGCTGCGCCTGTCCGTACTGCGACGTGGAAATGGTGGTGGCGGAGAATCCGTATTGCGAGGTGTGCAAGGTTAGTTTCGGCCGCTGTGATAGCTGCGGCGCTCTTATTATGGAGGAGACGCTGGTTGTATGTCACCAGTGCGGCAAGCCGCTGAAAAAGAAATAGGAGGTGTGGCATGGCAGAGCAGGATAAGACCGGACTGAACCTGAAACCTGATGCGACTATTGATTGTGTCGGGCTGTACTGCCCCATGCCCATTGTTCAAACGTCAAAACAAATCAAGACCATGCAGCCCGGTCAGGTGCTGGAAGTGGTGGCCGATGATGAGGGCATCAAGCAGGATATGCCCAATTGGGCCAAAATGACCGGCAACGAATATCTAGGACTCGAAGAAGTGAGGGGCAAATATCACGTGTTTGTACGCAAGGCCTGACGCGTTGCAACACATTGCATTGACAAATGTGCGTTGTTATAATTTCTTACGGTCACGGTATTGTAAATCATTGTCCGTGTCGTTAAAGCGAGGTTGAAAATGGCTGCTAAGCCGCGAAAAAGCGCTGTTCAGAATTTAATTAAAAACCTGCTGGAAACCGAGATTCCCGATATTCAGACCGCTTCCAAGGAGCTGGCCGACTGGATCAAACAGCTGGAGCAGCACAGCTTCAAGCTTCAGCACTATGCTACGGAGATAGAGAGCTGGGCCGCCGAGGAGGAAGAGGTCGATACAATCGAGTTGACCGATTTGATCAAGGACCTCGAGTCCACCCTTAACGATATGCGCCAGACAGGAGCGTTGCCTCCTCCCCCGGCTCTGCCTGAGATAGTAGAGGAGCCGGCCGCGCCGGCCGAAAGGTTGCAGCGCGGATATGGCCGCAGCGGAAGGGTGATCAGGACCCGGGAATTGCCCAGGTCAGAGCTGCGCACAGATCAGACTCCTGCGAAAAATATTGAGCAGGCTGCTGAGGAGAAGGAAGCTGCAGAGCCGGTCAGAACTCCGCAGGGCGTGCTGGTTGCAAGAGACAGCGCTAAAGGCGCAAAAGCCGAACTGCCGACCGGCGGAAAAGAGGTCGTAGTTCGCAGAGAAGAAAAAAAGACGCAGGATGAGACAGGCCCCAGAGGCTATATGACGCCCGAGGGCTTCGTCGTCAAGCGGATGCGCCCTTAGAAATTATACTAACGAATAGTCCGGGATAATTCTGCAAGGAGTATAATTATGCCGGACAGTTTTCAGTGGGTCGCGAGAGACCTGCGTTAAAGTCACTTCGTATTGGTAATGCATTTCGCGATACAGTATTATTTAGGTGGTCTTAATAAAGTGCTAATACTCTTCATTGGAGGTGGTCATGTATAGAATGGCATTGGCCCTATTGCTCGTATTATTCACACTGATCGGATGTGCCGCTCCCCCCAGTCCACTGACGGTGGTGCTGGCCACGCCGGTCAACGGCACCGTAACACAGACGTTATCGCCTACCATGACCTGGGTAGGCATCGGTAACAACAGGTATCATTTGCAGATAGCGTCCGATAGCGGGTTTCAGAACCTTGTGGTGAACGACAGCAGTTTGACACAGCTTGTTTACGTGGTGCCCGCCGGAAAACTAAGCACTGCTTCAACATACTTCTGGCGTGTGCGCGCATCCGCCGGAGGTGAAACGGGGTCCTGGGCTACGGCATGGTATTTTGTTACTCCCGGCGGCAGCCCAACGCCACCGCCCGGCGCGACCGGCACCATCAATATCGCAACGACGCTGGACAGCGCGTCCTGGTACGGAACTATCAACTACACCCTGACGGGTCCGGTTACCGTATCGGGCACTGCCACGCCGCAGACTTTCAACAGCATGCCGGCCGGCAGTTACCTGCTGACCTTCAACCACGGTGGCCCTCCAGGGGCCAACTTCATTTCCATTTCGCCCTCTGCTTCAGACAGCCTGGTTGGCGGCAGGTCGCTTAACTTCACCATGGCCTTCAGCAACCCGGTCTCAGGCAGCAGCGTGCAGACCAGCGCTACACTCAACGGTATGCCCTGGTCGGGTGCGGTGCAGTACTCTCTGACGCATTACACTGTTACCGGTCCGGTGGAGGATAACGAGTATTCAGTCCCGCGCACGGTAGGCTACGTTCCAAGCGGCAACATACAGCTGAACTACAGGTCCGGCGGGCCTGAGGGCGCAACGCTCTCCAGCATTTCCCCATCGACGCAGCAGAATGTCCCTCCCGGCGGCACCGCGTATTTCGTCATGAACTTCGT
>CAZDXZ010000204.1:0-2620 GCA_964509615.1 uncultured Dehalococcoidales bacterium
TTCCGGCTGTCCCTTGCCATCTGCATGCGCATGGCCTGATCAGCCAGCACGAACATGTAGCGGTACATGAATGATGTAATCTGCACGAATACCTGAGGGACTCTCAGACGGTGCATGCCGTGTAATAACTCCTCAAACCTGGTAGACGACGACAAAACGATCAGGCAGAGTATGCACAGCCAGGACCTGACTATGACATTCAGCAGCAACGACAGACCTTCATAGGTAATGGCTATGTGCCAGGCGCCGATGTTATAACTAACAACTTCCTGGCCCTGTTTAAAGAAGGGTATAAAAATGGCGATCATGATGACAAAGGGAAAGATGATCAAAGATCGCCTGAACACATATCCCAGCGGCAGACGGGAGAGCAATATCAATACCAGCGTTATCAGCAGATAGACTGCAAACACTTTCCATGCCCCGGCAGGTGTCAATACTACGGCCAGGATGAACGCAAGGCTGCACAGCAGCTTGGTGCGCGGGTCCAGCCGGTGCACGAAGCTGTTGAGGCCGCTGTACTCGTCGATAAAGCTATGCTTCATGTTTAGATTTCAACAGAGTCGCCAGGCCGAATACCAGACCGAACAGGATCAGTGTGCCCAGCACTCCGGCAATTATGGTCGCTGTTGTATCGCTGGTAATACCCGGGAAGGAGTAATCCGATATCACTGTGAAAAAAGGCTCAACGGCCTTATCGGTGAAGTTGTACTCTTCAGCAAACCTGTCCAGCCCGTCAGGGAATTTGGAAGCCAGCGGAGATATGATAGCCAGCAGAAGAGCAATCGATAGTCCGATAATCCACCATTTCGACTTCATCCTATCAATCCTCCTAAACAATCTGGATCTTTAAAAGGTCCGCGCGTGTAGCCATGACCAGGCTGAGAACGGCCGCCGTGATCAGTCCCTCTCCTACGCCGATCAGCATATGTACTCCGCCCATGGCCGGAATGGCTATAATCCAGGGAGATGTGCCTGAAAGGGACAGCTCAGCAGCGCATGCCAGTGAGGCGAGAACCACGGAGAACCACGCTCCCACACCGGCGCCCACAAGAGTCGCTGCCCTGCCCTTTTTAAATAGCATGTCTATACCTTTATATATATAGTAGCTGCTGAATCCCGCTATCAATCCCATATTAGTAATGTTGGCGCCCAGCGCCAGCAGCCCGCCATCCTGGAATATCAGCGATTGAACAACTAGCACACTGCTCATAATGAGCACGGTTGCCCACGGCCCCAGTAACACGGCAGCCAGAGCAGCTCCCACGAAGTGTCCCGAGGTCCCTCCCGCCACCGGGAAGTTCAACATTTGCGCAGCGAATATGAAAGCCGCCAGCACCCCCATCATGGGCACCTGTCTTTCGCCTATTTTCTTGTTCGTCTCTTTTACAGCCACGGCAATGGCCGCTACCGCAACCACACCCGTTGCAGCTGCAACTGGCGCGCTGAGGAAGCCGTCCGGTATATGCATGCTAATCTCCAGCTATGTCAATCATTTGTGAGGCAACAGCTCTACTCCTGGCATTTCGGGCACAGCCCGAAAATGGCCAGGTGTCTTACATCAGCCTTGAATTTGTACTTCGATAGCAGCGAATTCGCCAGCGGCTGCAGGTCGGACTCTGGCAATTCAATGGTCTTTCCGCACCTGTTGCAAACCAGATGATGGTGTTTGCTGTGCTCTTTGGCATGATAGCGCGCAATGCCGTCGCCAAGCTCGATCTCTGCCGCAAGCCCAAGTTCCTTAAGCAGCTCCAGGGTGCGGTAGACGGTGGAGATATTGGCATACGGATACTTCTGCTTCAGCTTGTCAAATATCTCTTCCGCGCTGATATGCGCTTCCACGCTGTGCAAAGCATCCACAACCATGATGCGCTGGGGAGTGAGCCGGTAACCTTTCTTCTGCAACGTCTCTATGCAAGTCATGGCCATTATTATCGCACAGAATAATGGCAATTGCAACCAGTTGCATTTAGCCGCGGTTGCCGGTCAGCCGAGCTTATCTCTGCTGTCCAGCATAATTGTGACGGGGCCGTCGTTAACAATACTGACCAGCATATGCGCCCCGAATATGCCGGCCTGGACTCTCAAGCCCGTTTGCGAGATGCGATCTATGAAATATTTATACAGTTTTTCCGCCGGCTCAGGCGGCGCAGCCCCGATGAAGCTGGGACGCCGCCCATGGCTGGTATCGGCCAGCAGTGTAAACTGGCTGATCACCAGCAGTTCCGCTTTTATCTGTAGAGCGGACAGGTTAAATTTACTATTGTCATCGCTGAATACCCTGAGATTGATTATTTTGTCGGCCAGATAATCGGCGTCCTTCTCCCCATCGTCACAGCCTACCCCGAGCAATGTGAGAAAGCCCTGGCCTATGCGGCCGGTGACCCGGCCGTCTACCGTAACCTCCGCCCTGGCAACCCGCTGCAAGAGCGCTTTCAAACCGTATCAGTCCTCATTCCAGTGACCACTATTTTATTAAATACTTAAAAGGATAACAATGGCGAAAACCCGATATCCCGCACCATTTGTCAGCGGAGATTTTTACCGCCGCGACCATATATCGCATATGTATTTTCTTAAATTGACACTACTGGGGTCTTGCGTTACAATCAATCGTAAC
>CAZDXZ010000205.1:0-2525 GCA_964509615.1 uncultured Dehalococcoidales bacterium
CTCCATATGCTGGTATCAGACCCACCAGCATCCTGGCTGCCTGCCGCCAGAGGAAAGCGCTGCCCACCACAGCAGCCATCTTGGGTGCTGTTTCCCTCCAATCTCCTGTCAGACCCATGGCCAGTGATATCTTGTAGGCCATAATGGCCTGGTTCTTGGTGAGTATCACGATGTCAGCCATATTGAGCGGCAGGTCGAGAAAAATGTTGATCTCGGCCAGGCCCGTGGCAAGGCTGTAGGTGCTGTTTACCACGCACGTATCATCGATCAGCTTGCGGCAAACGGTCTCACGCAGCAAAGGAATGTTGCGCGCAAGCTGGATCTCGTGGCCCGGGCAGGCGCGCAGCATGGCCGGCGCCAGCACTCCCGTCAGCGACTGGCGGTCGCCGGGATTCACTACCACCGCCTCGGCGCCTTCCCAGTCCTGCCCGCTGGTCTGCACAGCCCTGCCGTCCTGCGGCAGGTCCGTCCGGCTGTAACAGACTACCACCGGGATTTTATCGCGCCGCAGCTGTTTGAAGACCTCCAGCTCACGCAGGCGCTGATCAGGTGCGCCTACCATGAGCAGCGCCAGCGTGCACGTGCCGGACGGGCTCTCGCCATCGAGGCCGTACTCGCGCACACGTGACACGAATCCAATCTCCTGTGCGCACGGCCCGGACAGCAGCTGGCTTACCAGCAACAGTTTATCCACACCCTTTCCACCTAGCACCGCCAGCTGAAAAGGCAACTCGGACTGTCGGCGTATGGCGTTAAGGTCCACCTCGCGCAGCAGCTTGAAACCGGCCAGCAGGTCAGGCCATTTCGGCATATGTGCCCTCCACAGCCTAAAGTGTAGCGCAACAGCGTCACGACGGCTATAATCGGGCAGCGGCGCCGTGTTAGAATCTGTACAAGGAGCAGCAGATTTATGCAGAAAAAAAATACGCAGGCTATTCCCCTCTCGATTAAAACAAAGAAAAAGAAACTCCGGGCCGACCTGGAGTTGCTGAAGGCTAAGGCAATAGAGCTGGGGGCGGCGGGCGCCGAGATCATCAGGGCCGACCGGCTCGTGGTGGATGAGCGCGTCAGGCTGAAATGCTCCATACCGCGCTGCCTGCGCGCCGGAGAGACACCGAATTGCCCGCCGCATGCGCCTGACCTCGATCTCGTTAGAAAAGCCCTGGCAAGATACTCTTACGGAATACTGATCAAGACACTGGTGGAGCCGCTGGAGGACTACGAGCCGGGCAAGTCCAGGGACAACGGCGGCGCCGACCGCAGCCTGCTCTTTCATAAGAAGACGGCGGATATCGTCTACGCGATCGAACGGCTGGCTTACCAGCATGGCTATGCGCTGGCCATGGGACTGGGCGGAGGCTCCTGCAAGGATTATCTTTGCCGCGGCCTCATCTGCCAGTTCAAGGACAGCGGCAGGTGCCGCTTTCCGCTCAGGGCCAGGCCGGCCATGGAGGCGCTTGGTATCGATGTGGTGGACATCATCGGCAAGGTCGGATGGAACGCCTACCCACTGGTGGGCGATCCGAGCGAGATCCCCTGCGCCACCTCCGTGGGACTGGTGCTGATCGACTGAAACAAGGAGGATGATATGGCCAGAAGCGCAATTGAGATAACCGAGGAATTCCTGTCGGACGATCCCAAGAAATGGGGCAAGCTGGCAAGCGACATCACCTACAGGCGCCTGGAGCTGCTGCTGCTGCGCGATATATTGATGGAGCTCAAGAGGTTGAGCCCGGTTAAACCGGACTAACCTGTCGCATCATTCCGCGATGTGAGGCCGCTATCTGCGCAGGCGGCCGCGGTTACCCCACCAACCGCCGCCGTAAGCGGAGATATCGATAATGAATCCCAGAATAACCAGCGCCCAGGCGAAGGGATTGGCCATGCCCATATACAGATAAACAATGACGTAGAATAATGCCGTATAGGGCAGAAAGATAATTCCCAGCAGAGGAATGACGAAGTTAGAGCCGAAGACCCTGGTGATCATATCTGAGAAAAGCCACATGCAGACGAGTGCGAAGCGCGGACCTATCAACAGAAAAAGCGTGACAAAACAACACATGTTGCCTCCTCCTTGCCTGATGTAACGATGCATTATTATGACAGATTTTAATTTATTATTACAGTGCTGTATCCTGATACATCAGTCCGGAATTATGAAACAGCGATGTTTTAGAATATAGCGAATCATATGCTTACAAATTGGAGATCCTCCGCGCTCCTGGCGCTGGCCGCGCTGGTGGGAATCACCGCGGTCTGGGGCTACACGTTTACCATCGTGCAGTCGGCCGTTGAGCAGATGCCGGTCATGGACTTCATGGCCTGGCGCTTTGCCGCTGCCGCGCTGGTAATGCTTTTAATCAGGCCTAAGTGCCTGCGCGGCGTCACACGCCGTGAACTGCTGCGCGGTACCCTGCTGGGAATCGTGCTGGGGCTCGGCTACATAACCCAGACATTTGGATTACTGTATGCCTCCGCGGCCGTATCCGGATTTATCACCGGCATGTTCGTGGTGCTGACAC
>CAZDXZ010000206.1:0-2516 GCA_964509615.1 uncultured Dehalococcoidales bacterium
GGCACCCTTTTCACACTGGGCATACCCAACAACCACTGGGACAACCTGATCAACCTTCCGCCCAATAACATAGGGATAGTGGAGAAGGCCCTGCAGGACAACAAAGACCAGGTGGCGGCAGTCGTGCTGGAGCCGCTGGGCGCCTCGTCCGGCGGTACACCGCTCAACGAGGGCTTCCAGAAGCAATTGCGTGAACTTACAACCAAATATAACGTCCTGCTGGTGTTCGATGAGGTGGCCACCGGTTTCAGAGTGGCCATAGGCGGGGTACAGCAATTACTGGGCATAGCGCCGGACCTGACCTGCCTGGGCAAACCGGTGGGTGGGGGCATACCCATCGGGGCGGTAGGAGGACGCGAGGACGTGATGTCGGTAGTGGGCGCGCTCGATCCCAGGGCCGAGCACTTCGGGCCTCTCTTCCCCATGGGCTCATTCTGCGCTCACCCGCTGGCCATGGCGGCCGGCATCGCCTTCATCGAGGAGCTCGAAAAAGGCGATTACATACAGAACTCCATCGACCGCGCCGCAGACCTGGCCAAAGTCATCAACGAGGTGGCGGCCGGCCTCAAGATGGACGTCTCGGCCCATGCCATCTACAGCATCGTGCACTTCGGGCTAAACGGTAAGTTCGATATGAGCCAGGTGCTGGAGGTTTTCGAGTTCGACCTGATGATCCGGCTGGCGCTGCTGCTGGGCAGTCCGGGAGCTGTAGTTCTTCCCGGCCACGTCTATATGTCGGGCGTCATGACCGAGAAAGACATACAGAAGAGCCGGCAGGCTTTCGAGACGGCGTTCGGCATCTACAAATAATTGATATAAAGGCTGTTCCTATAAGTCTATTGACAGGGAGAATGGAAATTGTATAATGCCTTGACTGACCTTCCATTCGGCAGACACAAATAAAAACGAAGGAGTAGACGGGATGACAGAAGAGACACAGCAAGGTCAAGGCATTCTCAGAAAAGAGCTCACTTTAATACTGCTGGTTTTCCTCATGATAGGCCTCAATATCGGTGGCTCGCTGTTCACGTTGACCACGGTCGCCGCCGGCCTGACAGGCCCCTCCATTATCATCGCGCAGTTAATATGCTCACTGCCCGTATTTTTGGCCATCGTACCCTATATGCTGATTACCTCCATCGCGCCCAAGTCGGCAGCCAGCTATCAGTACGCTAAGCTCGCCTCCTACCCCCTGGCAGTAGCGACCGTTATAGTGCTGCTGGTGGCCGTGCCGCTGGGCGGCCTGCCCCTCTTCGCCATCACGAATGCGCGTTTCCTAATGATGCTGTTTCCGGATGCCCCTGCGATGGTGCCGGGCCTGGGCATCTCCTGGGTGGTGCTCATCGCTATAATATCGATCACCATCTTCTATATCATAAACATCGTGGGCATCAAACTGACCGCCTGGGTGCAGTTCGGCATGGTGTCGCTGCTGATCATTGCCCTGCTGGCTTTCATCTTCGGCGGTTTTCCGCAGATCGAATGGTCCAACTTCTCTACCATGTTCACGGGTAACCTGAAGTTTCCCGGCATGCCTCCCACGCTGGGGTTGACCGTGGGATTGATCGCGGCGGCGGCCATCTGCTACACGCTGATAGCCGGCGGCCTGTTCGGCATCGAGCTGGGCGACGAGGTCAAGAATGCAAAGGTAACCATCCCCCGCGGGCTGTTCCTGGCAATGGTAGGAGTGTTCCTGCTCACGTTCTTCGTCGAGCTTGTCGCAGTGGGGGTAATGCCCTGGGACCAGCTCGCAGCATCCAAGGATCTGGGGGCCGTGAGCAGGCAGATATTCGGCGCCAACTCCTTCTGGTTCTTCTTCTTCATTATCGGCGGCGCCGTGATGGCCTGTGTCTCCACTTTGCACGCGCTGATGACCGTCTCCGGCCGCTATGTCATGGCCTATGCCCAGGACGGCTTTTTCCCCAAATTTTTAGCCGATATCAACAAGCGCTGGGGCACGCCCCACTGGGGACTCACGGTGCCGTGGGCGCTGACCGTTATCACGCTCCTGCTGGCCGGCGAGAGCCTGGCCATCTACGGCGCCATGCTCAACTTCGGCATGCTGTGGATGGTTACACTGGTATTGATCGCAGCCTCTCGTCTGCACAAAACTCATCCCAACGAAGTTAAATTGTCGCAATATAAATTTAAGGCCGGCTGGGTCTCGTTCACGGCCATTACCGCTGCGGTCCTGAACGTTATCTTCATGCTGCTGCTGATTGTTTTCATGCTGATGCAGAAGGTCTACTGGCCTATCATATTGTTCGTCCTCGCCATAGCCGTGGGGCTGGGCCTCTACTATATCCAGAAAGCGAGAGGGAAGATCAAGCCGGCCACGCTGCTGTAGCCCGACTTGATATGGAGCAGCCAGAGAAGGATGCCCGGAATTAAACATATTGCCGTTATCGGGGCGGGCGTAATGGGCCCGGGTATCGCCGTATCCTTCGCACGCCACGGTTTTTCCGTAGCGCTGGCCGATATTGACCCCGCCGCACTTGAGCGCGCCGGAGCCAGCA
>CAZDXZ010000207.1:0-2479 GCA_964509615.1 uncultured Dehalococcoidales bacterium
TTTTTTCACGAGCTTTGACCCACCATTTTCACCAGCATTGACCCACCCGGGGAATAAATGAATTACCATTGCCGTAAATCTTAAAAGGGGATGGCAATGGCGTATAAGGAGTTTTCCCGAGTGGAGATAAAAGAGATAATCAGAATATGGCAGAGCGGAAGCGGCATACGGCCGCTCTCGCGTTTATCCGGCCTGTCCCGCAATACCGTAAAGAAGTACCTGAATGCAGCTGCGGACTGCGGTTTATCGCGTGCCGGGCCTCCACCCACAGAAGAGCAACTAATGATCCTGGTTCAACTGAATACAACCGGGCGTACTCAGGCCGTGATTCCTACAGCACCACTTCTCACGCCATGGGCCGAGGTTATCCGGGATTGGATAAGGCAAGATCATCTTCAGCTTACACGCATCCAGGAACTGCTCAAGAAACACGACTGCGCAGTAACTTACTCATCGTTGCGCAGGTTCGTGATCCGCAACGGCTGGGGTCGCAGTAACCGCACGACGGTGCGCATGGAAGACACCCAGCCAGGGCAGGTGGCGGAGATGGATTTCGGCCGGCTGGGCTTGATGTTGGATCATGAATCAGGGCGGAAGCGGTTGGTCCTGGGCATGGTGGTCACGCTGGCTTATTCAAGGCACCACTTTCTGTGGCCGCTATTCGGGCAGACGCTGGTTGAGATACTTGATGGACTCGAAGCCTGCTGGGCCTTTTGGGGTGGTGTCCCCCGGTATTTGGTCATCGATAACTTCACCACGGCAGTGGCAGGCGCGGACCCGCTTAACCCCCGGTTAACACGCGGTTTCCTTGAATATGCCCAACACCGCGGGTTTATCGTCGATCCCACGCGGGTGCGCCATCCCCAGGATAAGCCCAAGGTTGAATCCGGCATACGCTACGCGCGCGAACGTTTCTTTAAAGGCGGCAGCTTCCATGATCTTGCTGACCTGCGCAATCAAGCACGGCACTGGTGCCTGGGGACAGCCGGCCAGAGAGTACATGGGACCACTCACAAGCTCCCGCTGGTAGTCTTCAAAGAAGAAGAGCAGCCTAAGCTACTTCCCTGGGATGGTGAGCCCTACGATGTGCCTGACTGGCGCACTGTCACCGTTCATCCTGACCATCATATCTCCTATAAATATGCCCTGTATTCTGTGCCCAGCACGACCTGCCCGCCTGGGACCAGGCTGGAAGTGCGAGGCGACAGCAAGATTGTGAAGCTTTTTCACCGCGGACTGCTGGTTAAAACCCATCCCCGACAGTGCCGCGGCGGCCGCTCAACCGACCAGACGGACTATCCGCCGGAACTGACTGCCTATACCATGCGCTCTCCCGATTACCTGCGCCGGAAATGCGCCGGACTGGGCGAGTCGGTAAGTGCATTCGCCGATCAGTTGCTGGGCGGGCCCCTGCCATGGGCGAAAATGCGGCAGGCTCAGAAGCTGTTGCGTTTGGGCGAGCTCTACACAGCATCACGGCTGGACGCGGCCTGCAACAAGGCGCTGGAGGTTGACCTTATCGATGTGCGCCGTTTGGAGCGCATCCTTATCGAAGCGCTGGAGGAAGAAGCTGTAACTTCACCGGTTATGGCAGTTGCTTCACCGCCGGGCCGTTTTGCCCGCCACGGCAGCGTCTTTGCCGTTGCACCCGATATGTTCAGCGGGGTGGATTTATGAGTGCTATCTCTGAACTCAAACCCTTGCTCAAACGCCTTAAACTCGGCGCCATGCTCGATACCCTGCCCGAGCGGTTGACACTGGCACGGCGTGACCAGCTGGACTATGCCGTTTTCCTTCAGATAATCTTGGCAGATGAGGTAAGCCGCCGGGATAACCATAATGTGGAAACACGCCTTCAAAAGGCCGGGTTCGAGGACATCTGCCAGTTGGAAGACTTCGACTGGAAGGCTGGCATCAGGCTTGACCGCCGCCTGCTGGACAGTGTCTTCTCACTTAACTTCCTATCCCGCCATGAGCATGTTCTCCTCGTTGGCCCGGTGGGCGTCGGCAAGTCTTTCCTGGCGCAATCCCTCGGCTATGCTGCCGTGCGCGCCGGCCACAGCGTGCGCTTCATACGGGCTGACATCTTTTTCCGTACGCTGGCGCAGGCACGGGTCGATCACACGCTGGAGAAGACCTTCCGTTCTTTCCTGTCTCCCGATGTACTCATCCTCGATGACTTCGGCCTGCAGCGGCTTACCTCTCAGCAATCAACCGACCTCTATGAGCTGATCATCGCCCGCCACCACAGGTCCAGCCTGATAATCACCAGTAACCGTGCTGTTGATGAATGGCTGGGGATCTTCGACGATCCTATCCTGGGTAACAGTGCCCTCGACCGTTTGGCCAACGCCAGCTACCAGATCGTGATTGAGGGGGATAGTTACCGCCAGCGCCAATCACCGCACCACCGGAAGGAGGCTCTTGACACCATGACCTGACCATGAAAAAATACCACCTGCCCGGGTGGGTCAATCTA
>CAZDXZ010000208.1:0-2476 GCA_964509615.1 uncultured Dehalococcoidales bacterium
GTGCTGCCCGTGATATCAAAGACTGCACCCGTCGTCTCACTGCAGAACGGCATCAACGAGGAAACTATCTCAAAAATAGTGGGCGTCGAGCGCACAATCGCCTGCAGCATTACCTGGGGCAGCACCAATAAGGGTCCGGGCCAGCTGATGCAGACCACGGACGGTGGATTCATCATCGGGCAGTGGCCTACGGGCAAGAGCAAAATAGTGGAAGATACGACCGCCCTGCTTTCCAAGGCTTTCACCACCGAGGTTTCCGACAATATCATCGGGGACCGCTGGACCAAGCTGCTGATCACCGTTTCACTGACCGGCGTCGGCACAACGGCGGGTCTAACCTACGGCGGCGTGATTGAAAACGAGGCAGCACGCAAGGTGGCGCTGACTGTGATAACGGAGACCTACGACGTCGGCATCAAGGCAGGCGTCAAGTTCGCCGACCTTATGGGCGTCTCCCCCTCCGTGGTCCTGGTGCGCAACAGGGAGGACTTTGAGAAGGCATCCAAACTGATGGAGATCGGTTTCGCCAATCACAAGGCCACCAAGCCCTCCATGTGGCAGGACATCGAAAAGGGGCGCAAGACCGAGGTAGATTTCGTCAATGGCTACGTGGTCAGAAAGGGAAAAGAAGTCGGACTGAAAACACCGGCCAATGAGCTGGTGACCAGAGTGATTAAAGAGATAGAGGAGGGAAAAAGAAAGCCTTCCCTGGAGAATCTCAAGGAATTCGATAGTATAACAGCCTATATCAAATAACATTTTATACACAAAGGAGGTACCACAACTCATGGCAAAGAAACTTATCATCCAGGTAGCGCCATTCGGTTCCAATACGCTGCACGAAAAAACGCCAAATTTACCCAATCTCGGCAAAAGAACGCCCTATCTGCCGATAACACCCGAAGAAGTCGCGGAGGAGGCATACCGTTCATATAACGCCGGCGCCACCCTCTGCCATATCCACGCCAGGGACCCCATACATATGCTGGCAACACCTGATATCAAGGTCTGGGGCGATGTGGTCGCGCGTATCCGCGAGAAGTGCCCGATCGTGATCGAAGCGGGAGGAGGGATCGGCGCCTGGGTGGACACGACTACATGGCAGATCATCCCGGCGTCCGAGGAGCAGAAGCTGAAACTGCTGGATATCAAGCCTGAGCCGGACATGCTCACTCTCAATATGGGTACCTTCGACATGTCGATCGGCAAATATGGTTTTTCCACTTTCAGCAATACTCCTCCCTTTCAGAGAAAAATCATCAAGGGCATCCTGGAGAGGGGCTGGGGCATGGAGCTGGAGATCTGGGACGTCAGCCACCTGTACAACACCATGGCCCTGTGTGAAGAGGGTGTTTTCGACAAGAACATGCCGTTCCACATCGATTATCCGCTGGGTGTTGCCGGCGGCCAGCCAGCTACTGCAAAGCAACTCATGTATATCTCAGAGGAAGGCAAGAGGATGTTCCCCAATGCCAAGTGGCAGGCGCTGGGAATCGGCAAGGACGAGTTTCCCATGATTACCCTGGCCATGCTGCTGGGCGCCGACAGTGTCCGTGTCGGCCTCGAGGATAACATCTATATTTCCCACGGTGAACTGGCCAAGTCCAACGCCGAACTGGTTGAGAAGGCGGTCAGGATAGCACGGGAGCTGGATTTCGAAATTGCCACGGTGGAAGAGGCCAGGGAACTGCTCCACCTGAAGAAGAAATAGCTGCCCCTCACTGAATCGCCGCTGCGGCGGCCCAAGAGAAAATAAATAACGATTGGAGGAGCAGGATGAATAGTCAGTCCGGCGTGAAACGGTATACACTGTCTTCAGCTTCCCGGATGTATATATTCGTCCTGCTCTTCCTGCTCTACTTCTTCGACTACGTGGACCGCACGGTGGTCACTTCCCTTTTCCCCTTTATACAGAGGGACTGGGGCATCTCGGATGCTGAGTGCGGCATGCTGGTCTCCGCAGTCTACTGGTCAATCCTCATCTTCACCTTCCCAGTATCCATCCTGGTCGACCGCTGGAGCCGCAAGAAGACCATCGGTCTGATGGGTGTATTCTGGAGCATGGCTACAGCAGCATGCGCCTTTATGCCCAACTTCAAGTCATTATTCGGCGCCAGGACCGCTATCGGCATCGGCGAAGCGGGCTATGCTCCCGGCGGATCAGCCATGATCTCAGGCCTTTACCCGGAGGAGAAGCGAGCCCGCATGTTCGGCATCTGGAACGCCTCCATACCGCTGGGCAGCGCCGTGGGTATCGCCCTGGGAGGGATCATCGCCAAATCGCTGGGATGGCAGCATGCCTTCGGACTGGTTGCCATACCCGGCCTGATCGTGGCCATCCTCTTTTTCTTCGTGAAGGACTACAAAACCGTTGAGCTGGTCAAGACCGTGGATGAAGGCAAGGGTAAAAAGAAAATGAGCTTCGGCGATATCAGCAGGGAGTTCCTGCAGACTCCCAGCCTGTGGTTCACATACC
>CAZDXZ010000209.1:0-2475 GCA_964509615.1 uncultured Dehalococcoidales bacterium
GAGCCCTGGACGCACGTGGAGTGCGCCATGGCCATCGATGCCGGCTGCTACCATGATGAAGCGGAGAAAGCTTACGAATGGCTGGCGGGCATGCAGCTGCCGGATGGAAGCTGGTACGCCAACTATCAGAACGGTAAACCCAAGGATAAGTTCAAGGTCTCGCACGCCATATCATATATGGCCGTGGGCGTATGGCACCATTATCTGGTCACGGGTAAAAAGATCTTCCTCGACAATATGTGGCCGGTGGTAACAAAGGCCATCGATTATGTGCTGGATATGCGCGGTCCCAGGGGTGAGATATACTGGGCCAGGGATGTATCGGGCAGCGTTTATCCTACGGCCCAGATCGCGAGCTGCAGCTCTTCCTATCTGAGCATCAAGTGCGCCCTAAAGATGGCGGATTTACTGGGGGAGAAGCGAGAGGACTGGAAACAGGCCAACGAGGTTCTGCGCGATGCCATTCTCGGTATGCCCCTGCCTTATGGCGATCCTATCGATGAGAATAGCATCTCGGCCTTTGCCATGGACTGGTATTACCCGGCCCTCTGCAGCGTCATCGACGGCCAGGAGGCGATCAACCGGATATACGACAGCTGGGATAAGTTCATCATTCACGGCAAGGGATCGGTATGCAACCTCGAGAAGCAGTGGGTGACTGCAGCCGAGAGCAGCGAGCTGGCTATTTCGCTGGCGATACATGGCGAGTACTGGCAGTCGGCCATGATTTATTACTGGGTCCACCAGATGCGTGACGAAGACGGCGCCTACTGGTACGGTGTTGCCTTCCCCGAGCACGAGATATGGCCTCTGACCAAACCTACTTGGACATCGGCTGCGGTTCTGCTGGCGGCGGATATGTTAAAACCCATGTCAGCGACGAACCTTCTTTTTGACCACCACGATATCATTCTTGCGTAATATGCCCAGGCTGTTTACCATGGGCAGATCGCAGTAACCACCGCTTCCCAGCGCAATCTTGTAAACTTCGAAAGGCGCCTGTCCCCCTTTGGCCGGATCGGGATAGATGTCATGAAAAACCAGGAATCCTCCCGGTAGAAGGTGCGGAGACCATAAGCGGTAGTCGGTAAGCGCGGTCTGATAGCTGTGTCCGCCGTCAATAAAGACCAGTCCCAACGGCGTGGCCCAGTTTCGGGCGGCGACACCGGACCGCGTGACCAGAGGGACAACGTTGTCCTCAAGCCCTGATTTACATAATGTTTCACGCAACAGTGGAAAGCTGTCGATTGCTCCTTTTCGGCTGTCGAAGATCTCCGGATCGAAGTACAACTGGCCGGGCTGCTGTTCTTCCGATCCGCAGTGGTGATCTATGGTGAAGAGTGTGCTATGGCACCTCTTGCAGGCAGAGCCCAGGTATACCGCTGACTTCCCGCAGAAGCTGCCTATCTCCAGGCAGGGGCCGATTTTACAGGCTTCGATGGCAAGCTCGTATAGCTTGAGCCCTTCATCCTCGGCCAGGAAACCCTTGACTGTGGAGGCAGAAGACGTGATGGCTTTAAGATTATCAGCATTCGTTTTTTTCATTTTCAGGTATGTATCTTATATTACTCGATCGGACTTAAAAATCGGGAACACTCACGGTATCAGCGGCTAGAGATTTCTCCTGCGGGATATAAAGACGAACACATTAATGAGAAGCAGCAATAAGACAACGATGACAATTATAATCCATATCCAGAAAATCCATATCCAGAAATTGGAGGCAGGGGGAACGTCGCCGGGCTGTTGCTTGGCCGCCGGCTGCTTCTGCGGCTGTGTGATGTTTTCGGCCAGAGTGAAAGTTCCCACCGGGCTGGGATCGCTGACAACAGGAGCGACGGCTTTAACCTGCCAGTAATATGGGGTCGACATCGACAGCCGGCTTTTTAACTCGTAAGCCGTGGTGGTAGTAGTTTCCTGAACGATCACATCGGTAAGCTGCGCATCCCTGGCCAGCGTGAACTGATACAGGTTGGCGTTTTTTATGGGCGCCCAGCTGAAGCGGATGGGTGGAAGGCAGTTGCTGCAAACGCCGTCTACCGGTGTCAACAGAGTTGGGCCGTAATATTCAGATGTGACCATAAATCCCGGCCTGACCGAGAAAAAGAGCGTAGGTGACCAGGGGCTGTGAATGGGTGTGCCCATCCATGAGCGCGATGCCCTGACCCTCCAGTAGTAGGACCGCCCCACTTCCAGCACTCCGGGTGCAATCCAGCAGGACGGGTTTTCCTGGTCGGCCGGTGTGACCACCCATGCGCCTGTGACATCGTCAATAGGCGTCAGCTGAAGCTGCTGGCTGAGCGGAAGAGTGAAGTTGACGTCCTTGGCTATGAGGACATCATAGCCAAAGATGTCTTTCATGGGGCGCCACTTGAAATCGATCTGCTGGGAACGGCCCGTAACAGGATCAGCTCCGATCAGGCTGCCAGGCGCCGGGGATGTGGGCCAGGGCCCGACCTTGGCCACCGAGTCCAC
>CAZDXZ010000210.1:0-2464 GCA_964509615.1 uncultured Dehalococcoidales bacterium
ACCGCAAGGCCGAGATAATCGCGGCCAAGTGCATGGGCTGCGGCATCTGCGCCGCGGAGTGTCCCGCCTGCGCCATACAGCTCAACCACTTCATATCGCGGCAGTTCAAAGACATGCTGGACGAGTTATTCAAAGATATGAAAGAGGAGACGACATCGGCGGAGCCGGAGAAGAGCGGTGTGCTATGAAAGATAGAGCGACGACCATTGTAGCCTTCTGCTGCATCTACTGCGCCTACGCGGCGGCCGACCTGGCCGGCTCCATGCGGCTGCAGTATCCCGCCAACGTGAGGATAATACGCACGCCCTGCACGGGAAGGCTGGAAGTCGAGTACTTCCTCAAGGCCTTCGAGAACGGGGCGGACGGCGTGCTGGTGGCGGGTTGCGAGGAGGGGAGCTGTCATTTCAAGGAAGGCAATTTAATAGCCAAAAGGCGCGTGGCCTATGCCCGCAAGTTTCTGGCTGAGAGCGGGCTTGAGCCGGAGCGTCTCAAGATGGTCAACGTCAGCGCCGCCATGGCGCGTCAGTTGACCGAGCATATAAAGGAGATGGCTGAGACCGTGAACAGGCTGCGTCCCAGCCCGCTGAACACGACCAAACAATCCGCCCGACAGGAGGCAAAGCTATGATAGTCGCAGAGAGAAAGAGCATTAATGAACTTGTGGATATGCTGCCCAACGGCTCCAAGATACTGGTGCTGGGCTGCGGCACCTGCGTGACGGTCTGCCTGGCAGGTGGAGAGAGGGAGGTCAGCATTATAGCCTCCGCGCTGCGCATCGCGTCACGCACCAGGGGTCTGGACTATCAGGTCAGCGAGCTTACCATCGAGCGCCAGTGCGACAACATCTTCATCGAGCAGGCCGCCGAGGCCATCGAGAAGGCCGACGTGGTGCTGTCGCTGGGCTGCGGCGCCGGTGTGCAGGCCATCGCCGAGCGCTACCTCAAGAAGCCGGTCTACGCAGGGCTCAACACCAAGTTCCTGGGCATACTCGAGGAGAGGGGGATCTGGACCGAGAAGTGCGCCCAGTGCGGGTCATGCGTGTTGCACCAGTTCGGCGGCATCTGTCCCGTCACACGCTGCGCCAAGCATCTGCTGAACGGCCCCTGCGGAGGCTCGAGGGAGGACCGCTGCGAGGTCAGGCCCGATCGCCACTGTGCCTGGCAACTGATCTACCGGCGTCTGAAGGGCATCGGTCAGCTCGAGAGGCTGGAGAAGATCGAGCCGCCCAAGCAGTGGAGCACGAGCCTGAGCGGCGGGCCGAGAGTCATTATCCGCGAAGACCACCGAATATAATTTCGGCCCTGATTCAAGGTAACTGTGTCCATCAGGTGATCGATTAACTCTGGGTACTAATCGCACTACACACACGACCATC
Source organism: uncultured Dehalococcoidales bacterium (assembly GCA_964509615.1). Lineage (GTDB taxonomy): Bacteria > Chloroflexota > Dehalococcoidia > GIF9 > UBA5629 > CAIMUM01. The sequence continues at coordinate 1,376 of CAZDXZ010000210.1, forward strand.
GTCTGATATATAATAGCCTTCAAGATTGAAGAACTACGCTTTCATTGACAGCCAGAACCTGAACCTGTCGATTGCAGAGCAGGGTTGGAAGCTTGATTTTAGCAAGTTCAGGAACTACCTATTTCACAAGTATGGTATTGCACATGCCTTTCTTTTCATCGGATATGTAAAAGAAAACGAAGCCTTATATAATGCACTGATAGACAACGGTTACCTGCTGATTTTCAAGCCGACTCTGAAGCTTCCGGATGGCAGGGTAAAAGGCAATGTTGATGCGGAGTTAGTTCTGCACGCCATGATTGAATACGACAACTATGAAAAAGCGCTGATTATTACAGGTGACGGGGACCTTCATTGCCTGGTGGAATATTTAATTGAAAATAGTAAGCTACTTAATTTAATGATCCCCAATAAATTGCAGTTCTCATCGTTATTCAGAAAAATGATGCCGCACATCATATTTATGAATAATTTGAGAGGTCTATTGGAATACAGTAAGAAGGTATAAAAAACGAGAGGCATTGCCACAACAACGTTGTGGATTGGCCTCTCATCGTGATCCAATATCAATATTACCAGTTAATTGTAGTTAAATCAACAAGAAGCTGTCTCTCAGACACCTTCTTAATATATTAAGTCACAGCCAAAACGGCACTACTCGCCAACGCATTTTTTACATAAGTTCCAATTCGTTGTATACTTTCACCATAGTTCAAGTTTAGGTTATTACAAGCTTCTTATATCCTACCGGATCAATTTCAAGCATTGGATGGCCCGAATACTGGCTAAATTTATTTAAGGAGGGCATCCGATGAGTTTTCAAGACAAATCGCTCAAGTGCGCCGATTGTGGTACTACCTTTACCTTCACTTCGGGAGAACAAGAGTTCTTCGCCACCAAAGGTTATACCAACGAACCGAAACGCTGTCCGACTTGCCGCAAAGCTAAGAAACGGCAGAGCGGCAGCTCAAGCTACGGCGAGCGCAGCTACAACACCAGGTAAGTGAAGTAGCAGACAAAAGAAAAGGGGCGGTATTAATGCCGCCCCTTTTTATTACATATGTCGGTGAACCCGTTGTCTTTTACTGC
>CAZDXZ010000211.1:0-2456 GCA_964509615.1 uncultured Dehalococcoidales bacterium
GGCAGACCAAGGTCATCAAGAGTGGGAATACGCTGTGGAAGAAGACGTATTGCCAGGCTGATGGACCCTTGTTGCCAGCAGGCATTGCATCTTCCCCTGCCCCCGTCTCTTAACGTATAGGCAAAATCCACCTCCAGCTCACTGGAAAAAATCTCTCTTTGCCGTGCAGGGGCGATCTGACTGAACAACTGATTTATATCCTCACCGGTCAGCGGCGGCAATCCCTGGGCCGGCCAGAGCTCTCCGTCTATGCGAAACATCGCCGGTACACCCGCTATCAAGTGCAGGTCCGATGCCCTGCTCTCGCTTGCCAGATTTAATAACTCGTCAATGTTCATTTAATTTCGACTAAATACATTTATTGATTCACAGTCAACTGAAGGGTGAATTTCACTTCCGTGTATGTGCTGGTAGCTACGGAGCTGATAAGCACCAGCTTGAACACTCCTGCGTTTCTCAAATCGCTAACATAATCAAGCAATATTTCCTCGCTGGGAGCTGAGCCCTGCACAACCAGCGTGGTCCCATCGTCGCTTATACTGGTGAGGAATGCAGTGGCCGGCAGAGAGGCAAAAACCTGGCCGAGGTCTCGATTGACCAGAGCCCTTTGATCCGCCAGATATCTGATCGGGGCATTAAGCCGGTTCAGTAACTGCAGGTCTGTCTCCTGTATCTGGACGGCCTGTTCGGTCCTCTCGCGATATTGCCTTTGCAGACTGCTCAATTGAGCCGTCTTTTGATTTAAAAGTAATTGCATATCGGACGTCTGTTTTTCTGCCGTCCCGCTCATTAACCATATGCCGAGTGCCAGTACAGCACAAACACCCAGGGCAATCAGCGGTGTCTTATTAACGCCTGCACCGGCCGGTCTGGCAGCCGGTGCTGCACTGGGCATTAAATTTATGTCAACTTTTGTTAACCTATTGATCGTGCGCAATGCCAGGCCGCTGTTGACGATATACTCGTTACTATCTACGCCCGCCGGGTAGACCAGCAGGGAGGGGGCCGCCTTGACGGGATATCCCATTTCCATTGACAGTGTCTCACGGAACATCCCGCTGACAATGCAGTATGTCTGTGGACCCAGCGGATTGCTGGGATGGCTCGAATTATAATAGTTGACCGTCCTGTCAACCTCTTCCTTCACCATCCTGGCTTTGTCCCCATCGCTGATCGCAGTCCCGCTGGAAAAAGGAAGGTGGCGGATCATCTCGGGAATGCTGTTGTTAACGATCGTGACGTCAAATGTATTGGGTCTAACATTAACCACGATAGCGTTTTTTTCATCGATTACGCGGGACACTGCAAGCGGCTCCAACTCGAGAAATTTTAGCCGCAATCCGCACAGTTTGATTGTTTCAATCACGGAATTTACGTTATCGAAAGGAAGACCCAGCAGGCACAGGGCAATCTCGTTTTCGGAGACCTTGAGACTGGTCCAGGTAGTATAAATCGACGACAGTGGAACCGATATAGCTCGGGCCATCTCCTTTCGGGCTGCTTCCGCCAGCAGTACGCGGTCAAGCTTGGGCACGTATGCGACACGGTAAATGGCATGCAGAGCGCTGACGCTGGCCACAGCCTCTGTCTCACGTATCTTGTAGTGGGCCAGCAGCATGCTGATCACCTGGCTGACATGCGCCTTTTCCAGAACCACCCCATTCTGCACCCAGCTGGGCTGAAGAGGCGCTTCTGCCGCAAATACAACCCTTGTCCCCTTTATTGAGGTGACCTTTACCAGGCTGTCTTCGATGTTAATAGTGAGCATACTACGCGATAAATTCCGCCATTAATTACTGCAATAAATCTGCATATTGATAGTTGCTTTATCCAGCTCTCCCACAACTGTGGCAGGGCTGATGGTAACACTGGTGACCTGACTGGAAGGCAGCTTCACACCCACAGCTATCAGGAAATTCTGGAAGCTGGCCACCTGGCCGGTCAGGCTGAGGGTATAGGTAAGTACAGGATATTCTGAACCCAATATTTTGTTTACACCCTGTGTGACGGTCATGCTGGTTATCGTGATGTCATTGTCCCAGGCCAGATCCATGAGGATTTTTGATACTTCGGGATTATTTCCAACCTTCTTGTATTGCTGCCTGGCCGCTTCCAGTTGCTTCTTGATATCGATGGCCTCTACTGAAACCCCCGTCTGGGAAGCCATTTTGGCTTTCAGATCATTTATCTGAGACTGGACATCATTGATCTGTGCCTGTATCGCGGATTGCTTCGACACCTGCTCTATATAGCCGGTTACCATCGGAACCACAACTATTAGAAAAAGGGCCAGTATCAGGATCAGCCAGACGGAGTTACTGAGGCGCGGCAGGCGCTGCAATATGCTACTTTTAGTTGCTTTGGGTGCTTCTAGAGGCGATGCCACAATCTTAAATCTTGAGGTATTTATTCCTATTATACATTAAATCTGCCGTATTCAACACGATATAAAACAG
>CAZDXZ010000212.1:0-2428 GCA_964509615.1 uncultured Dehalococcoidales bacterium
CAGACCTTGGATACAAGGGGGACCGTCCTGGATGCCCTGGGATTTGCCTCGAGCACATACACGATATCCTGGGCGATGGCGTACTGCATATTCATGAGACCGACCACGTTTAGCTCACGGGCTATGCGGGAAGTGTAGTCGAGTATGGTCTGCTTGTGCTTTTCGGCAATGCTCAGCGGCGGAATGATGCAGGATGAATCTCCCGAGTGTATTCCGGCCAGCTCGATATGCTCCATGATGGCGGGGACAAAGGTATCTTTACCATCGGCAATGGCGTCCGCCTCGGCTTCGATGGCATTCTCCAGGAACTTGTCGATAAGAATGGGACGGTCGGGCGTTACCCCCACGGCTGCGCTGACATATTCGCGCAACATCTCCTCGTCATGCACCACCTGCATGCCCCGTCCTCCCAGAACGTAGGAGGGACGTACCATGAGCGGATATCCGATATGGCGCGCGACTTTGAGAGCTTCTTCTATATCGATGGCCATGCCCGATTCAGGCATGGGTATTTTCATCTCCATCATCATCTCTCTGAACCTGCCCCGGTCTTCGGCCAGGTCGATTATCTCCGGAGTCGTGCCGAGTATGTTCACACCGCACTGGCTGAGTTCACCGGCTATATTGAGAGGGGTCTGCCCGCCGAACTGAACGATTATGCCTTCCGGCTTCTCTTTAGCATAGATGCTCAATACATCTTCCACGGTCAGGGGCTCGAAATACAGCTTGTCGGAAGTATCGTAATCGGTGGACACAGTTTCGGGATTGCAGTTGACCATGATGGTCTCATAGCCCTCGTCGCGCAGCGCAAAAGCCGCGTGCACGCAGCAGTAATCGAATTCGATGCCCTGACCGATGCGGTTGGGCCCTCCGCCCAGCACCATGACCTTTTTCCGCTTGCTGCTCTTCGTTTTGTCGGGGGCATTGTAGGTGGAGAAGTAATAGGCAGCGTTCTCCACGCCGCTCACGGGGACGGGCTCCCATGCTTCCTTCATGCCCAGTGAAAGCCTCTGCTCGCGGATCTTACTCTCAGGGACCCGCAGAAGCTGGGAGATGTATTTATCGGCGAACCCATCTTTCTTTGCCCGTTTGAGCAGATCGTCCGGTAGGGCCTTGCCCCTGAATTTCAGCAGCTCTTCTTCCAGTTCGACCAGCTCCTTCATCTGCTGGATGAACCATTCCTTAATGTAAGTGATCTCATATAGTGAACGTACACTGGCCCCCTTCCGCAGGGCTTCGTACATTATGAACTGGCGCTCGCTGGAAGGCTCCTTGAGCATGGCCGTCAGCTCGGACAGCGTTCTGTCGTTGAAATCTCTGGCAAAGCCCAGGCCGTACCTGCCGGATTCCAGGGAGCGTATGGACTTTTGCAGCGCCTCCTTGTAGTTTTTTCCGATGCTCATGACCTCGCCCACGGCGCGCATCTGCGTACCCAGCCTGTCCTGGGCATCCTTGAATTTTTCAAAGGCCCAGCGGGCGAACTTGACCACAACGTAATCACCCGACGGCGTATATTTCTCAAGGGTGCCGTCGCGCCAGTAGGGTATCTCGTTCAGCGTCAATCCCGCCGCCAGCCTGGCCGATATGAGCGCGATAGGGAAGCCGGTGGCCTTGGAGGCAAGCGCTGAGGAGCGGGATGTGCGGGGATTTATCTCGATTACCACCACACGTCCGGTCCTGGGATCGTGGGCGAACTGGATATTTGTGCCGCCGATGACGCGAATGGCTTCCACGATTTTATAGGAGTAATCCTGTAATCTTTTCTGCAGCGCGGGATCTATAGTCAGCATGGGCGCCACGCAGTATGAATCGCCGGTGTGCACGCCCATCGCATCCACGTTTTCGATAAAGCAGACGGTGATCATCTGGTTTTTAGAGTCTCGCACGACTTCAAGCTCGAGCTCTTCCCAGCCAAGGACGGACTCCTCTATGAGCACCTGGCCGATCAGGCTGGCGGCTATGCCGCGGCCTGCCACTGTACGGAGTTCCTCGACGTTGTAGACCAGCCCGCCGCCCGTGCCGCCCATGGTATAGGCCGGCCTGACCACAACCGGGTAGCCCAGCTCTGAAGCCACACGCTCTGCGTCCTCGATGGAATATACCGCCTCGCTTTTAGGCATATCGATTCCCAGCCGGTTCATCGTTTCCTTGAAGGCTATGCGGTCCTCGCCGCTGCGTATGGCATCGACGTCCACGCCGATCACCTCAACGCCGTATTTTTCAAGCACTCCAGCGGTGGCCAGCTCGGCGCTGAGGTTGAGACCTGATTGGCCACCCAGGTTGGGCAGAAGGGCATCCGGCCTTTCTTTCGCGATGATTTTCTCCATCATCTCCACGGTCAGAGGTTCGATGTAAGTTATATGGGCCGTACCGGGATCGGTCATGATGGTGGCCGGATTTGAGTTGACCAGTATGATCTCATAACCCA
>CAZDXZ010000213.1:0-2423 GCA_964509615.1 uncultured Dehalococcoidales bacterium
TCGACCTGGCCTTCAGGGCCATTATAGATCCGGGCGACGAGGTCATCATGTCCGACCCGCATTACGTGGCCTATCCCGTTTGCGTATCCCTGGCGGGCGGCATACCGGTGCCGGTTCCCACCTACGAGAAAAATAATTTCGAACTGATGCCGGCCGATATCCGGAAAAAGCTGACCCACAAGACCAAGGCCATTCTGCTCAGCTTCCCCTCCAATCCCACCGGCGCGGTTATGCATAAGAAGCTGCTGCTGGAGATCTCCAAAATAGCCATTGAACATGACCTGCTGGTGGTGTCGGACGAGATATATGCCCGCCTGACCTATGATATGGAGCATACCTGCATGGCCGGCCTGCCGGGTATGAGGGACAGGACGATACTGATCGGCGGCTTTTCCAAGGCCTTCGCCATGACGGGCTGGCGCGTGGGTTTCACGCTGGCCAATCCCCATATCACCGAGGCCATGCTCAAGGTGCATCAGTACACCATGATGTGCGCTCCCATTATGGGCCAGCTGGCCGCTATCGAAGCTCTCAAGGACGCCAATAACCAGGAGGTCGAAGATATGTTGGCCGAGTACGACAGGCGCCGGCACGTCATCGTCAAGGGATTCAGGGATCTGGGACTCTCCTGCTTCGAGCCGAAAGGAGCTTTCTACGCCTTCCCCAATATAACCTCCACAGGCATGACCTCGGAGGAGTTTGCCGAGGAGCTGCTGACGGAGGAAAAGGTGGCCGTGGTGCCCGGCTCTGTCTTCGGAAAATGCGGAGAGGGATATGTGCGCTGCTGCTATGCTACTTCCATGCCCGAGATCGAAGAGGCCCTCAAGAGGATCAAGAAATTCCTGGCTCGGCGCCGCAAAAAGTAGCTACTTTCTCTTCAGCCAGTTCCGGAATTCGCGACCGAGGCGTGGATTGGCTGCGATTATCTCCCTATCATGAATAGTGGCAGCTCTTCCCCTGTAGTTGGTCACCTCTCCACCCGCTTCCCTGACCAGCAACAGGCCGCTGGCCGAGTCCCAGGGATAAAGGCTTCTGTGGAAATAGAGGCTCATCCGCCCGCCGGCCACGTAAGCCAGCCCCAGGCTGGATGAGCCGATCAACCTCATGCAGTGTATCTTCGGCCACAACCTGATCGCCGTCCCCAGTAGATCGTCGCTCCTCTGCGCGTCGTAGCCGAGGTCCACACCGACCGCGGCATCGTTCAGGTCTGCCACATCCGCCACAGCAATTTTTTTATTATTCAGATAGGCGCCTTTGCCCCTGACAGCCCGGTAGAACTCATTGCGCATGGGATCAAAGGTGACGCCCAGCAATACGTCATCTCGCCGGGCCAGGGCGATGTTCACACAGAACAGGGGTATCCCGTAGTGGAAGTTATTGGTGCCGTCCAGCGGATCGATTATCCAGGTGTATTCGCTACCCTCCCGTCTGTTCCCGGCCTCCTCCGACATAATGCCGTGGTCCGGAAACGCAGCGGTGATGATTTTGAGTATGGTCTTCTCCGACAGCAGGTCCGCTTCCGTCACCAGGTTGCGCCTGCCCTTTACCCTGGTTGCATTGTGCAGGCCGAAGCGCCGCCGCAGTATTTTACCCGCCTCAAGGGCGGCCTGCCTGGCAACATGGTAGGAAGATTGACCCTGTCTGGATATGGGCAGTGAAACGGGCCGTTTATCAGTCATGCCTGCTGAGGCCCATTTTGAGCTTGACTTCACCGATGGTCTTGCGTGCTATGCCCTGGGCGCGTCCGGCGCCGTCGGCCAGTATCTCGTAAATATGGTCGGGGTCTTTAGCAAGCTTCGTCCGCCTTGCACGGAAATCCTTGAGGCTGCTGTTGATGCCGTCCGCCAGCAGCTTCTTGCAATCGACGCAGCCGATGCCCGCCACCCTGCACTGCGACTCGATCTCCTGGACGCGCGCTTCACTGAAGAACTTCTGCAGGCTGAACACGTTGCAGACCTCTGGATGCCCCGGGTCGTTGCGGCGCTGCCTGGCCGGATCGGTCACAGCCGTCTTCACCCGTTCCAGCGTCTCCTCGGGGGTTGCCGCCAGCTCGATATGGTTGTTGTATGACTTGCCCATCTTCTGCCCGCCGTCCAGCCCGCGCACCATGGGGAAGTTGGTCAGCTTGGCCTGCGGCTCAGGGAAGGTATCGCCGAAGATGTAGTTGAAACGTCGCACTATCTCCCTGGTCATTTCCAGGTGGGGAAGCTGGTCCTCGCCTACCGGCACGGCGTCCGATTTGTACAGCATGATGTCGGCGGCCATCAGGACGGGATAGCCGACCAGCCCGTAATTTACGTTCTGTGGCTGCATCTTAACCTTTTCTTTAAAGGTGGGGACGCGCAGCAGCCAGCCCAGCGGCGTGAGCATGCCCAGCAGCGTAAAGAGCTCGGTCACCTCGGGGACGTGCGACTGCACGAAGA
>CAZDXZ010000214.1:0-2396 GCA_964509615.1 uncultured Dehalococcoidales bacterium
GGCAGCGGACGTCCCAGGCTGGAGGTGGTGATCAAGAGCGGCAACGAGCCGACGGGGCTCGAAATCGTGGACTGGGCGCGCAAGATCGAAAAGCTGGGGGCCGGGGAGATACTGCTCACCAGCAAGGACGCCGACGGCACCAGGGAGGGATACGATATCGAGATGACGCGCGCGGTCGCGGAGGCCGTGTCTCTACCGGTGACGGCGTCGGGCGGCGCGGGCACGCTGGAGCACCTGTACAAAGCGGTGGTGGACGGCAAGGCGTCGGCCGTGCTGGCGGCTTCTATCTTCCATTTCCGCGAGATCTCCATCGGGGAAGCCAAGGAATATCTGAAGAGCAGGGGGATAAAGGTTAAACCGCTCCCTAAATAGCCGATAAATTCAATATATTTCAATTCAAGAGGAGGAAGTATGTCTCAAATCAATCCGTTCGAAACCGTGAGGAAGCAGGTCGATAAATGTTCGCGCATCCTCAAACTGGACCAGGACGTCACGGAGGTGTTGAAGAACCCGATGCGTGAACTGCACGTATCGCTGCCGGTCCGCATGGACAACGGCACGGTCAAGGTGTTCCAGGGCTACCGTGTGCAGTACAACGATGCCAAGGGACCGACCAAGGGCGGCATCCGCTTTCATCCCGAGGAGACCGTCGACACCGTGCGCGCGCTGGCTGCCTGGATGACCTGGAAGTGCGCCCTGATGGACCTGCCACTGGGCGGCAGCAAGGGCGGCATCATCTGCAACCCCAAGGAGCTGTCCGAGAGCGAGCTTGAGCGCCTGAGCAGGGCCTATGCCCGCGCCGTCTATCAGTTCATCGGCCCCGAGAGGGATGTGCCGGCGCCGGACGTTTACACCACGCCGCAGATCATGGCCTGGATCATGGATGAGTACTCATCCATGGCCGGCAAATCGCAGTTCGGCGTCATCACCGGCAAACCGCTGGCGCTGGGCGGCTCCAAGGGCCGAGGCGACGCCACAGCCATGGGCGGCATGTATTGTATACGCGAGGCCGCCAAAGAGCTGAAGGTCGACCTGTCCAAGGCGACAATTGCAGTACAGGGCTTCGGCAATGCCGGATACTACGCGGCCAAGCTGGCCAAGCAGATGTTCGGCGCGAAGATAATAGCCGTCTGCGACAGCCAGGGTGGATGCTACTGCAAGACGGGCATCGACGCCGACGAGGCGCAGAAAGTCAAGACCAAGACCACCTCGGTCTGCAACCTCAAGGCCGGCGACAGGATCACCAGCGAGGACATACTCGAGCTCGACGTAGACATCCTCATCCCCTCGGCCATGGAGAACGTCATCACCGAGAAGAACGCGGCCAACATCAAGGCCAAAATTATTGTCGAGCTGGCCAACGGCCCCACCACGCCGGAAGCCGACGACATCCTCTACAAAAAGGGAGTCCACATCATACCCGACTTCCTGGCCAACGCCGGCGGCGTGACTGTCTCCTACTTCGAGATGGTGCAGAACTTCAACATGTACTACTGGACCGAGAAAGAGGTCTACGCCAGGCTGGACGAGAAGATGACCACCGCCTATCATTCCGTCTACGACACCCACAAGGAATACAAGATCAACATGCGCCAGGCGGCCTACGTAAGGGCTGTGGAGCGCGTCGTGGAAGCAATGAAGCTGCGCGGCTGGGTATAAATTTATCCTGCTGTAACCACGCTTTAACCAAAGGGCGGCGCACATGTGCGCCGCCCTTTGTTATCTAACATCAAATTGTGATATATTTCGGCCACCTGCATAATTAGTATACGCGGAGAAGAGGAGGTATCGGCTATGGTCAAAAAGTTCATCCTGGTTGCTTCAATTATAGCTTTGCTGGCCGGTTGTTCCATGCGCCCGGTCGATAGCAATAAGCCGGCCTCACAGGTAATAAAAATCAGCAGCGGCATAATACAGGGGACCACGGTGGGCGGGGTAGCAACCTACCTGGGCATACCCTATGCAGCCCCGCCCGTGGGCGACCTCCGCTGGCGCGAACCGCAGGCCGTTACCGCCTGGGAAGGCGCCAGGGACTGCACGCAATACGGCCCGGCCTGTCCCCAGCCGAAATCAATATTTTACGACGTCGCCAACATGAACGAGGACTGCCTTAATCTTAATGTCTGGACACCGGCTAAAAGCGCCGGGGACAAGCTTCCTGTGATGGTATGGATACACGGGGGTTCATTTGCCACCGGAGCCGGGTCGCTGAAAATGTATGAAGGCAGAAACCTGGCTGAAAACGGTGTTGTCGTGGTCACCGTCAATTACAGGTTGGGCCCGCTGGGCTTTCTTTCGCACCCTCTGTTGAGCAAGGAATCGGAACACGCGGCCTCAGGCAACTACGGCCTGCTGGACCAGATCGCGGCGCTCAAATGGGTCAGGCAGAACATCGG
>CAZDXZ010000215.1:0-2390 GCA_964509615.1 uncultured Dehalococcoidales bacterium
ACGGCATGATACCCGATGTTAACGGTAATTTCGTGAACCACATCTTTCCGGTGCCCACCAAATTGAATACCAGCGACGGCCAGGTAACTATGGAGGAACTGGAGCTGGTTCCTCTGGTGCTGTCCAGGAAAAAAATCGTTGAACGCATACATAACGCCGACTGGGAAGCGCGCGATCCCGCCAATCCGAAGCTGGATAGCAAACTGTTGATATACCTGGCGCCTGAAGAATTCGGCTTGACGCAGGAAGAGATCGACAAGCAGAAAAAGGACCTGGCGGACGTGTATCAAATGCTCTACGGCGAGGATGAGCAGAGAACACCGGACGCGGACCTGGTCATCGCCGGAAAATAGTCACCTCAATAGGCTACTTAAATCCGCAGCCATTATTCTCCCCTCAGCGAGGGCTTCCCCGAAGACTTTAATGGTATCTGCCACACCCTTAACGAGAGGCGTCATGTGAAGGGTTCCCAGGACCTTAACAAGGGGCGCATTATCGATCTCGGCGGGAAAGGGCAGTGGGACGTCATCGAACGTAATTGAACCCTTCGACGATGGGGACGCCTTCTCAATAGCACCCACTACATCCTGCATACTCACCGTTTCCCCACCCAGGTTGAATACCCCGGCACCCTTAAAATCGACCCTTGCAGCATCTATATATGCCCTGGCCGTGTCATCAGCATACTGAAAGCCGAAGCGACCGCCGTACGAGATACGGTACGGCCTGCCCGCCGCCGCCGCCAGCATGGCCTTGGTTGGCGTTGATGTCATGCCCTGGTCCCTGCCGGGTCCATAGACCACGTAGGGCCTGATACCTATACTGGAAATACCGTTATCCATCCAGTAGATGCGCGCCGTGCCCTCGTTGGCCTGTTTGTAAACCCCGTAGTGCGACCGAGGTCTGAGCGGGGCATCGTGCGGCAGAGGCCCTTCGGGGTATTCCTCTGCGGTGCCGTATACAGCCGTGCTGCTGGCATACACAACGTGACGAATCCCATGTCGGCAGGCGGCCTCGAACACATTGACCGTACCGCCTACATTCACCATCGCGCCCAGCGTTGGGTCGGCCTTGCAGAAGGGAAACTGCATGGCGGCCAGGTGAATAATGTGAGTTATTTTGTGCTCTTTAAGGATGCGCTCAATCACCTCAAGATCGATGATATCGCCGCCCACGAAATCGATCGCGGACAGTTCCCTATCGCTCATTATCAGCTTCAGGCGGTGCAGTGAGCCGGACCTGACCAGGGCGCAGGTATAGGTCCCATCGCGGACAAGGTTGCGCACTACCCAGGCACCGATGCATCCCGTCGAACCTGTGACCAGAAAACGTTCCGCCATCTCACCATACCTCGCAGCGGGCCGTCATTTCGCCACCCAGCCGCAGTCGACCAGCAGGTCCGATCCGGTTATGAAGGAGGCTGCATCGCCGGCCAGGAAATATATGGTCTCGGCGATCTCGGAAGGATCAGCCCAGCGTTTAAAAGCCTGTTCTCCCTCCCTGAGCTTCTTGACCTCTTTGTATGGCTTCCCTGTTTTGGCCGATTCTATTTTGATATCGCTCCTCAGCATGGGAGTGTCAACGGAGCCGGGACTGACCGAGTTCACCCTTATATTCCAGGGGGCCAGCTCCCAGGCCAGCGCCCTGGTGAGCGCAATTATGGCCCCTTTGGTGGCGCCGTAAAGCGAGTGGTCGATCTGCCCCACGTGGCCTGAGACTGAGCCCATATTGACAATAGAGCCGCTTTTCTGCTTCTTCATGACGGGTATCACGTGCTTGCAGAAGAGAAAGATGCCGCCCAGGTTTACATCCACGACACGCTGGTATTCCTCCCAGCGGATATCATCCAGCGGGCGCACCAGCACAATGCCGGCATTGTTATTGAGCACATCGATGCGTCCGTAGGTCTTAACTATTTTATTCACAGACGCGGCGACGTCCTTTTCGTTTGCTACATCGCATATCCAGAAAGCGCAGTCTCCGCCGCCGGCTTTTATCTCACGGCAGACCTGTTTGCCGCGATCGGACACGTCCAGCATGACGACAGCGTATCCTTTATGCGAGAACAACCGCGCAACCGCTTCCCCAATGCCGTTGGCGGCGCCGGTGACGACTGCAACCTTCTTCTTCGATTTACTCATTGCATTATCTCCTGTTAAGCCCCAATATCTGGCGTGCCTGCTTGACACCGGCGACAGGCCGTCCCAGCGAACGTGAAATGGATGCTATCTCGTCAACCAGTTCATACGTCTTCGCCAATTTGCCCGACCTCGTATAACAATAGTCTTCCGTACCCACACGCACATGATCGCCTTCCAGGATGGCGGCGGTCAGTATTTTCATCTGGTCCCGGTGCATGATGCTGACCACGACCGCGCATCCCTTCGGCA
>CAZDXZ010000216.1:0-2390 GCA_964509615.1 uncultured Dehalococcoidales bacterium
GTCGCTGGTTATCATGTCCACGTAGGCCTTGTTCTTGAGCACGATGTCGCCGAATGCTTTGAGCGAGAGCTGTGCGAAGGCGACGTCCCTTTTAGCTATCTCCTCGATCTTTGCCCTGTCCTCTTCCGATATGCGTTTACTGACGCCGCCGGGAAGACCGAAGACCGGGTGGATCTGGCGTCCCCCCACAGCCTGTATGATCCAGTGGTTCTCCTTGCGCGTATTGAGCACCTGCCCCGCCAGCTCCATACCTACCTTGGCAATCACGCCGAGGATGTTTCGCTCGGCTACAGGGGCGTCAGGGCCCATGATGAAATCGGGTCCCGCAAGTATATAAAAATGCGTGGTGTGATCGGTGACGAAGAAGGCGCTGTAGAGCAGCTCACGGATCTTTTTAGCGGTGCCGGTGGGCTCGGTCTGGAACATATCGTCCAGTGCCTTGGCGGCGGCCACGTGGTGCGCCTCGGGGCATACGCCGCAGATGCGCTGGGTGATCTGCGGCATCTCCTCGACAGGTCGACCCTCGCAGAATTTCTCGAAGCCGCGCAGCTCGGGAATCTGCAGGTAGACGTTGGCCACACTGCCGTCGTCCTTGAGAAAGATGGTTATCTTGCCATGGCCCTCCAGCCTGGTGATAGGATCGATGGTGATTTTTCTCATGGCCTGATCCTAGCCCGCTTCATCATCGAATCGGGCAGGCTGTAGCGGTAGAAGTAGCCGGCCGGGTCCACGATGCCGTCCAGTATCTTTTTGATCTCGTCCTCATCGTTGGAGTCGATAATGGATGCCCAGGCTGTCAGTATGTGGCTGCCCTGGTCGCGCACGCCTTCCACGGGTCCGTAGCAGCCGGTGCAGGGCATATTGGCCTGGGGGCAGGGGGCGCCGCAGCCGCCACGCGTGCCCACGCCGCAGCAGAGCAGGCCCTGCTCCAGCAGGCATTTATCCGGCTCGGGTATGATCTCGTAAGGCCTGTGGAAGGCCTTGATCTTTTTCTCCTGTTTTAAGCGGGGGCAATCGTTGCAGACGGCGTTCGCCGCGGGGGCGATCACTGTGCCCTTGGGGGGCAGCTTGCCGCTGACCAGCGCCTCGAGCGCCATCCAAGTGGTGCTCTCCTCGGGAGGACAGCCGGGAACGAAGTAGTCCACGTCCACCGTCTGCGCCAGCGTCTTGACCGTGTTGTAGAACTCCGGGATATCCAGCTCGCCCTCGGGTACCGTCACTTTGGTCTGGGGTATGACCTTGCCGGGGTTGTCGCTGGAGGCCGTATCGATGTATGTGGTTTCCAGTATTGATCTGGCGTCGAAGAAGTTGGCCAGACCCGGTATGCAGCCCTCGCAGGCGCAGGAGCCGTAGGCGATCATGATTTTGGATTTCTTGCGCAGCAGTTTGGCCAGGTGCTCGTTTTCCGAGTTGCGGATGGCGCCGTTAAAGAGGCAGGCGTCGATGCTGCCGTCCGGCATGCCCTCCACATCCTTATATTTAGCGTCGATGGCGACCGGCCAGAATACTATGTCGGCTGCCTCGGCCACCTTGAGTATCTTGTCGCCGATGGCCAGAGTGGCTATCTCACAGCCGCCGCAGGAGGCAGCCCAGTAGAGCGCTAACTTCAGCTTAGGCAACCGCTTCCTCCTTCGCTTTGAAGGGGCCCAGCTCCCTGACCTTTTCGGTTATCTCGTTGACGATATGCGAAAACCGGTCGCCCTCGGATGCGGAAACCCAGTCGAGGCGGAACCTGTCCTCCTCGATGCCGAGCTGGATGAGTGTGCGCTTGAGCAGTTCCATGCGGCGCAGCGCTTTGTAGTTGCCCTCGGAGTAGTGGCAATCGCCGGGATGGCAGCCCAGCACCAGGACGCCGTCGGCGCCCAGTTCGAAGGCGCGCAGCACGAAGGCGGGCTCGACGCGGCCGCTGCACATCACGCGGATGGCGCGGACGTTGGCGGCGCATTTGATTCTGGAGGTGCCTGCCAGATCGGCCCCGCGATAGGAGCACCAGTTGCATAGAAACGCGACGATCTTAGGTTCGAAATCCGTCATATCAGTACATTCAGAAAATGACCGTCAACAGGCCTCAAATATTACACTACTTATACGGAAAAAAGTCAATTCGCAGTGGCCGTATTATTATCTTATTCCCTGTCCGAGCCGCGCGGTATGGGCCTCTTCAGCCGCTCGCGGTGCTTTAGCGAGGTCTCGTCCATCTCGAATGCCTGCTTGACCATGGCATCCAGCCCGTTGCAGCTTTTCTTGATCTGCCGTATATCCAGTGAATAGAAGACCAGCGGGCCCTCGCGGCGGGCTTTGAGCAGGCCGGCGTCATGCAGTATGCCCAGGTTGCGCGAGGCGCGGGTCTGGCTGATGCGCATGGCCTGTTTGATTTCCAGCACGCAGGC
>CAZDXZ010000217.1:0-2364 GCA_964509615.1 uncultured Dehalococcoidales bacterium
GCTACACCAAGCTGGTTACGCTGGACTGCGTGGAGGGCTGGGCGGTCAAGATACTCTGGGAGGGGGTGCTGGTGAACGACATTATCAAGGAGGCGGGAGCCCTGCCGGCGGCCAATACCGTCATCTTTCACGCATATGACGGGTACACCACCTCTCTCCCCCTGTCATACATCAGGGATAAAAACATCATGCTGGCCTATAAAATAAACGGCGTGGAGCTGCCGCCCGAACGCGGGTTCCCGTTTGAGCTGGTGGCCGAGGACAAGTGGGGATATAAATGGATCAGGTGGGTGACCGAGATAGAGCTGTCTGACGATCCGAGCTATAAAGGTTACTGGGAAAGGGCAGGCTATTCCAATGATGCCGACCTGGATAAGCCCTTCTTCGAAAGGTGACCCCGCCATCGAAAGCTGTATTTAAGCCTGCTTTTTACTGACGGTCAGGGACAGCCCGTCTATGGCCGTGACGGTAACCTCCTCCCCTTCCTTCAGCTTCCCGCCGGAGCAGTCTGCCTTCCACAGCTCACCCTGCACCCTGACGAAAACCTCGGGCGCCACCGACTCCACCGTTCCCGTGCTTCCCACAATCGAGTCGGAGCCGGTAACGCCGCCGTACAGAACCGTGGGGTGTCCGATGCGGTACATGATGTAGCAGAAGACGGGGAACAGGGCCAGCACGGCTATGGTCAGCCAGGGCGGGACCTTTACCCCCAGCAGCGGCAGCAGCCACAGCAACAGAGCGGCTATGGCCAGCTCTTCGATCAAAGAGCTGATCAACGAGTAGATGGTATGCCAGCGGCCGGATCTGGGTTTTCTCAACTGCTCTCCGGCCGCCCTGCGCTAATCGTCAAATATCGCCGCCACGCGCGCCCAGCCGGCGCTGCCGCCGGTCAGCCTGACCGGGAAGCAGGCCACCTTGAAGCCTGTGGGCCGCGGCAGCTTGTCCAGGTTGGCCAGCTTTTCTATATGGCAGTATTCCTTCTTGATGCCGGCCTTGTGGGCGGTCCACAGCAGTCCCTTATTCTGCGTCCTGTCGAACTCCTCTTTAATGGCGGCGAAGGGACGGTCCCAGCCCCAGGTATCAATGCCCATGACGCGGCTGCCCTGCTCTATCAGCCAGAGGGTAGACTCCTCGGTCATGCCGCAGCCGGCCGAGAAATACTCGGGCTTGCCCCACAGCTTGTCGGAGTCCGTTTGAATCATAACGATGTCCCAGGGCTTGATGGTGTAGTTTATCTTTTTCAGCGCAGCCTTCAGGTCGTCCACCATGACTCCCGTGCCCTGCGGCTTGTGGCGCATATCCAGCACCACGCCGTCGTGGTAAAACCAGTCCAGCGGCATCTGGTCGATGGTCCTGGCCTTTTTACCCTCCGACAGGGGCGCGAAATGCCAGGGGGCGTCGACGTGCGTGCCGGCATGCGCGCCCAGCGTGGCGGAGTCGTCCGCCCACCCCAGCCCATCCGCCAGGTCCTCCTTCTTGCCGCCCAGGAACATCTCGATGATGGGCAGGCTCACCTCATGCGGCTTATGCTCCACCCTGACAGGCAGGGGCTCGCTGGGGCTGTCCTCCGTGGGTACACTCAGATCGATAATCCTGGTCATCTCACCGCTCCTTTCAAGCCATTGCAGGAGACTATGTTGCGAAATATAAAACGCTCAGCGCGATGCTGAACTGTGCGGCGTAATAAAGGACATGGTTCACCGAGATAAAAGCCCTGGAGTCCTTGCCGTCGTAGTAGGTCATGCTCAGCACCAGGTCCGACAGCAGGAATAAAATGGACCCCACTGCCAGCAGAACGGTGCAGGCGGTGTAACCATGGATGACCGCCGCGTAGCAGGCCTGCGCCATCATGTAGCACAGCACAAACGAATATGCGTAGGTGTCGATGGTGTGCTCGGCGAAATTGAATTTGAAGGCGAACCGGCTGATGAGCATGATTATGACTGCCAGCGCAAGTGCAATGGCCACGGGTATCCAGTTGAACCCGAAATAACCGATCAACGCCGCCAGGTAAAACAGGTGCCCCGCCAGGAAGGCCACCATGCCGCCGTGCTGGTAGAGCGATGAAGATTCCTTGTACATTACCTTGAGGTCGAGCAGTATGTCCCCGATCAGCCCGCATGCCAGCCCCATAATGATCAACACAGCATATACGGCCGCGCACGGGCACGGGTTGGCCAGGAAAGATACAAAGGCCACGGATATAAAGAGGAAGCTTGCCAGTGTCTTGTAGAGCAGGGCCTTCACGCTTCCATTGCGGTCCCTGTACAGCAGAAAGAGGGTTAAAACGATCGCGCCCAGGAATGTCAGTAGATAAGGAAAATAGTTCATCATCGCCTATATTATATAACACTTTGAGGGGCG
>CAZDXZ010000218.1:0-2329 GCA_964509615.1 uncultured Dehalococcoidales bacterium
TCTTATGTATCCCGCAGCGCCGATATCACCGCCACCTATCCCCGCTTCGAGGTGCATACCGGCGAGAACGGCGCCGCCGCCCTGCGCAGGCTGCTGGCCCTGGTGCCCGATGTTATCTATTTCGTCGGCCTTACCGGCTATATCGTTTATCCCCTGGCCACCGATACCGCGTCCTATTATTTGAAGTTTCCAATATAGCATTCTATGTCATTGCGAGGAGTGTAACGACGAAGCAATCCTGTACGTGATTGCGGGAACACCAGATTGCCGCGGCCTTCGGCCTCGCAATGACATTGTAGTTCTGGAGGTGAATCATGTCATGGCTGACCGGCTGGTCTTACAGAAGGGCGATCACCATCGACCCCTCGGCCGACGGGGCCCAGGCCGACTACCAGATGAAATTGCTGGTGGGGCAGTCCGCCGGGGCCTCGGGCTGGCAGGTGCACTGCACAAACCTCGTCCTGAGCACCTTCAACGACCTGCGCTTCACCACCTCCGACGGCCAAACCCTCTGCGATTACTGGATCGAGAGCGTAACCGGCTCTTCCCCCAACAAGCTGGCAACCGTCTGGATCAGGATACCCTCCATCCCCGCATCCCCGGCCCCCACCATCATCTATATGTACTACGGCAAGTCCGACGCTCCCTATATCGGCAGCGGTATAGATACCTTCGTTGCCTTCTCGGACTTCGAGAACGCCACCACCTGGCACGACAATTGGACCGATGTCGGCGACGCGGCCGTTACCCGCGACACTTCCGTCAAGGTCGAGCGCACGGCCTCCCTCAAGATCGTCGGCGCCACCGCCCTGGATAACACTTACCGGAACTTCACCGGCGCCAACTACCGCCGTGTCTGCTTCAAGATCAGGATGGCACAGACCGATAAAACGTTTTATCCGGCCCTCATGTACGGCGGCAGCCACGTTCTGCAGATCACCTTTAATAACAACGGCACCATCACCTCCTCCAACTCCGGCGTTCTCATGAACTACGCCGCCAATACCTGGTATTCCTTCGAGGTTTTGCACGACGCCGCCAACCACAAGTACAGCCTGTATATCGACGGCGTCCTCAAGGCCGATAATCTCAATACCTACGCCAACCGGACCTATCAGCTTATCAGGCAGATTATTCGGGCCAATACCGTCCCCTCCACCGCCTGGATGGATGCCTGGTTCGCCGCCAAATGGACGCCCAACGAGCCGTCCTGGTCGGACTTCGGAGCGCAGCAGGTCGACCCCGCCAATTATCACGTCATACTGGAGGCCTCGTATGCCGTGGATTCCCCCGGGATCAACCGGGCCTTCGTGGTCGGAGCGGACGCCGCGGGCGGCCAGGTCTCCGGCTCCGCCGTCGCACAGTCCGAGGTCGACCTGGTCGGGGAGCGCATGGAGGCCCGTCACGACCCCGCCATCCCCTCCGGCACAGTGGCCGCGGCCGTGGCCGCCGCCATGCTGGATAAATGTAGTCGGGACGGCCGCGGGGCGGAGCTCGTCATCCCGCCGCACTGCGGCCTGGAGCTGTGGGACGTGCTGGCCGTGCTCGATACCGTCGCCAACCAGGACGCCCTCTACCGCGTGGCCGGATATGAGCTCGAATACGATACCGTCAAAGGGACCTATCTGCACCGGCTGAATCTGTGCGATGTCTGAGCGCGAAATATGCGCATAAGCGCTGTCGTATTTGACATTATATGCGTAAGGCTGATATATTGATCGAAAGTGAACTTATGCGGCAAAATGGAGGCGCTCATACGGTAAACCGTCTGGTATTCAGCGCGGGGTTGATGCTCCTGCTGGCTGCGGCCTTTGTTTCCCCCGGCTGCAGCCCATCCGATAATGTCACATCCGGCCCCCCGGCGCTTCCGCCGGCCGAGCCGCGCGTCCCCCATATCGTTTATCAGCGCGAGGGCGGCCTGGGCAATCTGAATGACAGCCTGCTCATATACAGCGGCGGCGATTGCGAGCTGACCAGGAAAACCGGCAATGTTTACACCTGCCGTGTGCTGCCGCTCAAGCTGCTTAAAATCGAGCAGGCCTTCGAGCAGGCAGGCTTCTTCGCCCTTCCGGTAGAGTGCCCGGGAAACTCGCAGGCGGACGCTATCAGATACGTGATCGATTACACCGCCGGCGGTAATACGCACCGGGTAACGGCCTGGTCCAATGCCATGCCCGCTCCGCTCCTGCCTGTGGTCAGGGAGCTCGACCAGTGCGTCATGCTCGTCTCCATAACCGGCGTCCGGTGATTGCACCGGGCGGGTCTGAAGACCCGCCCCTACATTTTGAACTGTAGGGGCGTTGCTTTAGCTGCGCCCGCACATTTTGAC
>CAZDXZ010000219.1:0-2309 GCA_964509615.1 uncultured Dehalococcoidales bacterium
AGGCGGGGGTCTGCAAAACCCCTATGCAGCGGTTCAAATCCGCTCGCCGCCTCCAAGAAAATGCCGAGGTGGCGGAATGGCAGACGCGGCGGACTTAAAATCCGCTTCCCTCACGGGAGTGTGGGTTCAAGTCCCTCCCTCGGCACTTTCCCCTTTCTCACGCAGCTGTATCTGATCGTTTCATGAATCCCGCGGTTAGAGACAGTACGCCTGCGACTATGATCAGCGGGAGATGGAATATCCCCAGCTCGCCGATGAAAAAAAAGGAACACACGCCGGTGAAAACCAGGATGATTCCGGCCAGCCTTGGATACGGCCATATCAACACGGTGCCCGCTATAAAGGAGAAAAGAGCGGCAAGCCCGATTACCGGATAATCCCGGGCAAGTATGCTGTACCTGCTCTCGTATTTCAGTGCAATAGATACAAGTCCGACAAAGAAGATAAGGATCCCTACAGCGAACCCGATAATGCAGCCCAGAATTCCCGCTATTAAAGCCGTGATCTTCAATCCCCTGATGCTGCGAACCGCGCCTGATCGATGCGACTGTACTTGTTTACCGGGTTGCCGGTATATGTTACGTGCTGCATCCCAGGTCAACGGCCTGTTGCAGTAACTGCATAGCGGAGAACCATAAATAGCTGGATTACCGCAAAAGGGACAGGTGTAATACTGCTGCATTTGTCCTGTCTAACCGCTGTTTATTAAATCAGAACGCTAAACCTGGGTGCCGGCCAGCTTGATCTTATATTCCTGCCCCGCATGCTCCAGGAAGTGCAGGTAGATTTTAGTGCGCAGCTCGTTCCTCATTGTATAGGGTACAACGAACTTGCCCTTCAACCAGATCCTCATCTCGTCCACGTGTATCAATACACGCATGTTGTTTTCCGCTTCGCGCAGGAACGCGGGATAGTTCTCACGGAACACTTCCTTGGCCATTGCTATATACTGGCCGTCCTCCTCGTTGATGATCTCCTCCAGGAGGGTTGCCGCATGGGCTATATCGCTGTCGGAGGTTATCGGTATCCTGATCTCATCGAAGATGTAGTCGCACTGCAGCGTCCGGCCGTGCTTCTCGTAGCTCTTGGAAAAATTAAGGACCGGCTTGTCCAGGACGATCAGGTTGGGTATGCTCAGTATCTTGCCTGTGAGCTCTCCGCCCAGCTTCTCATCCTCGCCGACCTCGTCCAGTGTCAGGAAGAAGACGCCGATATGCCGCACATCGCCCTTGTAGCTGTCGATCCTGATGCGGTCCCCCTCGTGCAGCATGTTGGAAAAGACGATGATGAAATAACCGAAGTAGCTTGCCACGTATTTCTGCAGCGCCAGTGCCAGGCCGATAGCTATGATGGATATGTAGATGGCCAGGTTGCTGTAAAGAGCTACCGCAATTAAGCTGCCGAGCACGGCGAACGCGATTAGCAGGGCGACAACGCGAGTCTTCATGCGTGAATAGCGGTCAGGCCGGAGGCATGATTCTTAGTATGCCCGTAGCCTTGTCGACGGATATATTGTAGTCTCCGGGAGTCCCTCCCACGGTCATGAAGGTGACCTCCTGGCTGCGTCCCGGCTCAATGCTGATCTCATTCGTGGCCTCAAGCCTTCCGTTGATCTTGAACTCCGCTCTATGCTGGACCTTCTCGGTGCCTGAGTTGATAACCGTGGCGATAATACCGATCGAGCTCCCGGGATAGGCCCTGTCCGGCAATATGTGCAGGCTGGTGATGCTGGTGGTGTTCGATATCTCCGGCGGAGGCGCCTCCTTGGGCGGCTCGGGCTCTGCAGGTGGGGGGGGCGGTGTCCATGTCAGATCAGGCATAAGTACCGGCTGGCGGTTGCCCTGGCGCATCCGTGACGAGAACAGGGAAGCCAGGCCGGTCGATTCAGGAAGTGAAATCTCTACGGAGCTCTTGGCCTCCGTCAGCGATGTGAGATGCGCTATCTGGTCCTCGAGCTCGGCCACTTTTTTCTGCGGGTTCTTAATCTGCTTGAGATATTCCTCGGCCTGCATTTGCCCTACCTTGAAGCGGGCATCCAGGTTGGCCATTTCCTGTTTGAACACTCCGAGCTGGCGGGACCGCAATGCCAGCCGTTTACCGAATTCCTGCTTGATCTGATCGATCTTTATCTGGGCGTGCTGCAGATTTACTGAGTACTCGGTCTTTAGCGCTGTGTAGGATAATTCGTTGATGGCCTTATCGCTGCGCAGCTTCTCCAGATTGCTGAGAAAGAGCTCAGCCCTCTCCTTGTTTAATAAAGCTGTGCGAAGATCGTTTTCCATTCTATCTTTCGCCGGCTGACAGGCACT
>CAZDXZ010000220.1:0-2293 GCA_964509615.1 uncultured Dehalococcoidales bacterium
TTTTATTTGAGCGGGTTTCCCTTTTAAATCGCTCGTGATATGATAAGCCGCGTCCGGGTACGTTGAAATCAGCTATGGCGAAAAAAGCTTTGATAACGGGCGTTTGCGGCCAGGACGGGGCCTACCTTACTCAGCTGTTGCTCGAAAAAGGCTACGAGGTATTCGGCCTGGATATGAATACCGGTTCTCAGGCCTGCTGGCGACTTCGCTACCTTGATGTATATGACGAGGTCAGGCTGATCCAGGCCGATATGGCGGACAGTAAAGCCCTGCTTGAGGTGGTGGGAAGCAGCGGCCCGGATGAAATCTATAACCTGGCGGCGCACAGCTCCCCGGGAAGCTCCTTCAGGCTACCTGTAGAATGCGGCGAAATAACCGGCCTGGGTTTTGTCCGCCTGCTGGAAGCTGCACGGGAGGCCGGTCGGCATTCCAGGATATTCCAGGCGTCGACGCGGGACCTCTACGGCGCCGGGGACGGCAGTGCTTACAATGAGAGCCGGCCCTTCAAACCGGCCAATCCCTACGCTGCGGCCAAGCTTTACGCCCACTGGATGGCCAGGATTTATCGCGAGAGCTACGGCATGTTTATCTGCAACGGCATCATGTTCAACCATGAGTCGCCGCTGAGGGGGATCGAGTTCGTCACGCGCAAGATCACCGATGCCGTGGCGAGGATATCGCTGGGCAAGGAGAGCCGGTTGACGCTGGGCAACATAAGTGCAAAGGTGGACTGGGGATATGCTCCAGAGTACATGCTAGCGGCCTGGCAGATGCTTCAACAGGACGCGCCTGACGATTACGTTATCGCTACCGGGCAGGTGCACAGCGTGGAGGAATTCGCGCGCAGGGCTTTCCAGGTTGCCGGCGTGAAATGGTCCGACTATGTCGAGTCCGACCCCGCTCTGATGCGTCCGACCGATATCGTCGTGCAAAAGGGCGATTATGCCAGGGCGCGGTCCAGATTGGACTGGAAGCCCCAGGTTAAGTTCGACACGCTGGTGGAGATCATGGTCGAAGAGGACCTGAAACGCTGGAAGCGGTGCCTCAACGGTGAACAGTTTCCCTGGGATATTCGATAAATAATACCCTTCGAGTTATCAGTTAGAGGAGAGAGATGGCTAAAAAGGCTTTTATCACGGGCATTACCGGCCAGGACGGCTCTTATCTGGCCGAGCTCTTATTGTGCAAGGGATACGAGGTGCACGGCATAGTGCGCCGCGCCAGCACCTTTCACACAACACGGCTGGACCATATCAAGTTCGGCAGCGACAGTAAAAAGGAAAGGCTCTTCCTTCATTACGGGGATATGACCGATTCTTCCAATCTGAACCGGGTGCTGGAGAAGGTGCAGCCGGACGAGATATACAACCTGGCTGCCCAGAGCCACGTGCAGATTTCCTTCGAAGTGCCCGAGTACAGTGCGGAGGTTGACGGAATCGGAGTGTTGAGGCTGCTGGACGCCATACGCGAGACCAAGCTCAAGCCCAGGTTTTACCAGGCCTCAAGTTCAGAGCTCTTCGGCAAGGTGGCCGAGAAGATTCAGAGTGAGCGCACACCGTTTTACCCGCGCAGCCCGTATGCCGCTGCCAAGCTTTTCGGATACTGGATTGTGGTAAACTATCGCGAAGCGTACAACCTTTTCGCCTGCAACGGAATCCTCTTTAACCATGAGTCACCCCGCCGCGGTGAGAACTTCGTTACCCGCAAGGTCACCAGCGGCATTGCGCAGATTCTGGCCGGGAAAACCGATCATATTACTATGGGCAACATGGATGCGCAGCGCGACTGGGGATTTGCCCCGGAATATGTGGAGATCATGTGGAAGATGCTGCAGGCCGCGGCGCCGGCCGACTACGTGGTCGGCACAGGCCGTAAGCACTCGGTCAAGGAGTTCATCGAGAGCGCATTTGCCTATGCCGGGCTGGACTGGCGCAAGCATGTAAAGCAGGATGCGCGCTTCATGCGGCCAACTGAGGTGGATGAGCTGCAGGCCGATCCTTCCAAGGCGGTCAGGGAGCTGGGGTGGAGTCCGAAGGTAGGCTTCGAGGAACTGGTCATGATCATGGTGGATGCCGACATGCGCGCCCTCGGCCTTAAGCCCGTGGGAAAAGGCGACAAATTTATTAAAGAAGCCTTTCCTTCACGCTGGTGGGGCATCGATTGACAACCGACATCCGACAGCAGGCATGATCTGTCTAAAGAAATATTGCGGGCTGCTGACTGCGGTAAATGAAGCTGGTCGGGGTGGTCGGATTTGAACCGACGACCACCTGAACCCCATTCAGGTGCGCTA
>CAZDXZ010000221.1:0-2262 GCA_964509615.1 uncultured Dehalococcoidales bacterium
TTATAGGCAGTTTGTTCTGCTGGCACAATGAAAAAGCCGTGATATCCATTACCTCGAGTTGAAGCGCCAGCGCTTCTTTGTGCGTCAGATGCTGATATTTCTTAGCATTGTGGTTTTTTCTGGGATCTGAATCGTAGATGCCGTCCACCCTGTTCTTGGCTACCAGCAGCACATCGGCATTGATCTCTATGGCGCGCAACGCGGCCGCCGTATCGGTAGTCATATAGGGGTTTCCCGTGCCGCCGGCAAAGATAACCACTCGTTTCTTCTCAAGGTGACGTATGGCCCTTCTGCGGATGTGCGGCTCGGCTATAGCCTGAACTGTGATAGCAGACTGGGTCCTGCTGACCACGTGGTTGTTTTCCAGAGCGTCCTGCAGGGCCAGCGCATTGATGATGGTCGCCAGCATTCCTGCATAGTCTGCCGTTGCGCGGTCCATACCGGCGGCTTCCGCGGCTGAGCCGCGCCAGAAGTTGCCACCTCCCACCACAATCGCGACCTCTATCCCCTTTTCGTTGACTTTCTTAATCTGCTTGGCTATTAAATCCAGGATGTGGGGATCAATGCCGAAGCTGCTATCACCCATGAGGGCTTCGCCGCTCAGCTTCAGAAGTACTCTTTTATAGTTTGTCTTTCGGGTAGACAATTTCAATAGCCCAGTTCAAAACGTACGAACCTTCGGACCTTGATATTCTCACCTGTTTTAGCTACCGTCTCGGTTATTATATCCTGAATCGACTTGGCAGGGTCTTTGATAAAAGGCTGTAGCAGCAGGCACACCGTAGCAGGGTCTTCCTCCGCGCCTGCCGGCATATCGTCCTTGGACACGTAAATAGGCGACATGGCGGAAATCTGGAGCGCGACATTGTGGGCAAGCTCCCTGAATTCTGGCGTGCGGGCCACGAAATCAGTCTCGCAGTTGATCTCGACCATAACTCCCAGATGGTTTCCGGTGTGAACGTAACATTCGATCAGGCCCTGCTCGGCCACCCGATCGGATTTTTTCTTGGCAATGGCCAGCCCGCGCTCAGTGATGATGGCGCAGGCCTTATCGAAATCGCCTCCGGCCTCGGTCAGGGCTTTCTTGCAGTCCATTACGCCCGCACCGGTTTTTTGCCGGAGCTCTTTAACAGTATTTGCTGAAATTTCCAATTTGGTCCTCCTTTGGCATCATGAGAGCTATTCGCTCAGGGATAACGTTGCAAAGTGAGAATAGGGGAATTAGGGCGAGGTTATCTCCGCTGCGACCGGGGCCTCGTTTTCCTCCTCCTTGTTCTCTCCCGCATCGGCAAGCATCTTGCCTTCGAGGACGGCATTAGCTATATGCATGCAGATAACTTTTATGGCCTTGATAGCATCATCGTTTGCCGGGATGATGTAATCGATCCCATCCGGGTTGCAGTTGGTATCAACCGTAGCCACTATTTTTACGCCGACTTTCTGTGCCTCGCTAAGGGCGATTTTTTCCTTGGTCGGGTCGATGATGAAGAGAGCGCCCGGCAGTGCCGTCATCTCTTTGAATCCGCCCATCAGCCTGTTGAGCTTGGCCATCTCTTTCTCAACCTTCAACTTGTCTTTCTTGGACATGTAGTCAAGCTCGCCCCTCGAGTTCTTGTCCTCCAGCCTGACCAGATAATCGATCCTGCCCTGTATGGTGTTGAAGTTGGTGAGCATGCCACCCAGCCAGCGCTGGTTGACATAATACATACCGCAGCGTTTGGCCTCTTCTTCGATAATCTCCTGGGCCTGTTTTTTGGTGCCGACAAACATAATAGTCTGGCCGTTGCCGATAAGGTCCCTGACAAAGGCACAGGCCTTATTCAGCAGCGTGACGGTCTGCTCGAGATCGATGATGTGTATGCCGTTTCGCTGTGTGAAGATATAATTCTTCATTTTAGGATGCCAGTGCCCTGTCTGGTGACCGAAATGGGCGCCGGCTTCCAAGAGTTGCTTCACTGTAACTGAATCTGCCAAATTTCGTTAACCTCCTGAAACAAGAGAGAGTCGCTTATTCAAAACCGGAGGAAAGTATAACATATCAATAGTCTCAGGGCAATTTGACGCAACAGGAAAACAAAAATCCCCTGCCCGCATGCGGGCAGGGGATTCTGAGTGTAGCTAATGACTGTTATTTCAAGCCTATTTGTTGCGCGACCAATTCCCTGTGGAAATCGGTGCTGCCGTAAACGGTGTCGGCTGCCTTGGCCCTCTGGAAGTACAGCGGTGCGTCATGATCATAACTGGTGCCGATGCCGCCGTGAA
>CAZDXZ010000222.1:0-2248 GCA_964509615.1 uncultured Dehalococcoidales bacterium
ATGTATCGAAAAGGCGAGAGGTGATTATGAAAGCAGTGCAGTTCGATGTCAAAATCCCGCAATATCTGACACTCAAGGTTGTTGGCGCGCTGAATGAACAGGCCTATTACAGCGGACCTTTGTCCACCATAAAGCTGGTCGATATCCCCCAGCCCTCAATACCGTTCCCGGACTGGGTAAAGATTAAAGTTTCCCGTTGTGGTAATTGCACCAGCGATATCGTCGCCGCCCTGTTGAAGGTATCCCCGGCCTGGACTCCCTATACGTCTTTTCCGGCTGTGCCCGGACATGAGATATGCGGCACCATCGTTGAAGTTGGTGCGGACGTGGCTGGTTTTGAGAGGGGCGATCTGGTTGCTGTCTGCCCTGTGCTTAACTGTATAACGCGTGGAATTGAACCGGTATGTAACGCATGCAGCAAAGGTCTTTCCAGTTGCGAGAACTTTGCGGAGGGGAAGCTTCCACCGGGACAGGCCATTGATCTCTGTGTCGCGACCACGGGAGGCTATTGCGAATATATAATCGCCCATAAAAGCCAGGTTTTCAAGATTCCAGCTGGGATGAGCGTACAGGAGGCGGCCCTGGTCGAGCCCTTTGCAATTGCACTGGAAGCAGTCCTCACCAACATGCCCCAAAAAGGGGAGCAAGTGCTGGTTATCGGTGGTGGGGTGATCGGCACCATGATTATGCATTCGATACGCGCACTTGAGGTCCCCTGTGAGATGACGGCCGCTGTCAGCTCAAAATTCACAGCCGATCTCGCCAGGAAGTCGGGTGCAGACCACACGATTACCGGTAAAACGGCCTTGCAGCAGGCAGCAAAGATTACCGGCGGGCGATGCTATAAACCTATGCTTGGCCCGGACGCCATGATGTGTGGATACGACAGGATATACGATTGTTTTTCCACTACAAGCAGCGTCGGCCTGGCCATGCGTCTGGCAAGGACGGGAGGTGTGATATCACTGGTGGGCAACTCGCGGGAAATAAAATTGGATCCGACCCTGATGCTGCTCAAACTGCTCTCGATCAAGGGCTCGTTGTACTACGGCTTCCACGAGTGGAAGGGTAAGCGCAGGCACGTATTCGAGATTGCCATCGACCTCATGTCGGGAGGCAAGGCGAAGCTTGCCGATATGATAACGCATACCTTCAGGCTGGAAGAATACAAAAAAATGATGAAGGTCAACACAAACAAGGGCCGTTACAAGGCTATCAAGACCCAGTTTGTTTACGATTAGCTCTAATATCCTTGAGGGTTTGAATTCATAAAGTTATACTATACAGGTTTGGTAAAGAGCGAGGAAGTGATGGCCGGCTAAATCAAATTTAGAGGTAAGTAGATGGGTAATGTCAATGTGATCATCGATGGGAAAAAGGTCAAGGTAAAAGAGAGTTCCACTATTTTGGCGGCGGCAGAGTCGTGCGGTGTCACCATACCCACATTCTGCCATATAAAAGGGTTGATGCCCACGGGTGTTTGCCGGGTTTGTGTGGTGGAGGTACAGGGCTCAAGAACGCTGGTTGGATCGTGCCATACGCCGGTTTCGGAAGGGATGGTGGTATCCACGTATTCACCGAGAGTTGTATCCGCGCGCAAGGTCATCGTGGAGCTGATGCTGACGGGGCATACTGGCGACTGCGTGAACGATCCCAACGCGGAAAACTGCAAGCTGCATAACCTGGCCTCGGATTACCAGGTAGGCGCTCCGCGTTTCAACGTGAGAGAACCGCGCTTCTTCCCCGCCGAAGATTCCAATCCCTACGTGCGAAGGGACCTATCCAAGTGCGTGCTTTGCCGCAAGTGCGTCAAGGCCTGCCGGGAGATAGCCCGCAAAAACTTACTGAGCATAGGATACCGGGGTTTCAGGTCGAAAGTGGTCAGCGGATATGACGAGCCGCTGACTGCGGAGGTCTGCCGCGACTGCCTGATCTGCATTGAGCACTGTCCCACAGGGGCGTTGAGCAAGCCGGTTAAAGTCTGAATATAAGGGGGCATGTTGAAGATGAGCGATAAGAAAGAAGCATCTGCGGGCGGGCGGCCGGGTACCGGATTGCTGCCCGGGCTTAAAGAACAAGTGGAGCAGAAAGCCTATTTGTCCAGAGAAACGATGCAGGCAGTCGCAGATCAGGCTGGCCTTCCGCTTAACTCCGTTTACGGAGTGGCCTCGTTCTATGCATACCTGCCGGTGGCCGCCGTGGGCAAGAATATCATCAGGGTGTGCGGCTGCCTCCCCTGCGACCTGAA
>CAZDXZ010000223.1:0-2240 GCA_964509615.1 uncultured Dehalococcoidales bacterium
ACGATTATGCGGTGAAGGCGCTGACCGGAGGCAAGTACGATATGGTGGTGCTGGATGAGATATTCATCGCTCACTGGCGCGGATTCCTCAGCCTGGCGCAGATAATGGACCTCATAAAAATGAAGCCGGCCAACGTGGAACTTATACTGACGGGGCGCAAGGCGCCGCAGGAGGTTGTCAAAAAGGCCGACCTTGTGACCGAAATGCTCATGATCAAGCACCCCTTCTCGCAGGGCGTGCAGCAGCGCAGGGGAATCGAATATTAGCTGGAAATTATTATGGTCATTGCGAGGAGCGCAGCGACGAAGCAATCTTGTACGTGCATGAGAGAACACAGGATTGCCGCGCCCTTCGGGCTCGCAATGACACTAAAATTCATTTGAGCATGTAAATGGACGCTGCAACTGAACTTCAACGGTTAATCGACCGCATCAAACCTCCCGACGCTTCCTTCCAGGAAGCGGCCAGGCGCAGGCTGAACAGCCTGACCAAGCCGCGCGGCAGCCTGGGGGCGCTGGAGGACCTGGCCGTGCAGATCGCCGGCATTCGCGGCGAGGTCATTCCCCGCATCAAGAACAAGACCATCTTAGTCATGGCGGCCGACCACGGTGTGGCCGCGCGCGGCGTCAGCCTCTATCCCCAGGAGGTAACCTGCCAGATGGCCCTCAATTTCGCGTCCGGGGGCGCCGCCATCAACGTCCTTTCACGCATGGCCGGGGCGCGCGTGGTCATTGTTGACATGGGTATCAGAGGCGGATTGCCGTCATATGAGGGCATCCTGTGTAAAATGATCGACTTCGGTACCGACGATATGAGCGCGGGACCCGCCATGAGCCGCGACCAGGCACTAGATAGTCTGATGGCAGGCGCCGATGTGCTGGAAAACGAGCTGGCCGCCGGCCTCGATATAGTGGGCACGGGCGATATGGGCATCGGCAATACCACCTCGGCCAGCGCCATCACTGCGGCCATGACGGGGGCAGGCGTGCGCGATGTGACAGGGCGCGGCACCGGCATCGGCGACGAACAGCTCGAGCGTAAAATAGAGATCATAGAGCAGATCCTGGCCGTCAATAGCCCGGACCCCGCCGACGCGCTGGGAGTGCTGGAAAAAGTGGGCGGCTTCGAGATCGGGGGGCTGGCCGGAGCCATGATCGCGGGCGCGGCCAACCGCATACCGGTGGTGATCGACGGATTCATCTCGGGCGCCGCCGCGCTCATCGCGGCCGGCATCTGCCCGCAGGTCAAGAACTATTTAATTGCTGCCCACCTTTCAGCCGAGAGAGGACACGCCGCCTGCCTGAAACACCTGGGGTTGCGGCCGCTGCTCGAGCTGGACCTGCGCCTGGGCGAAGGCACGGGCGCTGCGCTGGGTATATTTTTAGCGGAATGCTCGGTCAATGTGATGCGCGATATGGCCACATTCGAGGGGGCCGGCGTATCGGACATTCCCGGCGGAGGCGTATCCTGAGCTTCCTGGCCGTCCTCCGCTTTCTGACCATACTGCCTGCCCCGGCATCCGGCTCAGGTGAAGGGAAAACGCGCCTGGCCGCCCCTCCCGCCGATCAGCGCAGCGAGCATACCGCGACGGAGATGAAGACGGTCCTCATACTGCCCGAATCCCCGGCAAGCGATGAGGAGATTCGTTCAGTCGGGCGCTCCATCATATATTTTCCCCTGGTCGGACTGATCATCGGACTGCTGCTCGTCCTGCTGTATATAGTGCTCCGCACATTCCTGCCCACACCTGTGAATTGCGTTCTACTGATTGGGGCGCTGGCCGTTATCACGGGAGCGCATCACATAGACGGCCTGATGGATACGGCCGACGCCTTCGCCGCAGGCAAGACCAGGGCGCAGCGGCTGGATATAATGAAGGACACCCGGGTGGGCGCGTTCGGCATCACGGCCGCCATCATAGTGCTGCTCACCAAATATGTATGTCTTTCAACGATCATCAGCGTACCGGCGCTCCTGACCTTTCCCCTGCTCAGCCGCTGGGCCGTAACGGGGCTGGCCTTGATTTTCCCCTCTGCCAGGGACGGCGGCTCCTTTTATGCGCTCAAGAGCAGCGCGGGCTGGGGCGGGTTTATCGGCGCGACGGTCATAGCGCTGGCGGCCGCCGTGCCGCTTAACGGCCTTATCATCGGCCCGCTTATCATGCTGGGGCTTTTCGGCCTGCTGTACTGCCTGGGCGTACTCTTCAGCCGCCTTTTCGGCGGACTGACGGGAGACTGCTG
>CAZDXZ010000224.1:0-2182 GCA_964509615.1 uncultured Dehalococcoidales bacterium
CGGTCAATTCTGCGAGTTGAGACTGGTCGCATATTAGTACGGGCAGGGGAAGGTTGAGGGGGCGTCGCTTGACAGCAAAAATCCTCGCCACGGCTTGGTCATTGTGGATGTCTGCTCCCAGGCCGTAGACCGTGTCGGTGGGGTATGCGGCTATTCCGCCCGACCGCAGTACGGCAGCGCACTTCTTCACCTGTTCAAGAATATCAGGAGAGAGATCATTTGTTTCAGACATATTGCTATCATCCCTGTACAGCGAAATTGTACCTTAAACCGGCCTGCCGCTTAAATGTCGATGCTGGTACACAGCATAGCTGTCCTGTGATATACTTCTGCAAATGAGCGGGTCAAAAGACAAGGCGAGCAGCCACCGCGTAGCCACCAGCGACGATATCGAGGTATCCACATACCTTGAGATCGCCAAGGAGATGCACGGCGTGCAGGCTGCTCCCAAACCGGGGGAGGCGCCTCACGGCGCGCGCGAGGCTGTGGCCATCATCGACTTCGGCTCCCAGTACAGCCATCTCATCGCTCGCCGGGTCAGGGAATGCAGCGTTTACTGCGAGCTTTTGCCCTACGATACGCCGCTGGAGAAGATCATGTCGATCCATCCGCGCGGCTTCATCCTCTCGGGCGGCCCGGCCAGCGTGTACGATAAGGACGCGCCGCTTGCGCCGGTCGGTATCTACGAGAGCCACCTGCCGGTGCTGGGCATATGCTACGGTATTCAGGCGATCACGCGCCAGCTGGGCGGAACGGTTGCCCCCGGCACCAAGCACGAGTACGGCCAGGCTGTGCTGCACCTGAGCGACGATAAGTCGCCGCTTTTCCTTGAACTGGAAGAATCCCTGACGGTCTGGATGAGCCATGGGGATGAGATCATGGAGATGCCGCCCGGGTTCAGATCCAGTGCTTATACAGAGAACTCGCCCAATGCCGTAATCAGCGACGGCGCCAAGATCTTCGGCCTGCAGTTTCACCCGGAAGTAGTTCACACACCGCAGGGCAAGCAGATCATCAGGAATTTTCTCTACAACGTTTGCGGCTGCCGCGGCACATGGACCCCCGGCAACTTCATCCAGGAGAGTATTTCGGCCATCAGGGAGCAGGTCGGCGCGGGCAAGGTTATCTGCGCGCTTTCCGGGGGTGTAGATTCGGCGGTGGCAGCCAAGCTGGTGCATGCCGCCATCGGCGACCAGCTCACCTGCATCTTCGTCAATAACGGCCTGCTGCGGCGTGAGGAGCCGGAGAGGGCACTGGAGACCTTCCGCAAGAACCTCAAAATGAACGTGGTCTACGTCAATGCCACCGACCTTTTCCTGGAGCACCTGAAGGGCGTGATCGACCCGGAGCAGAAGAGGAAGAACATCGGCAGGGAGTTTATCAGTGTATTTGAAAGCGAGGCGCGGAAGCTGGGCAAGATAGATTTTCTCACGCAGGGCACGCTTTATCCCGACGTCATCGAGAGCGCGACGCCCGAGACAAAGGCGGCGGCCAAGATCAAAACACACCATAATGTGGGCGGGCTGCCCTCCAAGATGGCGCTCACCCTGATCGAGCCTCTGAGGTACCTTTTCAAGGATGAGGTACGCAACGTGGGACTCGAGCTGGGACTTCCGGAGGACATGGTCTGGCGGCAACCATTCCCCGGGCCGGGACTGGCCATACGCATTATCGGGGAGGTCACGCGCGAGAGGCTCGATATTCTACGCGGAGCTGACTGGATAGTAATGAACGAGATCAAGAAGGCCAAGCTGTACCGGCAGATGTGGCAGACCTTTGCCATACTGACCGATCTGCGCAGCGTGGGCGTGATGGGTGATTTCCGCACCTACGGCTATCTGGTGGCGGTGAGGGCTGTGACCAGCCAGGACGCCATGACGGCCGACTGGGCCAGGTTGCCTTACAACCTGCTGGCTACCATATCCAACCGCATCGTGAATGAGGTGCCCGGCGTGAACCGGGTGGTTTATGATATCACCAGCAAGCCGCCGTCCACTATCGAGTGGGAGTAGGCCGTTTTTCGGGCCTGTGATATGAAGATTGCTGCCATCGGCGACCCCCACGGCAACCTGGAGAAGATCAGCGGCATTCCGCTTGACGGGGTGGACATCGCCCTGCTGACAGGTGACCTGGGCCAGACGGACAACCTGCGCAAGCAGGCCTACGAGTTCATCAGCATCAA
>CAZDXZ010000225.1:0-2170 GCA_964509615.1 uncultured Dehalococcoidales bacterium
AATTATGACGCAACGGTTATGCTTTCGGTAACACTTTATTTTGACGCAACACGATGTAACATATGAACATTTTCATGCTTTCAACCGCCCAGCAATGCATCGATATCGACGTTCTCTTTGACCAATCTTTCCATCAGGGAAATCTCGTTCATGTCTCTGGCGGTGATCAGAGGAGTCAGGGACTCGATCTGCCTGGCCGTTTCATATACCCCTATCGGCACCATTAATACCGGTATCTTCGCTGCATCCGCCTTGTCCAGGATATTTTGCGGCGGCCTTATATTATTGGTGATTACAACAGCTGCTGTGCACTTATCCTCGAAGGATGCCAGCAGCATGTCGGAACGGTCTCCACTGGTTACCATCAGCTTGTTCTCCCTGTGAAACCTGGCATCCGCATAGGCTGAATCTACGGAAGCGGCGCCCACAAATACATTGTTCACCCTGCGGTTCAATCCGTCTTTGCCCGCCACCACGGTCGCCAGTAAATACTGGGACAGGTATTCCATGGAAAAGAAGGTCAGCTCCCCCTGATAAGGCATTATACCCAGTATATCGATACCGGCCTTCTGCATCATCGGCACATAAACAGTTTTAAAATCATCAACATTGCGGACCTTGTTAATTACCACACCCCTGAAATCGATATCGTTGAAGTTCAGGAACTTCTTGATGAAAATAACGTTGTCGACAATGTAGTTTTCCTCCCCACCCACCACTATCACCAGCCTGCCTCCCAGATACCTGGCCAGGGAAATAACGTTGAGATAGAACGAGATACCGAATTCGATGTCCCTGCCACCCTCGACGAAGAGTATCTCCCTGTCCTGGCTGACATCTCTTGCCATGGTCAGCACCCGGTTTTTCGTCCCCTCCTCGTCATATTTAAACCTCATCTTCAGGTGTTCGAAGCCTACCGTTATGTCTTCCGGGCTCTGCGTCATACCGAAGATGTTGGTCAGCAGGGCGGCGTCATAGTCCCACACCCTCTTTTTTCGGTAAACCAGGCGGTCTCCCAGCGGTTTAATGTACGCGAACGATTTACCGGTCGCTTTGGCCAGCCCGAGTATCAGGCTGGTTTTGCCGGCATTGCCGTCCATCGATCCCACTATCAGGCTTGTCATACATTTACCTCCTTACAGGAAAGTAATATGCCCACATCCGCAACCCCGGAAGCGAAACCATATGTGAAGCCGGTACGGCCTGTATAGCGCGAATGTATTATTCTTTTGCCCAGGATGGCTGGATGGTGCTGATCAGCAATCCGCCATCGATAACCATCTCGGTCCCGGTAGTGTAGTTCGATGCCTGCGAAGCGAAGTAGATGGCAGCGCCGGCGATCTCATCGGGATCACCGATTCTGCCTGTTGGAAGCATGCCCGCCACCATATCGTGCGTTTTCTGCGCTTCCTCCGGCGGAAGATGAGCCCAGTGCGAATTCATCATCTTGGTCTCGATGGGGCCCGGAGCGATGGTATTCACCTGGATGTTGTAGGGGATCAACTCGGCCGCAAAGGCTTTGGTTATCATGCGCGCTCCCGCCTTGGAGATGGAGTACACGCTGACCGCCGGTTCAGGCTTGAACCCGTCTACGGAAGCAACATTAATGATTTTACCGCCCCCCTGCTTCTTCATAATATTGGCAACTGCCTGACTGGTAAAATACATGCCCTTCAGGTTCACATTCATGATCGTTTCCCAGAGGCGTTCATCCGACTCGAGCACGCTGGCCATGGCGGGGCTGGCGCCGGCATTGTTCACCAGTATATCGATGCGGCCTCCCAGCTTCTCCATGGCAGCAGCTACCATCTTCTGGATCTCTTCCATTTTCCCCAGATGCGCCTGGATGGGATAGGCCTCGCCTCCGAATTTCTTGATCTCAGCGGCAGTTGATTCGAGATCAGCTATTTTACGGCTGGTAATTGCCACTCTGGCGCCTGCTTTGGCAAAGCCGACAGCAATGGCCTTGCCGATGCCGCGGCCGCCGCCCGTAACTATAGCCGTTTTGCCCTTGAGAGAGAATTGACTGAGCTCAAACACGAGATTGTCCTCCTGATCTTGATTAATATGGAAACCGGTTGCTTGCCGACAGCAAATGATAAGTCAACCGGCCTTTATTTTCAATGCGCACCGGTCAGTGGGCAATAGCCGGACATATCGACTATGAGAC
>CAZDXZ010000226.1:0-2160 GCA_964509615.1 uncultured Dehalococcoidales bacterium
GGCCTCACCGAGCTGCTGGCCGGCAGGATACCTGTCGTCCCCAGCAATATAATGCGCTTTGATTAAAGAGGTGAAAGATGGCAACTAAAACGATTGAAATCAATCCCATTACAAGGGTCGAGGGTCACGGCAAGGTCACCATCCAGCTGGATGATGCCGGCAACGCAGTATCGGCCAGATTCCATAATACCCAGTTCCGCGGCTTTGAGAAATTCTGCGAGGGACAGGTTTTCCAGGAGATGCCCAACCTGACACCCAGGATATGCGGCATTTGCCCGGTCAGCCACCAGCTGGCTTCGGCCAAGGCCTGCGACGTAATACTGGGCAAGGAGCTGACGCGCCCTGCCAAGCTGCTGAGAGAGTTGCTGCACCTGGGCCAGTTCATCCAGTCGCATGCCCTGCACTTCTTCCATCTGGCCAGCCCTGATCTTTTACTCGGCTTCGACTCCGACCCCGCCACCAGAAATGTCATAGGACTGATCGAAGTTGACCCGGCGCTGGCTACGGAAGCTGTCAAGCTGCGCAGCCTGGGCCAGACCATCATTAAAAAGCTCGGCGGTAAGAAGGTTCATATGAACGCGGCGCTGCCGGGCGGCATGACCACTGCACTCTCGGCCGAGGACAGGGACTATTTCCTCAAGCAGATCGATTGGGCGCTGGCAGATGCGCAGCTGGCGGTTAAAATACTGAAGGAATACGTTGCAGCAAATGCCGATGTGGTCAATTCTTTCGCCACATTTCCGTCGGCCTACCTTGGCCTGGTCGATAAGGACGACAACCTCGCCCTGTATGACGGCAACCTGAGGCTGGTCGATTCCAAGGGAGTGGTGCTGGAGGACCAGTTCGATCCTTCCAAATACCTCGATATCATAGCCGAGCACGTGGAAGACTGGTCATACATGAAGTTCCCGTTCTATAAGAGCCTGGGTTACCCCGGCGGCGTCTACCGCGCCGGGCCGCTCGGCCGCCTTAATGTATCTAAGGGTATCACCACGCCGCTGGCCAATGCCGAATTCAAGCTTTACAAGAAACTTAGCCCAAACGGCCTGGTGGAAGGCTCCATGTACTTCCATTACGCACGCCTGATTGAGATCATCTACTCAATCGAGAAGGCACGGGAGATACTGGAAGACAAGGACGTCACCTCCACCGACCTGCAGGTCACCTCCAGTAAATATAACAACCATGGTGTCGGCGTGGTCGAAGCGCCTAGAGGCACTCTCTTCCATGATTACTGGGTCGATGAGACCGGCAAGATCACCGGTGTCAACCTGATTGTAGCCACAGGCAACAACAACGCTGCCATGAACCGCTCTGTATACGAAGTCGCCCATCAATACATCAAGAACGGAAAGGTGACCGAAGGCATCCTGAACAGGGTCGAAGCAGCCATCCGCTGCTACGATCCCTGCCTGTCATGCTCGACGCACGCCCTCGGACAGATGCCGCTGCATATACAGCTCAGGGCGCCCGACGGCAGTATAGTACAAGATATATACAGTTAGAGTTCACATGCTGATGAAAGGCGGGTTACAAATATTTGTAACCCGCCTTTTGTTTTGATATCTTTTGAAACATGGCCTGCACATTGATCATAGAGGGTAAAGAGATCAAAG
This sequence comes from uncultured Dehalococcoidales bacterium, assembly GCA_964509615.1. GTDB lineage: Bacteria > Chloroflexota > Dehalococcoidia > GIF9 > UBA5629 > CAIMUM01. Next base: position 1,617 of record CAZDXZ010000226.1, read on the forward strand.
CTGCCCGTGGAGCAAACCTGCTGTGGGCCGCACTGGACAACGGTTTCTATATCCCCAACCTGTGCGCAGTCCGCGGGCTTAAAAAACAGCCTGCATCGTGCCGCCTCTGCTTCGTAGAGATCGCAGGTCGCGCCGGAGGGCCTGTCACGGCATGCACGGAAAAGGTTGTCGACGGGATGTCCGTTAACCTCACCAGCCCGGCCATTAAGCGATTGCGCAGGACATCGTTCAATCTCTTGCTGAGCAACCACGCGCTGGACTGCGCAAAATGCGCCAAGAATAAAAGATGCGAATTGCAGACCATCGCCGCCCATGAACATTTCAAACTCAATGACCGGCGCTTCAACAGGATCCCGCTGGGATACCCAGTAGACTCAAGCCACCCTCAGATCATATTCGACCGCAACAAATGCGTCCTGTGCGGGAAGTGCATACTGGCCTGCAATGAAAGCGGGACCGGCGTCCTGGACTTCGCTTATCGCGGTCTGAGGACGATCGTCTCCACGTTTGCTCTGATGCCCCTGGCCGAGACGGAATGCAACTC
>CAZDXZ010000227.1:0-2145 GCA_964509615.1 uncultured Dehalococcoidales bacterium
GCCTCGTCGCGCAGGTTTATGCCGTATTTATCCCAGTAGTCGAAGGGAGGCTCCCAGGCGGTGGCATAGTAGACGATGGAGCTTCCGCCCACCGTGATGGCGCGCACCAGGCCCAGGAAACCGTCGATTATATACAGGCTCTTGTATGGCATGCCGATGTAGCCGAAGGCCTGTGCGTTGCTGCCCTGCACTGGAGCGTTGGAGCCCCAGTCCAGCATCAGCACCTTCTTGCCGGCGTTGCTGAGCTCCCGGGCCACCGTGGCCCCGCCCGGACCCGTGCCTGCCACTATGACGTCGAATTTCTCTTTCAGAGTTTCAACCATAATCCTTCCTCCTGCCGCAATAATCCTATGCCGGCCCTTTATCGAAATTAGCATACTCCAAAAAGAGGCCGCTTTCAATAAGGTGCGCGCGTATCGTCCACCCGTCCGCTTCCGTCAGGTATTGCGTCCCCCTCTTTGTTATACTTGAAAGGTGATGCCCAGGCTGTATATAGCGTCGCTTGCGCTGGCGGCTGTGATGTTGTCGGGATGTGTCCAGGCGGACCGCGCCGCGCCGCCGCCGGCCGCGGAGAATACCACGGTTGCCGCCCCGCCGGTGGAAGCGCGGTTGTGGCCGGTGATCAACGAGTTCTCGGCCGGAGGCGATTTGATCATGCCGGGCGAGAATGTCACGCTGCGCTGGAGCGTGTCCCACGCCGCATCCGTGGCAATTGACAACGGGGTGGGCAGGGTCGAGACTGTTGGATCGATCGAGGTGTCGCCGCAGCAGAATACCAGGTATACGCTGACGGCTTCCGGACAGAGGGGGATATCGACCGCCTGGGTCAACGTTGCAGTGGTGGAAAAAAGTACATTCATGCCGGACCTGGTTATCACGGGCGTGACGCACATCAGCGGGCTGCTCTACTATAAAATCAAAAACATCGGGGCTGTCGATGCCGGCCCCAGCGAGACATATGTATACGATCAGAGCGGCATGCTGAGGGACACCAGCTGGGTGAACGGCCTGAAGGCCGGCGAGGAGAAGACGCTGCCCTTTACCAACTATGACTGGCAGGGACATGCCATCAGGGTATGTGCCGATGGTGATAACAGGGTGCAGGAGGCCGCCAGGGAGAATAACTGCTATGTTCCGACCTTTGGATTCAAATACAGCTATGACTTCGTGCAGTACGCCTCGCGGGCCGGCTGGAAGGGCAGCGCCGGGCCGGTTAAATACTCGGATGGAGATTCGTCCGCCGGCAGCGTGCGTAAATTGGCTGAAGTCGTTGCCGCAGATAATCTGACCTATCGCAATGCCATCGAGATGGCGCCTCCCGGCGACGCGTTCGGTTGGATCGAAGGCAATTTCGGAGACTGGAGGGAGCAGTGGCAGTCGGCGGGATATATGCTGCCACTGGACCTGCCTTACAACACTCGATTCACAGCCAGGGTGGGGCTTTCCGGTGAGGCCGGCGCCGGCGCCGGTGCCGGTGCGACCTTTCTTTTCGGCATAAAGGATGACCGGGGCGCCGTAGTCTGGTGGCCGGCTATCGAGGCTTCCGGCGACGGCGCGTTGCATGACATCGATATCGATCTGGCATCCTATGGGGGGAGAAAGGTCATGCCCCTGCTCCGTGTGGAGGCGGGTGCGCATGCGGAACAGAGCCGCGCCCTCTGGATCGAACCCCGTATCAGCCAGTGAAATCGTAGCGCCGGGCGACAGCAATCCGTTGCGGGTCCTCGGGGCGCCGTACTAATATGGCCTGCAATGGTTGAGCTCCTGAAGTATGCACTCAGTCTTGAAAGGTACGATGCGGCGGCCTATGCCATCGTCTACGGACTGCTGGTTCTCAAGATAAAAAATGGCCAGAAAGCAGGTAAAAGGGGACGTAAAACGGGACTTCTACGGCCCCGCCCTGGGTGAAACCCGCAGCCTGATGCTGGAGGAGGCCGGGGGTGTGGAGGGGCTCGACCAGGAGATAGCATTGCTCAGGCTGAGGCTGCGAGACCTGATCAGGGATTATCCCGATAAAATCGAGCTGCATCTGCGCACGGCCAACGCCATCGCCGACATGGTGAAGATCAGCTACTCCATCTCCAGAGATCAGAAGAAGAGCCTCAGGGAGGCTATTACAAAAGTGCTCACCGAGCTGGCCATCCC
>CAZDXZ010000228.1:0-2131 GCA_964509615.1 uncultured Dehalococcoidales bacterium
TACCTGCCTTTCTACCATATATACGGCCAGTCGGTTGTTATGTCCGGCTCTATGACCCAGGGCTACACCCTGGTGATATTCACCACACCGGACCTCGATGACATACTCAATTCCATTGAAAACTACGGGGCAACCATATTCTACAGCGTGCCGGCACTGTATGAAGTGCTGAGAGATTACCACAGGACAGACCGCGTAAACTGGAAAAGGATCAAGGTGCTGGTATCAGGCGCCGATGCCCTGCTGGAAGATACCGCCAGGGGCTGGGAGAAGCGCACGGGCACCAAGATACACGAAGGCTGGGGCATGACCGAGACCACATCGGTAGGCATAGTCAGTCCCTACGGCAGTCCCAAAATCGGTTCCTTCGGTGTACCGATGTCCAGCTGCGTGGCGGCCATCCTCGATCCCGCTAAAAACGAGTTCCTGCCCCTGGGCGAAACAGGCGAGCTTGCATTCAGGGGTCCGCAGATAGCCAAAGGCTACTGGAATAAACCGGAAGACACCAAGCTCATGTTTATACAGATCGACGGAGTTACCTGGGTGAGGACGGGCGACCTGGCCCGTATGGACGAGGAGGGCTATTTCTACTTCTACGACAGAAAGAGGGATATGATCAAATATAAGGGACTGGCCGTCTTCGCCCGCGAGGTGGAGGAGGTGCTGACAGGTCATCCGCAGGTCAAAGAAGCCGGTGTAATCGGCGTAGCCGATCCCGATGTGGGAGAGAAGGTAAAGGCCATTGTAGTGCTCGAAACGGAAGCCAGAGGGAAAGTGACCGAACAGGACATTGTAGTTTACGCCATGGAGAGACTGGCCCACTACAAGTGTCCCAAGATCGTTGAATTCAGGGGCGAGGTCCCCAAGACCGATGTCGGAAAAGTTTCCAGGCGCGAACTCAGAGAGGAGGAGCTGTAATATGGCTGCCTTTTTCGAGGTAGAGAATGTAACCAAGCGCTTCGGCGGCCTTGTCGCAGTAAACAACGTCAGCTTTCAGGTGGCGCAGGATGAGATCGTTGGACTGATAGGCCCCAACGGCGCCGGAAAGACGACCCTCATACGCTGCCTGCTGGGGATTCTCAAGCCCGACTCAGGCATCATCCGTTTCAAGGGCGAGGATATAAGCAAACGCCGTCCCTGGGAGATCGTCCAGCGCGGCATGGTCGGCACCTTCCAGGTGGTCAAACCATTCAGGCACCTGCCCATCATAGCCAATGTCATGGTCGGCTGTCTCTGCCCGAGGATCAGCAAGCGGGGCGAATGGGTCAAAAGGGCCGAGGTAAAGGCGCGCGACGCGCTGGAGTTCGTGGGCATCGCCGACCTCGCTCTCAAGCCTGCCTCCATACTGTCGCACGGCGATCTTAAACGGCTGGAGGTGGCCAGGGCCATAGCCACCGAGCCGGAGCTGATGCTGCTCGACGAACCGTTCGGCGGACTGAACCCGGCAGAGACCGAGCTGGTGGCCCGTTCCATCAAGAGGCTGCACAAGGGCGGCCGCTTCGGCCGGCTGCACAGCGAGGGTCCGGCCATGCTCATCATCGAACATAAGCTCAGCGAGCTGATGAAAATAGTGGACCGGGTGATCGTGCTTAACTTCGGTGAAGTGCTTGCACAAGGTACACCTGAAGAGATCTCCCGGGACAAGAGTGTCATCGAAGCGTATACCGGCAAGGAGGTGCTCATTGCTTGAGGTACGGAATGTAACAGTCCGCTATGACACAGCCATGGTGCTGGACGATGCAAGCCTCAAGGTGGAGCAGGGGGAGTTGGTAGGATTGGTCGGCCCTAACGGCGCCGGTAAAACAACCCTGCTGCGAGCCATAGTCGGATTGATCAACTGGGAAAAGGAAGTGCTGAAAGGGACCAGGGATGAAAATATAACCTTCAATGGTACTGTGGAGTTCGAGGGTAAGCGCATCGAAAAACTATCGGCTTCGGAGATCGCCAAACTGGGACTGCTGCTTTGCCCTGAGCGCGGCCGGCCTTTTGTGGAAATGACAGTGGAGGACAACCTGCTGGCAGGCGCTTATCTGTGTAAAAACAAAAAAGAGGTCAGCTCCAGCCTGTCCAGGGTATATGCGCTCTTCCCCAGGCTCAAGGAACGGCATAAGCAGATATCCGGCACGTTATC
>CAZDXZ010000229.1:0-2127 GCA_964509615.1 uncultured Dehalococcoidales bacterium
ACCACGGTTTCCCTGCCGGAGAAGGAATCGCTGCAGACGGTGAAGCTGCTGGAGAAGCTGGAGGAGCTGGAGGATGTCCAGCGTGTCTTCTCCAACCTCGATTACAGCGATGCTCTGATCGAGAAGCTGAAAGCCGAGGTATAACTCTACCTCCAGTTGATTATCCGGCGCATATAAACTTTCGTGCGCATTTTGTTGTTTTATTACTTGAGATTATTATTCAGGAGGTTTGTTCAGGATTATGAAGGGTAAATTCACATATTTGCTTGTGGTCCTTGTACTGGCTCTGCCGCTTTTGCTGGCGTCGTGCATCAGTTGGCCGTTCGGCGGGGGCGCTCCCACCGTAAACTCGTTTACAGCCAGCCCCACGACCATCTCGTCGGGTAGCTCCTCCGTGCTCAGCTGGAGCGTATCCAACGCCAGCGCACTTATCATCGACCAGGGCATAGGCTCGGTCTCAGCCGCCGGCACATCAACCGTGACGCCTGCAGCGACCACAACCTATACGTTAACCGCCGTCAATGCTTCCGGAACGACTGTGTCCATGGTCACCGTCACAGTGGAAAGCGGATCATCTACAACCACCACGGCGCCCCCCACAACCTCAGGCCCTCTGCCGGTGGCGCATATCTATGTGAATCCCGGCAATATCTCGCCGGCGGGGACGGCTGTGGTGAGCTGGGATACTGCCAATGCTTCCAGTGTAGTGATTAATCCTGGTATAGGGAGTGTACCCCCATCCGGCTCGCGCAACGTGTCTCCCAACAACACCACGGTTTATGTGATAACCGCCAGTAATGCTAATGGCACGGTGACTGCTTCCACGCAGCTGGTAGTGGGAGCGCCCGGACCCACCGGCAACGACTGGCTGGCCAGCACATATACACACGAGTATCACTGGCCTTCATGCAGCGTAGCTCAGCATATTCCGCTGCCGTCCCGTGTTTGGTTCAACACCGTTAACCAGGCTCAGGCCGCCGGCTATCATCCTTGCCCGGTCTGTCGGCCTCCGAGATAAGATAGGGACGTGAATATTGCGAGTACTGGGCATTGATCCCGGCACGCTCAATATGGGCTACGGGATCGTGGAAGAGCAGGACGGCAACCGCATTGCCATGGTCGGCTGCGGTGTGATATCCGCCCCGCAGAAATTGCCGGTCGAGCAAAGGTTATGCCTTCTATATGAAGGGCTGCTTAAAGTAATAGCCGATTTCGAGCCTTCCGAGGCAGCGGTAGAGGAGCCTTTCATCGCCGGCAATGCCCGCTCCGCCCTGGCCATCGGACGTGCGCAGGCTGTGGCTATACTCGCAGCGGCGCAGGCGAAATTACCCGTTTCACGCTATATGCCCACCCAGGTCAAGCAGCTCGTGACCAGCTATGGGAGAAGCGGTAAAGACCAGGTGCGGCAGGTGGTAAAATTACAGCTGGGAGTCAGCAATCTTCCCGAGGCCAGCGATGCCGCCGACGCGCTGGCCGTAGCCATCTGCCATCTTAACCAGGGACATCTTAACCGGGTACTCAACCGGGGATATCAGGAGTGAATATATGATCGCCGCTGTAGAGGGAACGCTGGTCAGCCGGGGCGTGAACACTGTGACCGTCAAGGCCGGCCCGCTCAGCCTGCAGATCAATGTACCCGGATCGATCATCAATAAGCTCGGACATACCGGCAGCACTGTCATGCTGCATACGCATTTATACGTTCGTGAGGATATACTCGCACTTTACGGCTTCTCAACCGGGCAGGAGCTGGCGCTTTTCGAGCAGCTCATCACGGTCAGCGGCATCGGTCCCAAGGTGGCGCTGGCGCTGTTGACGTCCCTCAGCGCCGAGCAGATCGCGACCGCCATCGTCGGCGGGAACGCCGACCTGCTCAGCCAGGTCCCGGGTATCGGCAAGAAAACGGCAGCCCGAATAATTCTTGACCTGAAAGGTAAGCTGGAGAAGGGATGGGAAGGGGAAATTGTGTCTGCTGTATCGGATGCCGACGGCGATGCCGTGGCGGCCCTCACGGGTCTGGGGTACTCTATCAGGGAGGCCGCGCAGGCCTTGAGTGCTATTACGCAGACCGAGGGCATGACCGTAGAGGACCGCGTCCGCCAGGCGCTGCAGCAGCTGGCCAAGAAA
>CAZDXZ010000230.1:0-2120 GCA_964509615.1 uncultured Dehalococcoidales bacterium
TATCCCGAGCTGCCCGCCGATGCCCTGGCGGGGAGGCCGCTGGACCGCGGACGCATCTGCCGGACGTTCAGCGACTGCACCACGGCGCCGAGGCTGGGCCTGGTCTCGGGATGCTACCCGCTGGACGATTACTACCGGGCGCGTCCGGAGGCGAAGGAGCTGAAGAGGCTCAAGAAGTCCTGAGATATTTAAGGCTTGCCGGACCCGGTTAAATAGATCTCACCGCTGCGAAATTTAGCCCAGGTCGTCTCGAACCAGGAGTCGGTCTCCGGCAGGGGACGGCAGGGAATCCAGCGATGCCGCGCCTCGCCCTTGCGGTCACACAACGTCTCGAGCACCTTTGACCTGAAAGATATGTCCTCGGCGGCCATGCGCCAGCTTTCATCCAGCATCCCGTGCAACTTCAGACCGCCGGGGTGCAGCACGATGGAGGAGCCGCGGCTGCCGACGCCGCTCTGCAGCGCGTAGCGGACGGCGTCCAGGTAGGCCGCGTGGGCGAAGGCCATCTGTCTGACCCTGAAGGCGTGCCTGAGATGCTCCCTGCCTTCCACCGCGCAGCCGGACTGCATCAGGCGGCGCGCCTGCTCCCGGGCGCGGGGCACCTCCTTGTCCAGGGAGTCGATGCTGCGGATATGCGCCCCGCAGCGGGACATCCGCTCCTGAATATCCTCCAGCTCCCCCTTCCAGGAGTTGCCGGCGCTGAGGCAGAGCTCGGCGTATTCGGTCGTGCGCTGCGCGCATTCGCGGACGGCCGCGGCGGCCAGGTCGTGGTCCAGGCTCCATTCCGCGTAGCGGTTGGCGATGAACTCGGCGGCGCGCAGCCCGCCCACCTGTCCGGCATTGAGGGCGGAGCCGCCGGGACGCGTGACTCCGTGCGATCCGTTGACCTCGCCGATGGGGAAGAGGTGCTTGATATTGACCGATTCATACCAGATATTGCCCGCCAGGCCGCCGTTGTTGTGCTGTGCGCAGACTGCCACCTCCAGCGGCTCCCGAGAAAGGTCTATATCGTGACTCTTATAAAGTTCGGCGGCGCCCGGATTCATATGCAGCAGGCGGCCGATAGGGGTGTCCTGCACTGCGCCCGACTTCTCGAGGTAGGCGCGCGCCTCTTCCGGCAGGCCGGACAGCGAGTAGCCGGCGGGATTGGAGCGGAAGTCCAGGTAGACGCGGCGGCCTTTGACCACCGTCTCGTGGTAGACCAGAATATCGATCAGCGAGGAGCCCTCGATGGCCCTGCGCGCGTCGAAGGGCCACTGGTAGCCCTTGAGGAAGACCAGTCCGTTCATTGCTGCGGCAGAGGGGAAATAGGGCAGCAGGAACTCCTGCTCGTCCGAGGCGCCGTCCGCACAGTGGCTGATGATGCGGGGCATGACCTGCATATAGGTGCCCGAGACGTTCCAGCGGAAGGGGGTGGAGGCCAGTCCGAACTGTGACTCGGGCAGGTTGGCGGCGCAGGCGCCGGCCATCAGGGCCAGTCCGATGGCGCCGGACTGCTGAGGCGGGTAGACGCTGGCTTTATACAGCCCGCCCGGGCCGCCCACGGCGAAGACCAGGTTCTCGCAGATGAAGGCCTCGAAATGTCCCTGCCGGTCCACGCAGACCAGTCCGGCCGCGCGCGGCTGCGCTCCCTCCAGCGTGACCAACTCGACCGCCTCCAGTCCCTCGCGTATCCTGACGCCCAGACCCTTGACCTGATCGATCAGCCTGAGGCACATCTCCCGGGAGGTGTAGGGGCCGATGGAGGTGGCGCGCTGACGCGGGTCGTGGTCGGTCTTGTAGCCCACGAACTGCCCGTATTCGTCCCGCGGGAAGGGGACACCCAGGTTGACCAGGTTGAGGAAGCAGCGCGCGGACAGGCTGGACTCGACCAGCGCCAGGTCGCCATGCATGGCGCCGCAGTCGAAGTATGTCTGCGCCATATCGCGCGGGGAGTCCGCCTCGGCGCCGCATAAACATAGCCTGTAGTAGGTCTGCTTGTCGCTGCCGGTATTGATGGAGGCGCCCATGGAAAGTCCCTGGGTGACGATCAGCACGTCCCGGACGCCGTTGATATGCAGCTGCGCCGCCGCGTTCAGCCCGGCCGCCCCGCTGCCCAGCACCAGCGTGTGCACGCGGGT
>CAZDXZ010000231.1:0-2108 GCA_964509615.1 uncultured Dehalococcoidales bacterium
TGCTGTTGATCTCCTCCGGGCTGACCTTGCCCAGTTTCTCGGCCTTTTCCATGGCGATCTGCCATGAGCTTTTCATCTCACCCATAATCGATTCTCCATTTCATTTTTTCACGCGGCGCAATAGCTCCAGCGGGCACGGTGCTCCTGCCTGAGCCTGTTTAGCCTTTCCAGATAGGACGGCGAATCCAGCTCGCAGGTGGTCATGATCAGCGCGTTCTCACCGTTGTCCGAGTAATATTTTAACCTCGTGCCGGCTTTGGTGAAGCCGTATTTCTGATACAGTGCCTGCGCGGTGCTGTTGGACTCGCGCACCTCCAGCGTCACATATTTGGCCCGCAGCCTGCGGGACATCTCGATGATATGGATCAGCAGCCACTCTCCCAGCCCCTGGTGGTGGTGCGACTTCCTCACGGCGATGGTCACGACATGCGCCTCGTCCACCATCATCCAGATGCCCGCCATGCCCACCAGGTAGTCGGGCGCCGCGTCGGCGTGGGCACTGGAATTGCCGCCCTGCCCGAAGAGCTGCCGCAGGTAAGTGGCGATCTCTTTGAGGCCGATAACGCGCCGGCCGTTGCCCGACGCCCCCGCCCCGCCCCGGCAGACCACGACGTAGTGAGCCAGCTTGTTGCGCAGCTCGTGGTGGAACGAGCTGGCGTTGGGGTGCGGCCACTGGCTGGGGAAGGCGTCCAGGTCGATCTCCAGGACCTGGGGGATATCCCTGTCGGTCATGCTCCTGATGTGATAGTTGCTGCTCTCCATGTGAACCGTTCAACCTGCAGATATAAAATTTTAGCATATTTACAACGGCTGTGCGTGTAAATCACGCTGCCTGTAAAATCCCGCCCGGCTTGGATATACTATAGATAGTTGCGGGCGCCGTTTCAAAGAGGCCGCCGCGCACAAAGCGAGGATGGAAGTGAGCAAGAGAAATGTCGTAGCCGAAATATCTGTCGTTCCGCTGGGCACCGGCAGCGCCAGCGTCGCCGAGTACGTCGCCGGATGCATGGACGTGCTGATCGGTAACAAAAGCGTGAAGCACCGCCTCACGCCCATGGCCACCATACTGGAGGGCCCGCTGGACGCGGTGCTCAAGGTCACGAGGGCCATGCACGAGGTGCCCTTTAAAAAAGGCGCGCTGCGCGTCGTGACCACGCTCAAGATCGACGACCGTTGCGATATCCGACTATCTATGCAGGGCAAGGTGAACAGGGTCAGGAAGCTGAGGCCGAAGGTCAATATATGAGCGTAAAGACCGACCTGAGCGTAAAGCTCACACAGAAGCTGCGCCTGGCCAATCCCGTGATGGCCGCCTCGGGAACCTGGGGCTACGGGGACGAGTGGGGCGACCTGGTCGACGTCAATAAACTGAGCGCCATCATCTGCAAGGGCACCACGCTGGCGCCGCGCGACGGCAATCCGCAGCCGCGCATTATCGAGGTCACAGGCGGCGTTTTAAACTCGGTCGGCCTGCAGAATATTGGTGTGGAGGCGCTGGTCCGCGAGAAGGCGCCTATGTGGGCTAAATGGAGTGTGCCGGTGCTGGTCAACGTCGCGGGCAACACCGTCGACGAGTATGCGAAGGTGGCGGCCAAACTGGAGGGCGTGGCGGGCGTCAGCGGCATCGAGGTCAATATAAGCTGTCCCAATGTAAGCAAAGGCGGGATGCAGTTCGGCACGGATCCCTCCGCCGCCGCGGAGGTCACACGCGCCGTAAAGGGCGCCACAGCGCTGCCCGTGATGGTCAAGCTCAGCCCGAACGTGACGGATATTGTGCCCATCGCGCAGGCGGTGGAGAAGGCGGGGGCGGACGCGCTGTCGCTGATCAACACGGTCAGCGGCATGTCCATCGACGTCAAAGGGCGCAGGCCTGCGCTGGGGAATATACACGGCGGGCTATCGGGTCCCGCCATCAAGCCGATCGCGCTGCTGATGGTCTACAGGGTGGCGAGCTGCGTGAGCATACCGGTGGTCGGCTGCGGCGGCATCATGAACGCCGCGGACGCGCTGGAGTTCATCCTGGCGGGAGCGGTGGCGGTGCAGGTGGGAACGGCAGGCCTGGCCGACCCGCGCGCGACGCTGGCCGTGGTGGACGGCCTTGCGAAGTA
>CAZDXZ010000232.1:0-2098 GCA_964509615.1 uncultured Dehalococcoidales bacterium
GCCGCGGCACAGACCCAGTATTTTGTCGACTCCTTCCAGCCGCAACCCGTGCCGCCTCAGCCGACGCCGGAAACCAATCATCCGCCCACCGCCTATTTCGTTATCACCCCGCAAGCGCCTCAAACGACCAGCAATATCGTGGCCAGCAGCCATTCCTCCGACCCGGACGGCGATACGCTTAACTACGCCTGGTCAATCGACGGCATAGCCATGTCACAGTATGCCAACCAGCCTTACCTCATATATCAGAATCCACCGGCGGGAATGCACACCCTCGGTCTGCAGGTTACCGACAGCAAGGGGGCAACCAATTTCTATCAAACTCAGGTATCCGTTGCGCAGGCGCCTCAACCGGGTCCCGGTCCACAGCCCTTACCCGGCGCCAATAACCCTCCAAAGGCCGCTTTCACATTCGATCCTCCGCAGCCGCAGGTAGGACAAACCATTCAGGTCGTTAGCCAGTCCACGGACGCCGACGGGGACAGGCTGAGCTACTCCTGGTACCTCGACGGCAACCTGCTGTCACAATATACCGCCCAATCGCAGTGGAAATGGAAGGTCCCCTCGGGCGGGCATGTAATGCGGCTCGAGGTCCAGGACGGCAGGGGTGGCAAGGATACGGTCTCACGTAAAATAAAAGGAGCGGATACGAACGGCTCGGGCAAGAAGATAGGCCCCTTCAGCTGCTTCATCGCCACAGCTGCCTACGGCAGCCCGACCGCCGCCGAACTGGACACTCTGCGCGCTTTCCGTGACAGCGTGCTTATCAAAAGCGAGACGGGCCGCTGGGCGGTGGATACATACTACCGTCTCAGCCCTCCCCTGGCGGAATATATCGCCGCCCACGAGAATATCCGCACCCTGGTCAGAGAAGGGCTGCTTGATCCCGTGGTGAGCCTGCTTAAAGAGACGCGCACCCTGTGGCAGAATAATTAGAGTCATCCCTGCGGGAACAACGGATGTGCCTGCCCGACAACCGGCAGGAGGCTGCCGGTCAGTCGGGATTGAGCGGCGTATCTGTTTTCTTCTTGCTTGACAGCGCACCGACCCAGTTCTGTATCTTTGGCCAGTGGGTAAAGTGCTGCCTGCGTCTGTACCCCATGAGCGCCGCCTGACCCGCGGACACAAATCCCATATAGGAGGGATACTGCGCGATCAATAAGAAAACAGTGACCATGAGCATTCCGAAGATAACACACCACGGTGTTTCCCTGATGAAAATAAAGAGGAGACCGAACGAAGCGGCTACTATCACCGGCCCCTCCCATCCTATCAGCGCCAGCCACGTGCCGTAAATCACGGCCACACCGGTGCCGCCATTGAACCGCAGGAACGGTGTAAAGATGTTTCCTACCAGCGGCGCCAGCGCCACCGGTATCATTATAGGTCCGCTCAGATGCGACACCTGCTGGGCAAGCCACACCGGCAGAGAGGCTTTAAAAGCGTCCAGCAGGATCGCCAGGACATACAGCACAGGCCCGCCTGCATTATAGACGTTGGTGGCGCCGGGATTGCCGTCCCCGAACTTCCTGATATCCTTGCGCACAAACAGACGGCCCACCCAGTACGAAAAGGGCAGACAGCCCAACAGCAGTCCCGCCACGGTCCAGAATACTACTCCCACTGTCCAGCCCATGTCACCATAAGCATAATATACCAGCCGTCATTTTCCAACAGGCTCAGGAAAAAGATAGTAAACCAAGTCTGATGGCAGGCTACCGGCCTCGCCGTCCCCGGATCGTCAGCGGCTTTCTTCCAGCAGTCCCATGGAGCGGTCTATATCACGGGCTCGCTTGTAATCGGCATTGAAATGCCGGCAGGCCCACAGCAACCCGAGCGAGGAAAGTATACCGATGGCGCAGATGACTACATAGGCATTCTGAATTCCTGCCGCATCCGAGACTGCGCCCATGATGATGGGCCCCCACATACCTCCCAGGAAATATCCCGCAAACATATAGAGTCCCCAGGCGGTGGCGCGGCGGTAGATCGGCACGATCTCCTGCACCGTGTTAAGCTGAGCCGAGACGCCGAAAGTGATAAAGAAGGCGCCTGCTATAAATATCGGCAGTGAACCGAGATAAGCGCCAACTGCAAT
>CAZDXZ010000233.1:0-2077 GCA_964509615.1 uncultured Dehalococcoidales bacterium
AGGCCATCGCCTTCCAGGTCAGGGATGTGATAGACACCATGCGCTCCGAGACCGGTATAGGTATACCTGTGCTGCGAGTGGACGGAGGCGGAACGGCCAACTCCTTCCTCATGCAATTCCAGGCGGACGTCATGAACGTCCCCATACAGGTGGCCGCCATTCCCGAGACAACTGCGCTGGGCGTGGCCTATCTGGCCGGTCTGGCTGCCGGCCTGTGGAAAAACAAGGAGGAGATAGCCGGCAAATGGCGTTCCTCGGCCACCTTCGAGCCGAAAATGTCGGCCGATCAACGGGAAAACCTTTATGCCACCTGGAAGCGGGCCGTCGAGAGGGCACGCGGCTGGGCAATAAATTAGATGTAAGGTGCGATATGAAAAGAGATTTTAAAGCAATTTCCGGAAAGACATTCGACGTCATCGTGATAGGCGGCGGCATAGTCGGCGCGGGCGTTGCCAGGGATACCGCGCTGCGCGGGCTGGATACGCTGCTGCTGGAGAAGGACGATTTCGGCTCGGGCACGACCTCGCGCTCCACCCGCCTGGCACACGGCGGGCTGCGCTACCTGCGCCAGCTGGAATTCGGCCTGGTGCGTCAGGACCTGAGCGAAAGAGAGGTGCTGCTGCGCATCGCCCCGCACCTGGTCTATCCTCTGTCCTTCTTCATCCCCATACCCAACTTCAGCCTCAACTTCGCTATGTTCTTCGGCACGATTCTCTACGATGTCATATCTTTCGATAAGACCCTGCCCAACCACAGGTACCTGAGCAAAGCTACGACACTGGCCGAGGAGCCCGGCCTCAAGGTCCAGGGGCTGGAGGGTTCCTATGTATACTCCGACTGCGCCATACCCCTGACGGAACGTCTCAACTGGGAGAACGCCCTGTCCGCCTCGGAGAACGGGGCCACTGTGGTCAACCATGCCAGGGTTAGCGGCATACTGCGGGAGGGAAACCGCATCACAGGCGTGGAAGTAAAGGACCAGGTCAGCGGCGAGACGCTGCAGGCCAGGGGCAAGCTGGTGGTCAACGCCGCCGGGCACTGGGTCGATATCATCAAGGAGATGCTGTTCAAGGATAAGCCACCCTACCTGCGACGCACCAAGGGGGCGCACATCGTCATACCCCAGGTATCGAAACATGCGCTGGTGCTGTTCTCCCCTCGCGACGGACGCCTCTTCTTCGTCATACCGTGGGAGGGATTCTCGCTGGTGGGAACGACCGATACCGACTATAAGGACGACCTGGACGCGGTATATGCCACCAGGAAGGACGTGGAATACATACTGGAAGGCCTCCACCTGGCCTATCCTGAGGTCGGCATCGACGACGTCTATTATGCCTATGCGGGGCTGAGGTCGCTGGCGCTCAAGCCCGGCAAATCAGCCTCGGATACCTCGCGCAGCCACGCGATCGTAGACCACACCAAACGCGATCATCTGGAAGGGCTGGTCAGCATACTGGGCGGCAAGATCACAGCCTACCGGGCGGTGGCCAGGGAGGCCGCCGACCTGGTCTGCCGCAAGCTGGGCAACAAATCGCGCTGCCTGACAGGCGAAAGGCCGCTGCCCGGCGCGCCGGCCATGACCTCCGACGAGATATCAGATATGGCTGGAAAATGGGGAATATCCAATTCGACCGCCGTGCACCTCTCCCGGATATACGGCTGCAGGAGCGGGGAGATGCTGGCCATGGCCGGTGATGATAAGTCCGGCCTGCGGCCGCTCAGCCCGGGCGGACCGGACATACTGGCACAGGTAAGATATGCAGTGCGGAACGAGGCCTGTATGACGGTCAGCGATTTCATGCTGCGGCGCAGCGCTGTCGGAATGCGCAAGGACCTGGGCACGGATGCAGTGCCCGCGGTCGCAGACGAAATGCAGAAACTGATGGGCTGGAGCGATAGTGAAAAAGAACGGCAGGTGCAGGAGCACAGCTCCGCAGCCTCACTGGCGCGGCGCTTTAAAACTGCCTGAATTTTCGATAGGCGCCCGCATATGACATGGGCTACCTATCAATTGCCGGACTTTTTCGATATTATTTATATAAGGAGGTACGGATATGAGAATAAAGGTGCTGGC
>CAZDXZ010000234.1:0-2065 GCA_964509615.1 uncultured Dehalococcoidales bacterium
GTAAACTGCGCATCCCGCTGAAACGTTTTATAATCATCATCAGCCGATGTTTAATCACTTTGAACGCGTGTTAAGGCCTCTGCTTGCAGCCCTGGCACTGGCGCTGTCGGTCCCCGTTTTATCCGTGCCCGCCCAGGCGGGGCGCATGATCTGGAGCACCGTGGATACGCCCGGCATCCAGTTCTACACCGTGGTCAGCCCCGCTGAGATCGATTTCCTGGCCCGGTCCAGGGACGGTCGCATATTTTACGCCGCCGACACATCGCAGAGCCGGCTTTACCGTTCGGACGATTCGGGAGTCAGCTGGCTGGAGATCAGCGGCAACCTGCTTGCAGCCGGCGCCCAGCTGCCGGTCTGGAATCTGGCACTCTCCCCCGACAACCCGCAGTTTGTCGCGGCGGTTACCAGCGCGGGCAACCGCCCCAGGCAGGTTTACGTCTCGCAGGACGGCGGTCAGACCTGGAACGATACTGCCTTCCCTGCCGCAGCCGACATCGGCGCGCTGGACGTGTCCCCGGTATATGGAGCTTTCGATATCGCCGCCGGCACACGTTCAGGCGGACTGGGCAACGTCTACGTATACAGGTCCGGCGGCGTGGGCGGCGCCTGGGCCGCCCAGGGATTCAGCGGAGATGTGCTCTCCATACGCTTCCCATCGTCCTACCGGGCGGACCCCTCGATAGCGGTGCTGTACTCCACTGCGGCCGGCACCTATTTTAACGCCGGGGTGCACGATCTCAACGCCAATACCACCAACTGGGCTACAGTCTTCGACGGCAACCCTCCCGAGATAACGGTCAGCGGGGCCGGCACTTCACCCAAAGCCGCGCAGGTCGTAAGCGGCTGCCTTCAGCTCACAGCCGATTATTCGGGGCAGGCGCCGGCGCTCTGCCGCGTCTATCTCAGCATCGATGCGCCCGGCGCAAACGCGGGCATCTTCAGGGTGGATGACGCCGTGGTTTACCAGCTTATGGCCTCCAACGGCCGTCGCATCTCCAGCATCGCCTATTTCGGCACCTACTCGGGAGGCAAGCTGCTGGCCGGGGCGGTGTCCGGCGACGCCGCACAGGGTACCGTTTTGACCTGGTTCACCGATACGCCAATGACCTGCCCCACCGCATGCTGGTACCAGACCGAGAAGCCGCCTACCGGCGCCGGCGGCTCCGGCTACGGTAACGCCATTGTAATGTGGTCACCCGACGGCAGCCGCGCTTACTGCGGGACCGCATCGGCGCCGCTGACCGGCCCGGGCACCTGGCCGGCAGCTTACCTGACCGGCGCGCAGCTGGACGAATCGGCCTTCTCCCTGAGCAGGGATAACGGAAAGACCTGGAACCAGGTCAGCCTTATAGATACACAGATAAGCTTCCTCTCGGACGTGGCCGTTAAAGCAGACCTGAGCATGCTCTATATCGCTTCCATCAATTCGTCCGGACCCGGCCTGGATAGCATCTGGCGCTCCGGCGGATCGGTTAGCGGCAAATCCTGGGAAAGGGTGCTCTGCTTTCCCGCTGCACGCAACGACATCATTTTGCGCATGAGCAACTACGGTAACGACGGGGCGGTTTTTATGTCCTCGCGCGACACGGACGACCTGCGCCAGTCACAGGACGACGGGCAGACCTGGAAGGCGCAGCTCCCGTCAATGAACGTGACGGACTTCTCCGTAACGTTGGTCAATAATACACGCTACCTTTACGCGCTCTCCTCCACCTCCATACGCAGGGCAAACGCATCATCCCTGACGGCGCAGTGGTCCCAACAGGCGCTGGTGGGCCTGAGCGGCTGCCATACAATTTTCGCTGCACCCACCGGCGAAGTGGTGGTCGGAGGCAGCGGCTCGGATGCAAGAGTAGCCTATTCACCCGGCGCTACGGCTTTCGTTGCCACCACGTATTTGCCGTCTGCGGGCAACATACACACCGTTCTTGACTACAGGTTCAGCGACACGGCGGTTATATACGCGGCCGGCGACTCGGCCGGCGGCGATATCTATTACTGGCTTACCGGCTACAGCCGCGACTGGGATACCATGGGCGCACCCTCGTCCGGCTTCTGGGGCCTG
>CAZDXZ010000235.1:0-2061 GCA_964509615.1 uncultured Dehalococcoidales bacterium
GGTATGGAGCCCGTGGAAACTCTGAGAGTGCTTAAATCCTTCGGAAACCAGAATGCAATCACGGTGGTCAACCCGCGGCCGATTCACCCAGTGGACTTCACCGGCTCGGGCGGCGGCTATCCTGATATGCAGTCCCTGCTGGGCCAGATAAAGAGCCTATCAGGCAAAACGTATACAGTAAACGCCACCGATGAGGCGCTGAAAATGGGCAACGCCATGCTGGCCAACATGATACTGATAGGCGCCCTGCTTAAAAGCGGCCTGATACCCCTGTCCGAGGATGCCCTCATGCCGGTGATTAAGAATATGTTCCCTAAAGCCGTGGCGGAGAATACGAAGGCGCTAATGGCTGGCGCTGAACTGATAACCGTATTGAGCTAAAAGGTCTTTCCTGTGTTCAATGGCTATGATCACTGTCGTTAACGGTCATCCGGCAGAGCAGGTCGCCATTGCTGCACCCGGTGCATTCAGTCTGGACCGTGGTATGGCTGATGCCGAACTTCCGGCGCAGCATCTCCTCGATCTGCTGGCGTATGTTCTCGGCCTGGCTGACCGTGCAGTCGTCCACCAGCACGTGGCAGCTCATGGAATGTAAATTGGACGCTATGCTCCAGACATGCAGGTCGTGAACATCCTTAACGGCCGGGATGCTTTCCAGCGCCTTCTGCACCTCTTTGATATTGATATCGCCGGGCACCGCCTCCAGCAGAATGCGCATACCCTCCTTGAAAATCCCCCAGGCGGCGAAGATTATGATCAGGCCGATTAATATGCTTACGGCTGCATCGATCCAGTAGAATCCCGTGAGCATTATGGCGATTGCGCCGGCGATCACACCGAACGAGGCCAACGCGTCGCCCAGAGCGTGCCAGAAAGCGCTTTTTATATTCAGGCTCTCCTTCTGTTCGTTGTGCAGCCAGACTGCGACAAATATATTGGCTGCCAGGCCGACCACGGCTACAGCCAGCATCAGGACGCTGTTGATCTCCGGCTGCTGAAAGAAACGCTGGCAGGCTTCGTACAGTATGATGCCCGCGATGGCCAGGATGCTGAGGGCGTTTACGATAGCAATTACAACGCCCACCCTGTGGTAACCGAAGGTCATACGGCTGCTGGAAGGGCGGGCTGCCTGCCTGACTCCATACCAGCTCAGGGCCAATGCTATGCCGTCAGCGAATACATGGCCTGCGTCGCTGAGCAGCGCAAGGCTGTTGGATAAAATGCCGCCGGCTATCTCAAGGGCAAGTATAATGACCGTGATGATCAGCCCGTATTTAAGCTTGGTGGCGGCGCTGGTCGTACCGTGACTATGCTCGCTCAATCAATAAATCCAGGTTTCGATATTTATTGTGCCGGACTAAAGTATATTACCTGCGGGCTTTATATCCAAAGAAGTGCTATTTCAGGCCGTGCTGCATGGCTATGACCGCCGCCTGAGTGCGGTCGGATACACCGAGCTTGGCCAGGATGGTGCTCACATGATTGCGTACGGTGCCCTCCGAAAGATAGAGGCGGTCTGCTATATCCCGGTTGTTCAGACCTCCCGCTATCAACCTCAGAACTTCGACTTCACGGTCGGTCAACTTGCCCGTTATCGCCAGGGATGGCTGGACCGCATGGCTGGAGGCCTGCCGCAGGACCTTGCCTGCCACCGACGGGTCCAGGAATGTCTTGCCCTGGACGGTGCCCCTGATGGCTTTCACCAGCTCGTTGCGAGGAGTGTCCTTTAGAAGATAACCGGACGCGCCGGCCTGGACGGCATCCGATATCCACTCATCATCGTCATAGGTGGTCAGTATCAGCACCTTGACCTGCGGGTATCTGGCGCGTATCCGGTGGGTGGCCTCAACACCGTTCATGACGGGCATTTTAAGGTCCATCAATACCAGGTCCGGCTGCCTGACGGCTATCATTTCAACTGCCATGGCCCCGTCCTCGGCCATGCCGACGATATCCATGTCGGGCTCGAGCTTCAACAACATCTCCAGGCCGTCCCTGACAATAGCCTGGTCATCGCAGATAATTACCTTCGTGGCGGGTCCTCCTTTTATACCGTTAGCA
>CAZDXZ010000236.1:0-2032 GCA_964509615.1 uncultured Dehalococcoidales bacterium
ACAGGGTCATGACGTTATGCATCGGCATGTTCGCCCAGCACTCGGCCTGCATGGGGCAGGAGCGAGGTGATTCGCAGTGCCGGCCGACAACTACCTCGGGGCACCTGTCCGAATCGACAATAGCCAGCATATCAGTCAGCCGCCTGTCAAATTCGCCTTCGACCAGGTCAAGCCTGGAGGTAACGTCCTGTGCGGCAAAGAGTCGGGCCGGGTCGATCTCACCCTGCCTGACGTAATCCTTGTCCAGGCACATCACGTGGCAGTGGCGGACCTTCAGACCCGCGTTGAGGCAGCAATGGCGCTGGAATTCCACATCCTTCACATGCTCGTGCTTGACGGAATTGGTGCTCTTGACCTCGATGATGTCCCACTCATCGTCACCAACCGGGTTGAGCACGTCCACGCGGCAGTAAAGCCTCCTCGCAGAAAACCCGGCCTCAAAAAGCGGCCTGCGCAGCGATAAACACTCGGTGGTCTCTTTCAAATTTTTACCGATGTCCCCGGTATCAAGCTTGATCCCCTCTGGGAAAAGCCGCTGCGCGTATTCGCCCACCAGGTGACCCTGATCAAAGATAAACTGGGTTGAGGCATCCGGAGGAGGTATCCTGTCCGCCTGGTTGACCGCTATCCATAACAGCCTGGGACACTGCAGGCCCTGCAGATATTTCGATTTGGATATATTTTTCCCGAACTTCACAGCAACCTCTTATAAACCATGTAAAAACTTTAATCCCCTCAATGGGTTTTCACGCTGTCTCCTCTGCTACTAGTTTATGCCTCCAGCTTCCTGCGGTGCATCTGGAAGACGATGCCCGCGCGGAAGGCCTCCCGGCAGGCCCGGTAGACCGGCAGTGTATTCAACAGGTTGTTGAAATACTTGCCCAATGCCTGCTGCCACAGCCTGCCCGGTTGTATACTACCCTCCTCACGCAGGCGGTTCAAGCCGGCGATGAAATACTGTATCTCATCACGGTCAAGCTCCGTCAGCGGCGCGTCCTCCTCCACCTGCCTGCGCCGGGACCTGCCCCCCTTCCAGCGGCCGTTGCGCTCCTCGTCCGCTTCAAGTATGGCGTCGATCTGGCCCAGCAGGCCGGGCTGCAGGGACGGCTCAGGCTTATCCTCCCCGGGCTTGGTACCGTCTCCACCCTGATCGCGGCGGAGCGACTGCCAGATCAGGCCGTTGATGAAGGACTCAACGCAGGCCTGGGAACCGGTCTCCTCCTCTATGTCCTGGTAGATGATGGTCGCTATCAGCCGGCCCCACTCGCGTTCAACCTTCACCCGCTTTCCTTTTTTATCCATCAGGTCCAGAAACGTATAGTAGCGGGCCTCGACCGCGTTCTTCGGTATCCCCCTATTCCCGGAGCCTCCCTTCCCTGCGTCTTTGCGCTCCATCATGCGCGCTGCAGCATTCTTCATGCGGGGACGTATACGGATGGAGCCGGGCACGCCGGACCTTTCGGAAGGGTGCTCGAAGCGGAGGCTGACCAGTCCCTCGGCGGCCAGCTCCCTGAGCGTGCCACGCACCATGCAGTAGGCCTGCTCGGGGTCGTCGCCCTTTTTAAAGCCCTCCACCACCGCCGACAGCAGCTCTGACGTATCGATCTCATCGCTTCCGCAGCTCGCCAGGAAAGTTATCACCTTTGCGCCCGTCTCATTGTTCTTTATCATGAATGCAGTTATCCTCCTTTGAAATGTGCATTGAATTTCGAATACCGCAGAAACTATGCGGCAAGTAGGGACCTTACCACGGTGAAGACGCCCAGCAGGACGATGAATGCCAGGGCCAGGACCATGAAGACCGCGCCCAGCGCGCACAGCGTGGCCGTGATGCAGAAGCCGGCGCCTACCCTGGCCGCGCTCCAGCCTCCGTCCACACGGCTGAGGCCGCGCGTGGCAATTGCGGCGAAGACGGCCACGGCCACGATGACCAGTCCGGCCAGCATGGACCAGATATCGAAGGACAACCATACCAGTAGCCCGCCCAGCGGTATGCTGCAGAAGAGCGCCAACCGCTGCCAGCCGGGGGACG
>CAZDXZ010000237.1:0-2004 GCA_964509615.1 uncultured Dehalococcoidales bacterium
GCATAGTCGAAGCCTACAAAAAGGCGGGAAAATACGACGACACGGTATGGGTGATTACTTCTGACCATGCCATGACGCCCTTCAATATAAAAATTGAGCAGCCGGTGATCGATAAATTGCTGGTTGCTGAGCGAAATTTCTCCAATGTGGGAACCCATGTTTACCTCATGGACCAGTCGCAGACCAGGCAGGTGGCCGAGAGAATCACGGGAGCTAAAATTCCCGGCATTTTCGGCGCGTATTACAGGGTCATTTCGCCGGACGGTAAATACGCTTACGTCCCAACCGCCGACACCGCCCCTAGAGTGCAGAGTGAACTGGACAGCTGTTACCGCTACCTGCTTGATACTTATGCCGGCGCAAGCAGCCCGGATATAGAGCTGGTGCTTGCAGAGAACTGCCATATCGATTGGACGATGTTCGATTGCAAGAGGTTCATCGGCCAGCATGATTCTATCTCCTGGCTGCAGCAGCATAACCTGCTTTTGATCGCCGGCCCCGGCGTTAAAAAGGGCTTTGTCTCGGAAAGCCCCTCACGGCTTGTCGATATTGCTCCGACTGCGCTCACGCTGCTGGGCGTCACGCCGGAGCGCATGGACGGCATCGTGCTGTCCGATGCGTTGGAATCTCCCACTACCACCCAGGTGCATACACAGATGTCGAAGAACAGCGAGCTTGTGCCGCTCGTGCAGGCGTTGCAGGCGCAGTCGGTTGCCGATCTTAAAGCGCAGGGCAAGTAACGTGTGGAGATGAGACAAAGGATGAAGAAGCCGGTTAAGATCATAATTGCGATACTGATCGTGCTGATTGTCGGCGGGGTAATCGGCTACTGGACAGCCATGTGGGCCTATGATCCGCTCTATAAAGCGGGCGCCGTTAAAAACGGGCCCTGGATGACCAACCTGACGGTCGGCAGCAGGGAAGCCGGTCTGCATATTAAGGCCGTAATAGCCATGACCTCTCTGCTGGCTCTGACGAAGTCGGAGGCTGTCTACTATCAGGCCGAAGTGGATGACAGCGGGAAGCCGCTCAGCACGAAATGCATTTACCGCATCGACGGTAAAGAGCTCGATGCGCGCTGGTGGAGCGTTACTCTCTACGGTGAGGACAATTTCCTCATACCCAACGAGAAGAACATATACTCATATAACATGGATACGGTTAAGAAAAATTCCGATGGCAGCTACAGCATCTACCTCTCATCAACGCCGCGGGAGCAGAACTGGCTGCCATCGGGCAGCAAAGATCAAAAAATAGCATTGCTGCTGCGCCTGTATAACCCGGGGCCGACCGTCTATGCCAATCCCGGCGGTATCGAGTTGCCCCATATCGTGAAGGAGGCGTGCAGATGAAGAAGTGGATCCTGTGGACCGCACTGGCAACCCTCCTTTTCGCGCTGTCGGTGCACCTTGCGGTGGTGGCATATATCCCCTATAAGGCAATGGATACCGTTATGAATGTTCGCTTCAAGGAGCTGCCGCGCAACGCCATGAATTTCAGCCCGCCGACCACGGTGGAATCCAGGAATGTGCCCAGGCCTTCGCCCGATCTGTTGTACTCTGTCTGCATATACGATGTGTCCAAAAAGCCCCTCCTTATTACGTGTCCGCTGCCCCAGGGATACTGGTCGGCCTCGTTCTATGCGGATAATACCGATAACTTCTTTGCGATCAACGATATGCAGGCTAAATCGGACCCGGTGAAGCTGCTGCTTGTCGGGAAAAACAGCGCAATCAGTGAGGCCGATGATGCTATTACTGTCAGAGCACAGTCGGACAGGGGACTGGTCCTGATACGGATGCTGGTTTCGGACGATAAATCGCTGCCTGCGTTGATCGATGTCCAGCAAAAAGCCGCCTGCAGGCAGCTGGATTGAACCGTTCCAGCCCGGGTATTTAATAAATCTTAACAGGGAGATTGAAATGGCCAGGTCGAATAAGAACAAGCCGGCTTACGATGTAAAGAAGGCAGCCGTGTGCGGACTATTCTGCCCTTCCTGCACCC
>CAZDXZ010000238.1:0-1962 GCA_964509615.1 uncultured Dehalococcoidales bacterium
GGTGAGATACGCGAGATCCAGACCATGCAAACGGCCATCAGAGCAGCGGAGACGGGGCACCTGGTCATGGGAACAATGCATACCATAGATGCAGCCCAGACGATTAATCGTATCCTGGATATGTTCCCCGACAAGCAGCAGGAGCAGATCAGGAGCGAGCTGTCTCAGATACTGGTGGCCGTGATCTGCCAGTTTCTCATACCCGCCAGGGAGGACAGTGGCATGGTGCTGGCCTGCGAGGTTATGCTTAACAACAACGCCATCCGCAATACGATTCGCGAGGGACGTATACATCAACTCTACGGCCAGATACAGATCTCACGCAAGGAAGGCATGCAGACGCTTAACCAGGGCCTGAGCGACCTGATTCATAAAGGGGTAATAACGCAGGAACAGGCCTTCAAATTCACCAATATGATCGAGGAGCTGAAGTCGCTGCAGGGCATGCCGCGTAAAAGCGGTTAAACTCCCATCCGGACCTGCGTTCCGATCATCCTGCTATTTGGAGTTATCTGCCTGATCCCTCCGGGCTTTTCAAGCGTTCCAGTAAGAACCGGGTAATGGTGTATGATAGATTATTGTCTATGATAAACGGCAAGCTGAATACCAAGATATTTTTAACGGACAGCGAGTTCGGCCGGCTTTTCGGGCCCGACATAGCCCGGCTGGTCGGCATTATGAATGCGGCGGCTGTGAATATCTGTCCCGGCTGCAACGGCTACTGCTGCAAGAACATAGGCTGCCTGTTTTACTCGGAGTACTTCAGCACCTGTCCCATTTTCGACCGCAGGCCGCGCGAGTGCCGCTACCACTTCTGCAACGAGGTGTTCAATGCGGCGCCCCTGACCAGGGAAGAGAAGGACCTCATGCAGCAGCCTGTGGAGGACCTTATCTGCGGCAGCAAAGGCGAGATAGCCAGCCTGTTCTTCATGTTCCCCGAGTTCCCGCTGGATGAGAAGGGACTTACGGTCCTGGGAATTAAGGATGATGTGCTGCGCATCAGGGGTGATTTCGAGGATGGGAAACTGCAGCAGGATGAGGCCTTCATTAGATTGAGGCAGCTGTGCAGGGACGATGCAGCAATACCGTCCTGAGCGGCTATTTCTCGATCAGCACCATATCGAAGATGAACTTTTTCAGCCTGGCGGCGTATTCACGATAGAAGAACGCCGTGTTGTCCACGATATATTGCTGCTCCAGCCCCAGCAGTATGGAGGAGAATATGGTGGACATGTAGTGCTCGTCGACATCTCTGAAGATACCTTTTTCCTTACCTTCCCGCAGAATTAAGGTGAGGCTCTCACGGTATCCCCGGTACAGCTTGCTCAGAATGCGCTGCATGCGCTCGTTGAACTTGATCTGCGTTAGAAAATCGAATGTAACGTAGATATATTCGCGCTCGTTTTCTACCAGGTTGAAGCCCTGGTCTACGAATATCCCCAGCTTCTCCTTGGGGTCCTGCTCACGCTCGAGCGCCCTCTCAAGGGAGAGACGCACATTATTCTGCATCTCCCTGAGGAGAGTTACCAGCATGTTCTCCTTGTCCTTGAAGTAGTGGTGGATAAGGCCGGAGGACACCCCCGCCCGTTTGGCGATATCCATCATGGTGAAATTGTAATAGCCTTTTTCGGCGATTATTTCGTATGCAGCGCGGGTGATCTGCCTTTTTCGGAAGCTGGCTATCTGTTTCCCGCGTTGACTGCGGTTTAGCTTGCTGTTCCGCTTGGCGGTCATCCTTGTCTGAAACACCCTACTTTTTTTCTGAGGCATTAATTACTCCTATCGGTACGGATCGGGATTAAACAGCTGTTTGCAGCGCCGCTCTGCATTATAATATACAATTTCGGCTAATTGTTCAATCAATCAATGGATTTGCCATTGTTGTCATATGGACTTGCATGCCCGTCGAACCGTGTAAAAGCGAAATATTATACCACGGATATATATGCGCCTGTTAAGCTC
>CAZDXZ010000239.1:0-1907 GCA_964509615.1 uncultured Dehalococcoidales bacterium
GAGGTAATGGATATCACGGCTTTTTCATTGTGCCAGCAGAACAAACTGCCTATAATTGTATTCGACTCACAGGAAAAGGACAGCATAATCAGAGTCATCGAGGGAGAAGACATAGGGACATGGGTCACGAGTGAGGGTTAGGAATGACGGATAAGATACTGAAGAACGCCGATTCCAGGATGAAAAAAAGCATAGAGGCACTGACCAAAGAATTGTCTTCCATCCGCACCGGACGCGCATCCCCGGCGCTGGTTGAACATATTAAAGTCGATTATTTCGGCGTCCCCACACCATTGATACAGCTTGCCTCCATATCGGTCCCGGAGCCGAAGACCATCTCCATTCATCCCTGGGACCGCACAATCATCAATAGCATCGATAAAGCCATACTGAAATCCGATCTTGGACTCAATCCCATTAACGATGGAAACAACATCAGAATCTCTATTCCGGCACTTACGGAGGAGAGGCGAAAAGATCTGATTAAGCTTATTCATAAGCGGATCGAGGAATCGCGGGTGACTGTGCGCAATATTCGCCGGGAAGCTGTTGATGAGTTGAAAACATCCGAGAAAAACAAGGAGATCTCGCAGGACCAGAGTATACGCGCCTCCGAGCAAATACAGAAGCTCACGGACAGCCACATCGATGCCGTCAACAGGATAGGCAAAGATAAAGAAGCAGAGATCCTGGAAGTATAGACTCACTTCAAGCCGCCGACCGCCATCGGAACCGCCGGATGCCCGGCGGCCAATCATGTTAATATCACGGAAATATAAATGATAGTCAAGCGGATTATAACAGGGCTTGTATTGGCCGCCATTGTTGCGGTGTTGATCATGCTGGGCGGCATTCCCCTGGTGGCCGCCGCCTGTGTAGTAGCAGTCCTCGCCTGCATCGAGTTTTACCGGATCGTGAGAGCCCGGGGCGTTCAACCGCTGGGCTGGTTCGGTATGGTATTCGCTGTCCTGCTGATCATCAACGCCTATATCAGACAGTTGAACCTGTCCTTCCTTCCCTATCCATCCGATTTTATACTGCCGCTTTTGCTGACGCTGATGACGCTGATACCGCTCATCTGGCTGCTGTTCAGGTCAAACAAGGATAACGCTTTCATCAACTGGGGTTGGACCATAGCCGGCATTCTCTACACCGGATGGCTGCTTTCCTACTATATCACGATCCGGCAGGTAGATAACGGCATGGGCTGGCTTTTCCTGGTGCTATCGTGCACTGCGCTCTGTGACGTAGGCGCTTACGTGATAGGCAGCAATCTGGGAAAACACGCGTTGGCCTCGTCCGTCAGCCCAGGCAAAACATGGGAAGGCGCCGGCGGCGGTCTGGCATTCTCAGTTATAACCGCAGTTATACTGACGATCGGATTTAAGCTGCCTCTCTATTACTGGCAAATGGTGGCGGCAGGATTGATTATCGGCGTGCTTGCAGAAGTCGGAGACCTGGTGGAATCGCTCCTGAAAAGGAATATGCAGGTCAAAGATACCGGCAGTTTATTGCCCGGCCACGGCGGATTCCTGGACCGCATCGACAGCCACCTGCTCGTCGCTCCCGTGGCCTATTATCTCATCGTTCTGGTAAATAATCAGGGCTGGCTGCCGTCCTGATCCTGACCCGATTTTCACGGTATCAGCACCGCGCCCGGCAACCAACCCTGACGTTGCTTTTCTGATCCCTTTGAATTAGATCGTGATGTCGCCCTTTTTGAGGGTCGCAGTGGGCATGAATTGTTTGATGCCCGTCTTCTTGGCTATGGCTTCGCATTTCTCAGCGACTTTGGCCCAGCCCATGCCCTTGGCCAGTGCGAACGGGCCGAACATACCGCCGCCGCCGTGCACCATGGCAAGGTCTATCTCGGCGGGAGTCTTGATAACACCTGCCTCGATCAGCTT
>CAZDXZ010000240.1:0-1876 GCA_964509615.1 uncultured Dehalococcoidales bacterium
CATTTGCGCCCATCTCGGCGCCGAACATCCAGAACGGCTGTGAGAGAAGCACGCGTGCCGTTTCAGCTGCCTGTGGAATAGATATATAGGTGCATTTGACCGTTTCGCCCGGCTTGTGCTGTTTGCGCGGGACGATAACGATATTCTGCACTTCATCAGGTTCGCGGTCGCTGTTTTTGCCGAAAAGCGTCACTCCTCCCCTGGTGGATGGGCCCAGAGCAACGATTGTATCGCACATGTGAAGCCACCTCCTTTCAGTTATCGCCGCTGAATCTTAGCAGAATGCCGGCAGGCTTGACAAAAGGCGGTAAGCTTCATAAAGTTGGATAACGCTTTTTGCGATTTTTGCGGAGGGAACCTGAGATGTCGAATTTGAAGCAGTTTTCATTAGAGGGCAAGGTCACCGTGGTCACCGGCGCCAGCCGTGGTATAGGGCGCGCCACCGCTTTGGCTTTTGCCCGCGCCGGGTCCGATATCGTGCTGACCAGCCGCAAAGTCAATGATCTGGAGAAGGTGGCTGCCGATATCCGGGCCGAGGGCAGGCGGGCGCTGGTCATCAGCGCGCATCTGGGCAGAATGGAGGATGTGAAAAAGGTGGCGGATACGGCCAGGGCTGCATTCAGCCGCATTGACATTCTCATCAATAACGCAGGCACCAGCCCGATTTTTTCCTCGTTCCTTGAGACCGAAGAAAGGCTGTGGGATAACGTGATGGGACTGAACCTGAAGGGGCTCTATTTCCTCAGCCAGGCTGTTGCCCGCATAATGAAGGAGCAGGGCGGGGGCTGCATCATCAATGTCTCGTCTATCGACGGCTACCTGCCCGAGATGGATAACGGTGTGTACGCCGTCAGCAAGGCCGGGGTTATCATGGCCACCAAGGTGATGGCCAGGGAACTGGCTCCCTGTAATATAAGGGTCAATGCCATCGCGCCCGGCTTTGTGCATACGAAACTGCTCGATTCCAGCTTTGAGGTGAGGCCCGGCCGGCAGGAGGAGTGCCGCTGCAGCGTGCCCATGGGCCGTATCGGAGAGCCCGAGGATATGGTGGGTACCATGATTTATCTGGCTTCGGATGCCTCCAAATATATGACGGGTCATACCGTCATAGTGGACGGCGGACTGCTCTACGTCTAAGATTACGTGTTGCCGTTGAACTCGATGACGAGCAGGGTGATATCATCGGACTGCTCGGTGCCGCCGGTAAAAGTCTCTATATCCGCCCTCACACCGTGAACTATATCCACGACGTTCCTCCCGCACAGGTCGTTGAGGCAGCTCAGTAACCTGGCTTCGGAGTACAACCGGTCCTGGCTGTCCATGGCCTCCGTCACACCGTCGGTATACATGACCAGCGTATCATGAGGCTTCATGGTGATGGTGTTTAACACGTAGCCTGTGTCCGGCATGGCGCCCACCACCAGTCCCTTGGGCAGATCGATATACCGGAATTCGCCGTGCGAAGGGCATAACAGCGGGGGGTTATGGCCACCGTTGGCTATGGTCAATTCGCCGGTCTCGGTGTCGAGCACAGCGCAGAGCCCGGTGAAAAACATGGAGGCCTCATTATCCGGGTAGAGGGTATTATTCACGTTGAACAGTACGTGGTCGGGCGAAGGCTCGTGCTGTGCTTCGGTGCGCAGCAGAGTCTTGCTGATGGCCATGAACAGGGCGGCGGGTATACCTTTGCCGCAGACGTCTCCGATGATCAGGCACAGCTTGGTGGGACTGATGAAGAAGAAATCGTAGAAATCACCTCCCACCTCCCTGGCAGGTTGCATGGTGGCGTACAGGTTGAACTCCTTGCGCTCCGGGAAGGGCGGGAAAATCCGCGGCAGCATGCTGGTCTGGATTTCGGTGGCAACCCGCAGTTCGC
>CAZDXZ010000241.1:0-1856 GCA_964509615.1 uncultured Dehalococcoidales bacterium
AATCTGGCCGCACTGGCCTTGCGGAAATTCACCCTGTACGCCACGCCCTCGATGGACGCGTTCTTCTCACAGGAGGCCTGCGAATAGTCCCACTTGCCCTCCCAATAGTCGATGCCGGTGACCTCGGCCTCCGGGTACTTCTTCGCCAGCTGAACGGCCAGCGCGCCGTTGCCGCAGCCGATATCGATCGCCTTCCCCCTGCCGTCCCACTCCAGACGCTCCAGCACGAAGCGGCGTATCTGCGCCTGAATGTCCTTGCCTTTGGGTGAGAACTCGTAATAGGCATAGGCGAAATAGGCGGCCATGAAGATGAAAATGAAAGCAACGATAAGGAAATAGCGCGAGTAGACGCTCAGCTCAAGGAACATCACGGCCAGCAGGCCGGGATACCAGATGAGCGACTTCGAGACCCAGTTGCCGTAATCGGCCTTAGCTTCACTTGGGGAAGATGATTTCATATATCCTGTCCATATTTAATGAACGCCGCACGGTTGCAGCCAGCTCGTCATAGGCCTTCTCGCGGTCAAGCACGGCGCCGACGGGCGGGGGCAGGTTGCGCAGCGAACACAGATTGTCCACCAGCCCGCGCGTGAACTCCGCGTTGTTGAAAACCCCGTGCATATAGGTGCCGAACACCAGGCCTGTGCGGTCCATACCCCCCTCATCATAGCCGGAGGGCGTGCTGACGGACTCCGTAATTTTGAACAAAAAATCGGACTTCTGCCCGCGGCTCCTGCCCATGTGTATCTCGTAGCCGGTAACCTCGACTCCACGCATGCCGGCCAATAGACCCCTGCCGGACTCAACACTGCCCTTCACCTGCGAGGTGATCTTGTCGGACTCGAAGACGGTCTCAAACTCCAGCAGACCCAGACCCTCGGCCCCGGACACCTCGGACTCGGCGCCGGACGGATCGCTGACCCTGCGACCCAGCATCTGGTAGCCGCCGCACATGCCGAAGACCGGCGTGCCGGACCTGGCCTTCTCGGCGATTTTTTTCGCCAGGCCGGTGAGATGCAGAAACTGCAGGTCGGAGATGGTGCCCTTGGTGCCGGGCAGTATGATCAGGTCGGGATCGCCCAGCTTCCCGGCCGAGGCGGCGTAACGCACGTTGCAGTACGCCTCCAGCGGATCGAAGTCGTCGAAGTTGGAGACGTGCGGCAGACGTATGATGCAGACGTCGGGACACCCCTCCCGGAAATGCGCGCGGCGCTCGTCCAGGTAGACCGAGTCCTCCTGCGCCACCGCCAGGTTGCGCATGTAGGGTATGACGCCCAGCACGGGACGCCTGCACCTTTCCTCGATGAAGTCTATGCCGGGCTGCAATAAGGAGATGTCGCCGCGGAACTTGTTGATGACCAGTCCCTTGACTCGGCTGCGCTGCCGCGCAGGCAGCAGCTGCAGCGTGCCCAGGATGGAGGCGAAGATGCCCCCCCTGTCGATGTCGGCCACAAGTATGACCGGCGCGCGCGCCAGCGCGGCGATGCGCATGTTGGCGATCTCCCGCTTCATCAGGTTGACCTCGGCCGGGCTGCCTGCGCCCTCGATCACCACCACGTCGAAGTCACTCTTCAGCTTCGCCAGCGATGACTTTATCACGGGCAGCAGCTTATGGTTGTCCCTGTAATATACGGCCGCGTCGGTCACGCTCTGCGCCCTGCCCAGCACGATCACCTGCGAGGTGGCGTCGGCCTGCGGCTTAAGCAGCACGGGGTTCATGTCCACGGTCGGCTGGATGCCGGCGGCCTCGGCCTGCACGGCCTGCGCCCTGCCGATCTCGCCGCCGTCCCGGGTGACGAAGGAGTTGAGCGCCATGTTCTGGGACTTGAAGGGCGCGACTTTATAGCCGTCCTGCC
>CAZDXZ010000242.1:0-1836 GCA_964509615.1 uncultured Dehalococcoidales bacterium
ACGTCTGCGGAGGCATGGACCCCTGGCAGGGGCTGGGGCTGGAAAAGGACTATAATATGGCGCAGGGCCACTATTTCTATTACCCGGAAGGACGGCACTGTCCCGATTTGTCCAATGTTGAGATCGGCAAACAGGTGCTGGCCAGGATGCTCGAATATGCCAGATAAAGACAGGCGCATCTGCGGTGTAAATCCAAACATCTTCTGGCTGGGCGCCGTCAGCTTCCTCACGGACGTCAGCAGCGAGCTCATCTTCACGCTGCTGCCGCTCTTCCTGGCTAATATTCTGCAGACCGGCACGGTCATCATCGGCTTCATTGAGGGCGTGGCGGAGAGCACCGCGTCCCTGCTTAAAATCGTCAGCGGATGGCTGAGCGACAAGATAGGCAACCGCAAGGAACTGTCTTTCATCGGCTATGCGCTCTCCACGCTGGCCAAGCCTTTCATGCTGATTGCCAATACGTGGGGACCGGTGATGGGCATCAGGTTCGCCGACCGCTTCGGCAAGGGCATACGCAGCGCTCCCAGGGACGCCCTGGTAGGCGATTCCTGCAACGAGTCCGAGAGGGGCAAGGCCTTCGGCTTCCACCGCGCTATGGATACATCGGGCGCCACCCTGGGACTGATCATCGCAGCCCTGGTCATATTCCTGGTGCAGGGAGATGTACTGGCGCTGCAGGCGGATGCCTACCGCTGGCTGGTCATTTTAGGTGTAATACCCGCCTTTATCGCCCTGTTCTTCTTCATCTTCATCCATGAACCTCCCAAACAGACCTGCGCCGTATCTGAGTCCGGGCCGGTGGGAGCGGGCAGCGCTGATCCGCCTGCTGCGACAGCCTTCACCGGTAGGTACAAACTTTTCCTGGTCATCCTCTTCATTTTTACGCTGGGCAACTCCAGCGACGCCTTCCTGATTTTGCGGGCGCAGAACCTGGGGAACAACGTTTTCTATATCGTTCTCATGATGATCCTATTCAACGCCGTCTATGCGCTGGTCTCAATGCCGGCGGGCATCCTCTCCGACAAGCTGGGCAGGAAGAGGATCATCGCCGTAGGCTGGACCATCTATGCGCTGGTCTACCTGGGCTTTGCTTTCTTCGATGCGGAATGGACGGCCTGGGTGCTGTGGGCGATGTACGGTGTATATTACGGACTGGCCGAGGGTGTGGCGAGGGCCCTGGTGGTCGACCTGGTGCCCGAGGATAAACGTGGCACGGCTTTCGGCGCTTACCACGGCGTGGTGGGCATAACGCTGCTGCCTGCCAGTCTGATCGCGGGATGGCTCTGGCAGGCCGTCAGCCCGGCGGCGCCATTTTATTTCGGCGCGGCCACGGCGGTTGTAGCGGTTATCGGACTTATGCTCTTCATCAGGGAATAATCGTAGCCCGTGTCATTGCGAGGAACGCAGTGACGAAGCAATCTTGTACGTGATTGCGGGTGTGCAGGATTGCCACGCCCTTCGGGCTCGCAATGACGATCTGTCGAGGGCGGGTTTACCCCCCCCTACATTATTCGAGAATGATGTTGTCGATCAGCCTGGGCTTGCCCAGCCTGACCGCCAGCGATATCAGCGTCCTTCCCCGTATGACTTCCACTTCATCCAGCGCGCCGGTGTCGGCGATGCTGATATAGTCGATCCTGGCCGCGGGCACGGCGGAGATCAGCTCGTGCATGGCCTTCTTGATCACGGCGGCATCGCGCTCGCCCCTGCCGTACATGTCCTTTGCCAGGCAGAGTGATTTATACAGCACCGGCGCCGAGGGACGCTCCTCCGCTGTCAGGTAGGTGTTGCGGCTGCTCATGGCCAGTCCGTCCTTCTCCCTCACGGTGGGACAAA
>CAZDXZ010000243.1:0-1787 GCA_964509615.1 uncultured Dehalococcoidales bacterium
GCGATGCGAATATAGTGACAGCCATGATTAAAACAAGTGCCAGTGACAGGATGCGTGTCTTCATATAATAAATCTCCTCCCAATCTGCGTTTTGCAGACAACTCGATGTATCATATCTGAGGGGGGGGGTATTTGTCAACAGGTATGTTTGGTTGTGTTTAGATATAACGGTGGGAAAAGAGTAGAGCATTTACTCTATATAGCGGATATCCGGCAGGTTGCGGTATCTCTCGTTATAATCGATACCGTAGCCCACGATGAATTTATCGGGCACGCTAAAGCCCAGGTAGGCTATTTTAATATCCACTCTACGGCGGGCGGGTTTCTCAGTCAGGGCGCAGAGGGCAACCGAGGCCGGTTTTCTACGTTTAATGTAACGCAGGAACCAGGCCGTGGTCAGGCCGGTGTCGATGATGTCCTCCACCACGATGACGTGTCGTCCCTCCACCGGTTCGATCATTTTCCCAAGTACCCTGATCCTGCCCGATGACTCGGTGCCGCTGCCGTAGCTGGACAATCGCACGAAATCGACCTCCAGCGGCATTTCCAGCCTGCGCACAAGGTCGGCCATGAAAACGAAGGACCCCTTGAGGATGCCGATGAGCAGGGGGTTCTTATTCCGGTAGTCTCTCTTGATCTGGGAGGCCAGCTTTGCGACAGCACTGTCTATCTCAGAGACGGTTATCAGCTTTTTGAGCCCGGTTGGCATACTGGGATTATAGCTACACGGCCGTCCTTTGTCTATCAGCTGCCCCGGGCTGTCATCGCTTGGTGATCAGCTTTTTCACTGCCTGGTTGAGCCCTTCCAGGGACAGGTTGTACATCGGGAACATCTTGGCGATGATCTGCACCGTGGGGTAGCTGCGCAGCACCGATGTCTCGGGGTTGAGCCAGACCACATGGGAGAAGTGTAATTTGAACTGCTTCAGCCGGTCGATCCCCGCGTGTTTCTGGTATCCGTGGAAATACAGGTCGCCGAAGCGGTCCATCAGCTCCGAGTAGGCCATGCAGGCGTCGCCCACGAAGATGACCTTGTAGTCCGGCTCCAGTATCTTGAGCAGGTGCTCGATCGGCTCCCCCTTGCGCTGCTGGATATCGCTGTAGAGGACATCGTAGGGGCAGTTGTGGAAGTAATAGTATTTAAACGAGCGGAAGTGGCTGAGCGAGTTGGCGGCCGAGAAGAGCTGGCTGCAGAGGTCTGCGTATGGCTCCATTGACCCGCCGGCATCCATGATGAGCAGCAGCTTGATGCTGTTCTTGCGGGGGCGCTTCCATTTGAACTCGAGCTCGCCCGCGTTTTTACATGTGGCGTCGATGGTGCGGTCCAGGTCGAGCTCGTCCTCAGGCCCGGCGCGGTTAAGCTGCCTGAGCTGTTTCAATGCGACTTTAATCTGGCGGATATCCAGTGTAACGTCATCCCGGTAATTACGGAAATAGCGCTGTTCGGCGATACGCACCGCGCTGCGCATTCCACCCGGTCCGCCCACCAGCATGCCCTGCGGATTTTTACCTGAGTGCCCGAAAGGCGAGGTGCCGCCGGTGCCGATCCAATAATTACCGCCGTCATGCCGCTCGTTCTGCTCCTTGAGACGTTTCTCGAACTCCCTGAGCAGCTCCTCCAGGTCCATCTTCTGGATGGCGGCCAGCTCTTCCGGCGTGAGCTCGGGCCTGTTTCTGGGGTTCACCAGCCACTGGATAAGCTCTTCGGTAACCTGGAAGGGAGGCGCAATGGCGCCGAAATACTCCTGAAAGGCGATGTCGTACTGGTCGAAGTGTGTTTCGCTCTT
>CAZDXZ010000244.1:0-1743 GCA_964509615.1 uncultured Dehalococcoidales bacterium
TATCGTCATCGGGTCGAATATCAGCAATGTGAGGTTGGCGAAAATGGCTGCGCCCGCAATGGCGAGCAGTATGATATATTTGACCGACCTCCAACCGTCGGCCATCCTGATTCTTTTACTGCGCCACCGGTTGAAGGAAAGCCATTCCAGCAGCGTTCCCATGGGGCAGAGCCATCCGCACCAGGCGCGTCCCAGGGCCAGTGCCAGGACGATCATTGCCAGCGAGATGACTAAATATGTCTGGAAGCTCCTATCTGCTATTGCGCCGGCCAGCATGGCCAGCGGGTCCAGCCTCATCAGCAGCGGCAGTCCGGCCAGGAAAAGGATGATGAAGCCGATAAAGGCAATGATCTGCACGGAAGTGCGCAGGTTGAGCCAGCTTCGCGTGTTCCAGCCGCCTGCTTTCTTTTGCTTAGCTGCCAAGAGTGATGTCCTTGATGTTAAGCGTACTCAGGTCGTTGCTGCCCAGCCCCATCTCTGAGGCTATCTTTATATGAGGTACGTCGTCCGGCCGCAGCCCGAAGAGCGATGTGCTGTAGCTGTCCACAGCCACTATGTCGACGCCGGCGATGACGGTGTCCAGCTTCTTCACGTCTTTGAGGTCGCCTCCCGTCGGCCCGTTGGCCGTCAGTATGCGGATGGCATCCAGTATGGTAAGCGTGGGCCTGATGCGGCTGGCCAGGTCGGCGATGCGCTGGTGCAGATTGAGGTGGAAGAGCTGCGCCATGTTGACCGTGCCCATCAGGTTCTTCATCCCTAACGTGAGCAGCGAAGAGCCGTGCTGCTTAGCGATGGGCATATTGATCAACACATCGGCCTTGAGTATGTCCTCATAAATATCCCACTTCCTGATATCGTGGCCCAGCGGGATATCTGTGGCGACGTATTTGAAGCGTGACATCAGCTCGATCTCTCCTCCGACCTTTTCCACCTCCTCACGTATGCCGCTGTTGATGAAACCGGATTCGGCGGTCCCGCTGAAAGGCCTGTCCATCACCCTGACCCGGCCGGCTCCGGCCTCCAGGCACATCCTGGCAATGGCAGCCACCAGCCATGGATTGGTGGTGGCCGCGTACTCGTATGTGCGCATGGCGGGTCCGATATTGGGCTTGATGATAACGTTATCGCCCTTCCTGACAAAACGCTTCATACCGCCCAGAAGGTCGACAGCGGTGCGCGCCAGTGCCTCCGGCTCGCCTCCACGTACCACGGCCAAGTCGGGGTATTTAACATCGGATTGCTCGTTTTGCTCTGTCGCCGGAGCGGCCGGTGTCGGCACCCGGGGTGCGTTTGGTGTGGGCTGAGGCGGTGAACAGGCGCTGATGAACCTGGCAGCAAGTATGGCGCCAAGTCCGGCCAGCGCGTATTTAAGGAAATCGCGGCGGGTGAATTCGGACATGTGTTTAATGAATTATAGGTAGGCGGTCGCAAGGGGTCAAAATCGCCCTATCCGGTTTAGTTCAAGTTAGCTTTCCCCGGTTTTTTCGTGACCGGCTATTAGAGTCTGCAGCCATTAGTAACTACCTTTTGAAATGTCAGTCCTTTCGTAGAAGATTTCCTCTTTATATGTTTACTGACCATAAACTCTAAAGGTTGTCGCAGGCCCAGTTTATATTATAATGTGTAAAACGCTGGGAGAGCGCTCAGCAGCTATGACCTCAAGAAGCATTCGCCTGGTTAGTATGACCCCGGGCATTTTGAATTTCATATATTACGATTAAACGGGGAGGCATCGGCATGAAG
>CAZDXZ010000245.1:0-1743 GCA_964509615.1 uncultured Dehalococcoidales bacterium
GTGATAGTCAGTATCTCAAATATGGCGGTGCGGCCGAGATAGCCCGTATAAACACATACCTTGCAGCCCTCACCATACATAAACTCCGATCTGGCCTCTCCCATCTCCTTTTCGTAGGCTATCTGTTCAACGAGAGGCGCTGTCACCTTACGTGCGCAGTGCGGGCAAACGCGACGCACCATACGCTGCGCCACAATACCTATCAGGGCTGAACTGATAAGGAACGGCTCAACACCCAGATCAATCAGGCGAAAGACCGCACCTACCGTATCATTGGCATGAACAGAAGACAATACAAGGTGGCCGGTCAGCGCCGATTGCACGGCAATCAGGGCAGTCTCGCTGTCGCGGATTTCTCCCACCAGTATGACATCCGGATCCAGCCTTACGATAGCCCGCAGCCCGCTGGCAAAGGTTAATCCCGCCTTGACGTTGACCTGTATCTGATTAATGTTTGAGAAACGGTATTCGACAGGATCCTCGATAGTAATAATGTTTTTGCCTACATGATCCAGCGAGTTGACCGCGGCATAAAGCGTGGTCGTTTTGCCTGCGCCTGTGGGACCGCTGATAAGCACCATGCCGTAGGGCATCATCAACATCTGCTCGAAAGTCTCCTGGCTTTCACGTAGAAAACCGACCTGAGGCAGAGCCAGCGCTGCTACCGATTTGTCCAGAAGACGTAACACAGCCATCTCACCGTTAACCGTGTTGACAGTAGCCACGCGAACGTCGATATATTTATTGTCGGAATCGAAAGAGAACTGGCCGTCCTGCGGCCGCCTGTGATCGGCGATATTCATGTCCGACAGTATCTTGATGCGAGAGATAATACCGTTGTGCACTGTCAGCGGCAAAGAGGCCACCTCGTGCAATATACCGTCTATTCTGAAGCGGACGCGCAGATTGTTCTCATCCGGCTCGATATGTATATCCGAAGCTCTCGCCCTGATGGCGTCATCCAGCATTTTATCGAGCTGATGCGCGATGGGGGAATCGCTGGTTATCTCGGGAGGGAGCAATTTGTCATCATACATAGGAAGCGGGGTGATACCGCTGGCCTGCGCCTGACCTGCAGATTTGGGTGCAACAGGAGTTTTATTTGCACCCGGAGCACGCGGCTGCGGCGCGCTTTCCGGCGCCGTAATCGAGCCGGGATCGCCAACCAGTTTGGAAGCCTCCTTAAGGGCACGATAATTATACTCGATA
This sequence comes from uncultured Dehalococcoidales bacterium, assembly GCA_964509615.1. GTDB lineage: Bacteria > Chloroflexota > Dehalococcoidia > GIF9 > UBA5629 > CAIMUM01. The sequence continues at coordinate 1,210 of CAZDXZ010000245.1, forward strand.
CCCTCCTTGATATCAGCTTCCGCGGCAGCGACCGGCTCAATACGCCTCCTGGTGTATATGGACAGGTTTTCAACCGTCAGCACGTCGCTCGGATTAGCCATAAAAATACGCAGTGTGTTGTTATCCAGTGCCAGCGGCAGCACCTTGTATCTTTTAGCCACATCCTCCGGTATCAACCCCAGAGCCTGCGGCATGGGCGCTGCATACTGGACATTCAACCTGGCTATTCCCGTCTGCGCCGGCCCGCCAGGCGTCCCGCCCTTGGCTTTTGGATTATCAGGGTTCATATCGCTTTAATTTAAGCACGCGAATTGCCATTTTGCAAATAGAACGTCGTTTATGGTAGATTTCAAATGAATCTGCCTTGAATTCGCTTATAATGTGGTACTTGAACATGAAGTACAATTAATAGATACTGATGAGAATTGTACGCCGGTCATACCTGTTTATTCTGATCCTCTCTATCCTGGCATCTATGCTCCTGTCAGTTCCTGTTGCCCGGAGTTTCGCCGCCACACAGAGGACACTGGCCTG
>CAZDXZ010000246.1:0-1703 GCA_964509615.1 uncultured Dehalococcoidales bacterium
CCCAGCAGCCTGACGCCCGGAGGAGAGGGGAACCTGCCGTCCATCAATGCCTTGCCCCAGAATAGCTTATCTGCGTTGATCGCCATCACGCAGACGCGCGGATTTTGCTTGAGGTTCTGCGGCAGCCGCGAGGGGAACTCCTCGAAATAGAACCCGGTCTTATCATCCCTCAGCGCCAGCCCCCCGATGGGCGTAACGTGCGGCGATCCATCCGGATTTACCGTTGCCACCGCGTAGTGGAAACAGCTTTTATACGCCTCTTCGAATATCTTCCTTATCTCGTCCCAGTGATTCCCGATCTCCATTTAGAACCTCCTTATGATGGGATCCCAAGCGCCCTGACGAATACCTGCATGAAATCCGGCCTGTCGGCGAGCTCAAGGTATCTCACGCCCCCGGCCATGGCTTCCGCTTTTTTACGCGCTACGCAGGAGACCAGCAGCATGCAGGCGCCGGCGCCGGCCGCATTGCCTACCTGGCTGAAACGCCTCAAAGGCAGGTCCGGCAGCATGCCCACCCTGACTGCGCTTTTTATATCGATATAATTGCCGAACGTCCCCGCGATGATCACACGTTTTACATCATCAGCAACTAAACCCGCTGCTTCCAGCAAAACGTCGATGCCCGTGCGTATGGCGGCCTTGGCCAGCTGCAGCTCCCTTATATCTCCCTGCGTGATGACGATGTCCTCCCCGTTGGCCGACCGGCTTCCTCCGGCGATTACAATCTCCGGCTGTCCCCATCTTATACGGACAGGAGGGCGCTCCCTCCGCATCCTCCCTCCCGGGTCGAGCAGGCCGGCGATGGACATCTGCGCCACGGCGTCAAGCATACCGGACCCGCAGATACCGACCGGCCTGTGCCCTCCGATGGTCCTAAAGCGGACCCTGCCGTCCTTTATTACGATCTTGTCGATTGCCCCGGCCGAGGCCTTCATGCCGTGTTTAATATGTCCCCCCTCGAAGGCCGGGCCCGAGGCGCAGGATACGCTGGTAATACCCCCTGCGACCGCCAGCGATATCTCGGTATTGGTCCCGATATCGACGATGAGGGTCGCCGATTTACGATCGGCGGCATCCGTTGCCGCCAGCACCGCAACATGGTCTCCGCCTACATAACCGCCGATAATCGGCAGCAGATATACGTCGGCCTCTTCCATCGATTTCAGTCCCATTTTGCCGGCGCGTATGTTCACCGGGTCCTTCGTCCAGGGCAGGTAGGGCGCGCGCGCAAGCTGGCCGACCGGCAAACCCAGCAGCAGGTGATGCATGGCTGTGTTGCCGCAGATGGAAACCCTGCTTATCATACCCGGCGCGCAGCCTGCCGCCAGGCACAGCTTCTTGATCAGATCATATATGGCGGCCACAGCTTTTTTCTGCAACTTTTTTCCGCCGTTGTCTGAGCTCATAGCATATGTGATGCGGCTGATCACGTCATCTCCATACACATCCTGCGGATTGGCAACGGCGCAGCTGTCCATTATGCGGCCGTCCCTGAGGTCAACCAGGTACCCGGCTATCTTGGTAGTGCCCAGATCGACGGCCGCACCGAGCGCTCTGCCGGCGCGCCTCGCCCTGCCATCCGGGACCACCCCGGCCAGCAGCTCCTCTTTAAACGCGGGCGTTGAAGTCAGTCCCCTGATGGGCGGCAGGTATACGGTCAGGTCTCCCGCGGGCCTGGCCTGGCAGGCCAGGCGCCAGCCG
>CAZDXZ010000247.1:0-1701 GCA_964509615.1 uncultured Dehalococcoidales bacterium
CCGGTAGACGATGAGATCGCCGGCAGGATAGGCAGTTATGTGTCGCGCCTGGTACAGGACGGCGATACTATCCAGATCGGCTACGGCAGCAGGTTGAATTCCATTCTGCGCAGCCTCTGCAATAAAAAACACCTGGGAGTCCACACGGAGCTGATGTCGGACGGTATCGTTGAGCTGATCAAGCTGGGCGTCATAGACAACTCGAGAAAAATACTTGACCATGGAAAGACCGTGGCAACCTTTTGCATGGGGAAGCGGGCGACCTATGATTTCATCGATGACAATCCATCTATTGAATTTCGTACGATTGAATACACGAACAATCCGCTAGTCATTTCCCAGCATGATAATATGGTTGCCATCAACAGTGCTCTCGAGATCGATCTGACAGGCCAGGCGACGGCCGAATCGATCGGCAAGATATTTTACAGCGGCGTCGGAGGGCAGGCTGACTTTATGCGGGGAGCAACGCTGTCGAGAAACGGGCGGACTATACTGACCATCCAGTCTACGACACAGGATGAATCGGTTTCCCGGATCGTTCCCTTCCTCAGCGAAGGGAGCGGAGTGACCATGGTAAGGGGGGATATCCACTATGTGGTCTCAGAGTACGGCATCGCCTATCTCCACGGCAAGAACATCCGTGAGCGGGCCATGGAGTTGATTGCGATCGCGCATCCCAAGTTCAGGCCGTGGCTGATCGAGGAGGCCAAGAAGCTCAATCTGATTTACAAAGACCAGGCGTTCGTCCCCGGAAAGCGCGGGGAATACCCGGAAACGCTGGAAACGGCCAGAACTACCAGCTCTGGCCAGCAGCTGCTCTTCAGGCCGGTCAAGATCAGCGACGAGCCGCTTGTCAAGGATTTCTTTTACTCGTTGTCCGATCAGAGCCTCTACCGCCGCTTTATCTCCAGCAGGAAAGATATGCCCCATGAGCGGCTGCAGGAATTCGTGGTCATCGACTATACACAGGAGATGGTCATTCTGGCGACCAGGGGTACGGAGGATAACGAGGAGGTGGTGGGCATCGGGCAATACGGCATCGGACAGGATATGCACAGTGCCGAGGTGGCCTTTGCAGTGCGTGATAAGGATCAGCGGCAGGGGATTGGGACCGAATTGTTGAATTATCTAATTTACCTGGGCAAGAGGAACGGCCTGCTGGCGTTCGTAGCCGAGGTGTTATATGAGAACAAGCCCATGCTGACGGTATTCGAGAAGGCCGGTTTCAAGGTAACAAGCAGCGGTTCGGGTCTCTACTATCTAAGCCTGGAGCTGTGATTTTTTCATTAATAGACTAAGGAGGGAAGGTTTATGGATTTATCCTGGTGGCGCGACCTGGCGATTGTTGTCTGGGCCGCCATAGCCACGATCGCTGTGGTGTTCATTAGTATCATTATCCTACTGCTGTACAGGAAACTCGTTCCATTGATGAAGTCTGCCGACGCGGTAATAGAGTCTGCCGATACGGTTGTGAACAAAGTCGGCGCCGTCGTCGATTATACCAGGGACGAAGTGATCAGCCCTGTCGTGCAACTGGGCAGCGCTATACAGGGTATAGCGCAGGGCATCAATCTAGTAGTCAATCTTTTTAAGAAGAAGGAGGAATAGCATGAATAAAGATAGCGGGGCAGGTTTTTTCACGGGATTACTGGTAGGTGCATTGATCGGTGTAGTCGTGGGATTTATGTATGCGCCGAA
>CAZDXZ010000248.1:0-1674 GCA_964509615.1 uncultured Dehalococcoidales bacterium
AGGGTCTCCGGATTCTGGACCTGCACCTTGGTGCCTGTTTTTACAATCTCGGCATCGACGGCTTTCTGCGAGATGGTATGCAGTGTGGGCGTCATGCCGTGGTCGCCGACAACCACCCAGATCGTCCGATCGAAAATACCGGCTTTAGTATAGGCCTCCATCAGGCGGCCGATCTGCCTGTCGGCATTGCTGACGCAGCTGCCCATTTTGACCGGATCGTTAATTGAGAGGCTCCAGTGTCCCGCCTCGTCGGTCTCAGAAAGGTTGATGTAGAGGACCTCGGGCCGTTCTTTCTCAAACAGCTTCAGCGCTACGTCAGTCGCCCAGTTGTCGGCATCCCAGCCGCTGCCCTTGGGACGGTTCAACGCCGGGTCCTGCATTAACTCCGGCGGGGGCAAATGTCCCTTTACCCCGCTCACCTCGAGCTTATCCGGTGACTCCGCTTCCGGGTTGACCACTCCGGCCGCGTTGAGAAAGACAATGTAGTCGCTGTTATCGGCGGCCATGGATGCCACGGCGTAGAATTTTCCCGATCCTACCGAAGCAACCCTGGCACCCGGGAACTTCTGCTTGTAGAGAGAACCGATGCTGACGACATCGTTGTTCTTTATCATTTTGTTATAGTCGCCCGTATATACATCATCCCAATAGGTATACCAGTAGGCCAGTCCGGTCTTGGAGTTGCGCCATAGAAAGTTGAGAATACCGTGATGTCTTGGGAACGCACCTGTCGTAAGGGTGGCATGGCTGGGTGGAGTAACATTGGGATTCTGCCCGACCCAGGCGTCTGTATAAGATACCCCTTCTTCCGCCAGCCTCTTTATATTGGGAACATCGGCGATCTCAAAGTAATCGGGGCGGCAGGCATCGATGACGATAACCACCACGTATTTCTGGTCCGGCTGTTCCGTTATCTGCCGGCCCGGTGAGCAGGCCGGCAGCAATATGCTCAGCAGAATAATAACTGTAATTAATACGGTTAATTTCTTCATTCAGCCCTCCTGCATACCCTTATTTATTGTTTAGCGTCTTCGCTGCAGCTTTTGAAGAGAGCAAGCTGCAACATTCTCACGGCGGAATCTTCATACCTGGCCAGGTCGTCGCCGTGCCAGACCAGGCACAGCTTGGTTATCCACTGCAGCAGACCGCCGACCAGTACGGCGGCAACATCCGGATCGTAACTGCGCAGGTCGCCGCTGTCGCGGCACCTCTTTAGAAAACGCCTTATCTCCTTCAATGCCTGGGGATTGCCGATGGTAGCCACCTTCCTGTTTTTGGCATAGCCCAGGCGCAGGTCCAGCAGGATCACCAGATCACGTTCGCGCTCGGCCAGCTCGAAACCTGCATGCACCGCCCTCTTCAGCGCCGTCCCTCCGTCAGGATCGGCCAGCTGGGGCACAATCACCTCCATCATCATCAGGTAATATGAATCGACCAGCGCTTCAAGAATGGCCAGCTTGGATTTGAAATACAGGTAAACGGTGCCTTTGGCCACGCCCGCCAGCCTGGCGATGTCGTCCATGTGCGCCTTCTCGTAACCCCGCTCTTTGAAAACCTGGCGGGCCGCCCCCAGTATATCCTCCCTGTGCTTCGGATCAGGCTGCTTCGACATATCCCCCCAACAATGACTGACGGTCAGTCAAGGACTATTTTAACATCCTTCGGCGTTTTGTC
>CAZDXZ010000249.1:0-1668 GCA_964509615.1 uncultured Dehalococcoidales bacterium
TGTATATGAGAGACGAGTTGGCGAAATAGAGCGGCGCATTCAGACGGAATATCATCAACCCATCAACAGGCTGGTCCTCCGGATGCCTCTGAATGTCTGTATACGCGCCGGTTGTTCCCGGTACCTGCCCCAGAATAGACACATGCGGCCGGCTGGATTTATAGATAACATAGATAAGGGAGAACAGGATTGCGATAGCCAGGCCGGGTAATACATCCAGCAGCAATACGCCCAGCAGCGCTATCATGCCCATCCAGAATTCGGCCTTCTGCAGCTTGTAAAATCCCTGCATCTGGCGGAATTTCATCAGGCGCACCACGGCAAATATAATCAAAGCCGCCAGCACCGCCTCGGGCAAACTGGTAAACAGCGGTGTCAGGGCCACAACCGTTATCAGTCCCATCACAGCTGCGACTATCAGAGATACGGGCGTCCTGGCGCCGGCGCTGTCATTTACAGAAGATTGCGAGAGGCTTCCGCCCGCCACCAGTCCGCCGCATAATCCGGATGATATATTGGCCGCGCCGTAGGCTATTAGTTCCTGGTCCGGCTTGACATCATATTTGTGTTTTGAAGCGAAAACATCGGCAGCGCCCAGCCCCTCGCTGAATACCACCAGGAACATTCCCAGTGCGCTCGGCAACAGTACCCAGAGGTCTCGCAACCGCACTTCCGGCAGTCCGACGGAGGGCAGGCCTGCCGGAATCACTCCCACCGTCTTAACTCCGGCCATTGAAAGGCCCAGGGCTGCGCTGGCGATAATGCCTGCAATAAGCACCACCAGCCCCGCCGGCACTCGCCGGACATACCTGTGCAGTACAAACAGCACGATCAGTGCGCCTGCCCCGACCAGCAGCGTGGGTATGCTTGTCTGGCCAAGGTGGCTTATAACATACAATACCTGTTCAAGTGTATTGCCTTCCCCGGAAGAGACACCGCAAAGCTTGGGCAGCTGTTTGACGGCCACGAAGATGGCCAACCCGAATATAAATCCCTCCATTACCGGACGTGATATGAAATTGGTGATGAAGCCGAGCCTGAGCATGCCTGCCAGCAGGAATAGCGCACCCACCACCAGCACGAGCCCCCCGGCCAGCGCGATATACGATGCCTGGTCGGGCGGATTAAGAGCAGTGATTACCGAGGCCAGCATCACCGCCGAGGCGGAGGTGGAGACAACCACAAGCTGTTTGCTCGTGCCGAAAATCGCATATGCGACCAGCGAAGCAAGCAACGTGTAAAGGCCCGCCTGCAACGGCATCCCGGCAAGGCCCGCGTAGGCAATGCCCTCGGGTACCACCACACCCCAGAGAGTAACTCCAGCGATGATGTCCCAGCGCAGCAGCTTTTTTAAATCATAACGGGGCAGCCACTGGACTATCGGCAGTATCCGCGTTAGAGCCCCCTCTTTTTTACCCATTATTTACCGTAAGAAATAGTTCGGGAACTTTTGATACAGCATCTCGAAATATCCCATGAATTTAACAAGGCCGTACATAGACCCATCGATTTTAATATCCGGATTCTTGAGCGCCTCCTGAACGGGCGTCACACCGGATAACAGGGGACCTATTGAGTCACGCGTCCCCGTCACGGTGGCAATCGCATTTACAGGCAGACCGCTGCGCACCTCGGCCACACCGCGACGTATCTCGATTGTGTAGTACT
>CAZDXZ010000250.1:0-1661 GCA_964509615.1 uncultured Dehalococcoidales bacterium
TGCGCAGGCATGTGCGCACCGCACTCACGGTGGCCGGTGTGGCCATAGCCATAGCGGTCCTCTTCAGCCTGCTTTCCTTCAATGCCGGATACGAGCGGCAGCTGGGGGGAGAGCTCAATAGTCTGGGCATACACATGCTGGCCGTGCCCAAGGGCTGTCCCTACGAGGCTGCCTCACTTATCATACACGGCGGCGTTATACCCAAGTACCTGTCTTACACCGACCTGGAGCAGGTGCGCAAGATTGACGGCATCGAAATTGCCAGCCCCATGTTGCTGCACCAGTTCTTCAAGGACGACAAACCGCATATTGTCTACGGGATCAATATCGAGGAACAGAAGGCCCTCAAACCCTGGTGGAAGGTGGAGGGCAGGTATTTCAGGGACGACGAAACCGGGGTCATGGTGGTCGGACGCAGTCTGGCCGAAAAGGAAAATCTCAAGGTCGGGCAGGTGCTCGAGTTCGGGACTGGCAAGGTGCCCACCACGATTGTCGGCATTCTCGAGAGGACGGGCAACCAGGACGATGAGTTTCACTTTCTGCCTCTATCGGAAGCGCAGCGCATCTTCGGAAAAGAGGGCCAGCTCACCACCATTGCAATCAAAGTCGATGACATCACAAGGATAGCGGCCGTCTCCAAAAAGCTGGAGGAAATACCGGATATACAGGTGGTTACCATGACGCAGGTGATGGGCACCATCATGAACCTGGTCGGCTCCGCGCAGGCGCTGCTCTTCTCGGTCATTATCATCGCCCTTTTCATCAGCGCCGTGGGCATCATCAATACTCTGATCATGTCGGTCAACGAGAGGACCAGGGAGTTCGGCATGATGAAGGCAGTGGGCGCCTCAGGCTGGGACGTTTCGCGCCTCATCGTGATCGAGACGCTCATTATTACGCTGGCAGGCTGCGCTGCGGGGCTGGTCGTTGCGCTGGCCGGATCAAAGCTGGTGGAGAGCTTTGTGCGCGGTGTTATCCCCTATTCACCCGGTGGAGAGATGATCAGCATCGATCCCATCTTGATACTGGTCTGCATCGGCTTCGCCCTGGCCATCGGACTGCTTTGCTCAATTTACCCGGCGGTCCGCTGCGCGAGGCTGACGCCCATGGAAGCCATGAGGAGCGACCTGGAATGAATAATGCAATCATAACCGCCAAAGAACTGGCTAAAAGTTACAGCAGGGGCAGCGAGCAGGTGCATGCGCTCAGGGCCGTCGATCTCTCCATCGGCAGGGGCGAGTTCGTGTCCATCGTCGGACCTTCCGGGTCGGGCAAGTCAACGCTGCTGCACCTCATGGGGCTGCTGGAGACACCCAGTGCCGGAAGCATCTCACTGGAAGGCCGCGAGATGGCCGGATTGAAGGAGAGCGACCTGGTCAGGGAGCGCCGCGGCAGCATAGGTTTTGTATTCCAGCAGTTTTTGCTGCTACCCACACTTACCGTGGAGGAGAACATCGAGCTGCCGCTGCTATTCAGCAGGAAACCTGTCAACAGGGAGAAGATTACGGGCATCATGGATATGCTGGAGCTTTCGCACCGCGCCCGCCACCTGCCCCATCAGCTCAGCGGTGGAGAGATGCAGCGCGTCAGTATCGGACGCGCACTAGTCAACGAGCCGCGCGTCATCATGGCCGATGAACCGACCGGCAATCTTGATACAG
>CAZDXZ010000251.1:0-1649 GCA_964509615.1 uncultured Dehalococcoidales bacterium
AGGAGCCGCAGGCGACGCGGCAATCTGTTGATACCGCAGCTCCAGGCGCAGGATTGCCACGCTTCGCTCGCAATGACCTGTAAATACCTGCTCCTGCAATGACGCCGTATGTTATCATTTGACGTATGGAATCAATCCCTTTGCTCCGCTACCTGGTGGAAGCCGGAATCGGCTCCAGGCGACAGGTAGTTGCAGCCATCAAGATCGGCCGCGTTGCCGTAAACGGCAGGCGCGCCGAGAGCTATACCATGCCGGTCTATCCTCAGGCGGACAGGATCACCTTCGACGGGAAACCGGTGGCCTTCCAGGTCCGTGCCAGGCTGGTGCTCATGCTGAACAAGCCGCTGGAAATACTGACTACCACCAGCGACGACCGCGGCAGACGGACGGTGCTGGATATCCTCCCCGCCGAATACCGCGGGCTGGGACTTTACCCTGTGGGAAGGCTGGACCACGATACCACCGGGCTCTTGCTGCTTACCAATGACGGCAACCTTACCTACCGCCTTACACATCCCCGCTTCGAGCTGGGCAAGGAGTACCTCGTTTATATAGAAGTCTCGCTCAGCCAGCAGGAGAGAGAGGTTCTGGAGAAGGGCGTATTGCTGGACGACGGTATCACCGCCCCGGCCAGGGTCAGGGAGGTCGGCTACGAGCCTCCCTATAATTACAGCATCACCATTCACGAGGGGCGCAACCGCCAAGTCAGGCGCATGTTTGCTCACTTGGGATACACGGTTAAAGCCCTGAAACGTGTCAGGATGGGAAATCTCAGGCTGGGCGACCTGGCTGAAGGGTCCTTCCGCAGGCTGTCAGCCCAGGAGATCGCATCGTCCCTGCGGCAGCATAAGGAGTAGCCGGCAGCTTCATTTCCATTGACCGGCCCGTCAACGATATGCAGGGCTTGCTCTGTTGTTGTACAATATGCAGGGCTTTGCTCGCAATTAATAAAAATAAGGAGTGTGATTCAATATGGGTAACAGGCTAAAGGGAAAGGTGGCAATCGTTACGGGTTCGGGACGCGGCATCGGCCGTGCCGAGGCCATGGCGCTGGCGGCTGAGGGCGCCAGGGTCGTGGTTAATGACCTCGGGGCAGCCTCGGACGGATCGGGCAAGTCAGCCAGCCCGGCAGAGGAAGTCTGCCAGGAGATTAAGAAGCTGGGTGGCGAGGCCGTACCCAATTTTGATTCGGTGGCCACCTGGGCCGGCGGCGAGAATATCGTGAAAACCGCTATCGACAAGTTCGGGCGCATCGACATCCTGGTCAATAACGCTGGCATCCTGCGCGACCGCATGCTCTTCAATATGAGCGAGGAAGAGTGGGATATCATCCTAAAGATTCACCTTTACGGACATTTTTACTGCGCCAGGGCGGCCTCCCCTTATATGCGGCAGCAGCGGTGGGGACGCATCATCAATACCTCCTCCATTGCAGGCCTGGGCAACATGGGCCAGACCAACTACAGCGCGGCTAAAGAGGGTATCGTGGGATTCACACGCTCGGCAGCACTGGATTTGGGCAAATACGGCGTGACCTGCAATGCCATCCGCCCCAATGCGGCCACGCGCATGACGGTTACACCTGAACTCAAGGCCGCCTGGGAGAAAAGGGCTGCGGCAGCCGGCATCACCGATAAGGCGCAGTTCGA
>CAZDXZ010000252.1:0-1631 GCA_964509615.1 uncultured Dehalococcoidales bacterium
AAGGCAAATGGTACATGTATTACAACGCCCGCAACGGCTGGCCGGTATCGGAGGGGAGGGAGAGGATCGGATTGATGACCGGCAAAAGCATGTAGGTAATGATTAGTCTTCCGCGCAAGCGATGATATATACTATTTAAACCCTATTTCCGCGGGCGCACCTGAAGGTACGCCCCTACAGGACAAAATGTAGGGGCGGGTTTTCAAACCCGCCCGCAAAAAGGAATAACATATGAACCTTTCGAAGCGCATGGACAGGATACCGCCTTACCTTTTCGTGGCGATTAACAAGAAGATCGCCGAACTGAGGGCCGGCGGCAAAGACGTCATAAGTTTCGCCATCGGTGATCCCGATATACCCACGCCCGGGCATATCATCGACAGCCTCTGCAAAGCGGCGCATGACCCGGTTAACCACCGCTATCCCGAGACCTACGGCATGTCCGAGCTGTGCAAGGCCATCGCCGGCTGGTACAAATCGCGCTTCGGCGTCTCGCTGGAATGGGAGCCCACCAGCGAGGTGCTACCCCTCATCGGGTCCAAGGAAGGCATTGGGCATATGTCCTTCTGCCTGCTGGATCCAGGCGACGTGGCGCTGGTGCCGGATCCGGGCTATCCCGTTTACTCCGTCAGCACACTGCTGGCCGGTGGAGAGGTGCACTACATGCAGCTGCTGGAAGAAAACGGCTTCCTTCCCGACCTGGATGCCATACCGGGCAGGGTGCTCAAGAAGGCCAGGGTGCTCTGGATCTGCTATCCCAACAATCCCACCGGTGCAGTGGCCGAACCATCCTTTTTTGAGAAGGTGGTGAAGTTCGCCCGCGCCAACGATATCGCCGTCTGCCACGACGCGCCATATACGGAGGTGGCCTATGACGGCTACCGCCCGCACAGTTTTCTCGAAGTACCGGGAGCAAAGGATGTGGGCGTCGAGTTTCACTCGCTGTCCAAGACCTATAACATGACGGGCTGGCGCATCGGCATGGCAGTGGGAAACCGCAAGCTGATCGATGCCCTCTTCAGGTTCAAGTCCAACCTGGACTCCGGCATACCGCAGGCCATCCAGCTGGCAGCGGTCGAAGCGCTGACGGGCGACCAGGGCGACATACCGGCGCGCAACGCCAGGCTGCAGGCCCGCCGGGATAAGATCGTCGACGCGCTGGAGAGCATAGGTCTGAAGGTAAATAAGCCCAGGGCCGGTTTTTATATCTGGGCCAGGGTGCCGCAGGGCTACACCTCGCTGCAATACGTGACAGAGTTGCTGGACACTATCGCCGTGGCGGTCACGCCGGGCACGGGCTACGGCCGGACCGGCGAGGGCTATGTGCGCCTGTCCATCACGCAGCCTGAAGACCGCTTCGACGAGGGAGTGCGCCGGCTCCTGACCCTCACAAAAATATAGCCGCCGCATAAGCTCATCCAATGCCTAAGACGACCTATAGCACCCGTGAAAGAAGGGAGCGCGCTTTGCTTGTGGGGGTGGAGTCGACCAGAAAAAGGGACGGCTGGTCGCTGGACAGCTCACTGGACGAGCTGGACCGCCTGGCCGGAACGGCCGGGGCCGAGGTGGTGGGCAGGCTCAAACAGAAACTTGAGAGGCCGTCCTCCACGCACTACATCGGCTCGGGCAAG
>CAZDXZ010000253.1:0-1610 GCA_964509615.1 uncultured Dehalococcoidales bacterium
CGCTTAACAGGATGCCCAGGGACAGCAAAGACAGGCTCGGGATAGTGGTTACGCCCTGCCAGGCCATCGCGCTGGCCAAAATGGTCGCCAGCCCGCCCGAGCAGCTCGTCAGCATGGGCAACGTTAAACTGACCATCGGCCTTTTCTGCACATGGGCGCTGTCCTATGGCAGATTCCACGAGTTTATTAACAACCATGTTACTCCCGCGAAAATCAGGAAATTCGATATCCCTCCGCCCCCTGCCAACAGGTTCGATTTCTATATCGATAAAGAGATAAAGTCCTTCCCGCTGGATGAGATCAGGGACTACAGGATGCCAACCTGCGCCTATTGCCTGGATATGACAGCCGAGTTTACGGACATATCTGTCGGTTCGGTAGAGGGGACCGAAGGCTGGAACACCGTAATCGTGCGCACACAGCGCGGCATGGAGATGATTGAGGAAGCCCAAAAGAAAAAAAAGCTGGAAATACAGGAGCTGCCAGATAAGAGCCTTGCGCATTTGAAGGAGGCCGCCCTGATGAAGAAGGCACGGGCCGTACAAGCCATAGTCGAGAAGACGGGCGATAAGAATGACCTTTTATACCTCGGCCTATCCGACAAACTGAAAGAGAAGCTGCTCGCACATAAGGTGACGCCGCAAGGAGGACATTAGTATGCCAAATATTGATATCGATGCCCCGGGCAGCAACCAGTTGTTCATCGGCAACGAGGCGATGGCGCGCGGAGCGCTGGAAGCGGGAATCGGCTTTGCTTCGGCCTATCCGGGCACGCCCTCTTCGGAGATCCTGGGCAGCCTGTCCGAGGTAGCTAAAAAGCGTGACATCTACGTCGAATGGTCGGTCAACGAGAAGGTCGCCATCGAGGCGGGGTCCGCAGCATCGTTTGCCGGCATCCGTTCGCTAGTGGCCATGAAGATGAACGGCCTGAATGTTGTCATCGACTTCCTCTCGACCATCATCCTCAGCGGCATTGGCAAGAAAGGTATCGTCGTGATGGTGGGCGATGATCCCTCCGCCCACTCCAGCTCGAATGAGACGGATTCACGGCCCGTCGCCAAGTGGCTGGATATACCGCTGGTTGAGCCCGGAGACTTCCAGGAGTCGAAGGACATGATGCCGTTTTTATATGGTATAAGCGAGGAGTTCGGCACCATTTGCCTCCTGCGTAGCGTTACCAGGATTGCGCATGCCAGGGGCAATATCAGGCTGGGCGAAATACCCAGGATCAAGCACCAGGCGCGCTTCGAGCAGTACTTTGATCCCGCTGCGCCCATGCCGACCCCCATAATGTGCATACCGAGCTCGTTCAGGCATATGTTCCAGCATATGCGGATCGATAAAGTGCGCGAGAAATTCGAGACCTGCTCTTTCAACAGATATGTCGGTCCAGAGAAGCCTGACCTGCTGATCATTACCGCGGGTTCAGGCTGGTTGTATTCCCAGGACGCCGTCAATGCGCTCAAGGCCGAAGACAGGATCGGCATACTGAAGCTGGGTACCCTGTGGCCGCTGCCTGAAAAGTTGGTCAAGTCCTGTCTGTCCAGAGCCGACAAGGTCCTTTTCATAGAGGAAACGGATCCATTCCTCGAGGGCGCAGTGATGGAGTA
>CAZDXZ010000254.1:0-1529 GCA_964509615.1 uncultured Dehalococcoidales bacterium
TTTCCAGGGTAGACCTGATCGATTACAAGGTGCGCATTCTGGAGGGGAGCAGCGGGACGGGCTCGCTGGTGCGAGTATTTATCGAATCCTCCAACGGCAGGGTGCAGTGGCGCACCGTGGGAGGCTCCACCAATATCATCGAGGCCAGCTGGCTGGCGTTGAACGACAGTATGGAATATTTCCTGATCAAGCTGGATAAGAAACCCCGACGGTAGATATTAATTCCCCCAACGTAGGAGCGTTGTTTTAGCTGCGCCCGCTCCGGGCACTAATTCCCCCAATGTAGGGGCGTTGCTTCAGCTGCGCCCGCTCCGGGCGGGTTTGAAAACCCGCCCCTACGAAGACAATAAAATAGGGCGGCTCATGAGCCGCCCTATTTGTTACACTCGCGTGAAGAGTTTATTCAGCTTTGATAATGGCCGCTATGCCCTGTCCGCCGCCCTCGCACATGGTGGCGACGCCGTATTTGCCCTTCTTCTCCTGGAGTACGCGGGCCAGCGTGCCGACCAGGCGGATGCCGCTGGCGCCCAGCGGATGGCCGATGGCCATTGCGCCCCCGTGCACGTTGACCTGTTCCCATTTCAAACCGAATTCCTGAACTGCGCGCAGAGTAACAACTGCGAAAGCCTCGTTGATCTCCCAGTAGTCGATGTCCTTGGCTTTCAGGCCGGCGGCCGCAAGGGCTTTCTTGGTGGAGGGTACCGGCCCCTCACCCATGATGGTGGGGTCAACGCCGGCAACACCGAAGGAGACGAAGCTTGCTATAGGCTTGAGGCCGAGCTTCTTGGCCTTGTCCTTTGACATGATCAGCATGGCAGTGGCGCCCGCATTCAGAGGGGAGGATGTGCCTGCCGTGATTGTGCCGTCCGGCTTATAGGCCGGCTTCAAACCTGCCAGCTGCTCCAGTGTGGTATCGCCCCTGACGGATGCATCGTAATCGAACTTCTGCTTGCTGCCGTCGGGCAGCGTAATCTCGACGGGCATGATCTCGCCTTTGAGCCATTCTTTCGACTGGCCTGCGAGTTGATGCGACCTGAGAGCGAACTTATCCATATCTTCCCTGGTGATGCCCGCCATCTCCTGCAGCTTCTGGGCGGTAAAGCCCATGTTGACGGAGAACATGAGGTCGATCCTCTTATACTTGGGATCGTTGATAAGTCCATCCGGATACTTGATGGCGCCACCTCCGCCCATCGGGATATGCGTCATATGTTCGATGCCGCCGCAGAGGACCACGTCGGCATAGCCGCAGGCTATGCTCATGGCACCGGTCCTCACGCCGCACAGGGCCGAGCCGCACTGCTGGTCAACCTGCTGCGTGGATATCTCGAAAGGCAGGTTGGCATAAAATGCAGGGAATTTGCCGCCGAACGTGAAGTTCTCGAGCAGGGGATTCGCCGTGCCGGTGATGGCCTCGTCAATCTCCTTTGGATCCAGCTTGTTCCTCTTGATCATCTCATTCCAGAGCATGGCCAGGACCTCGTCCATCCTGTAGCCATTCAAAAGGTCCTTCTCGGGTTCCTTGGGAC
>CAZDXZ010000255.1:0-1525 GCA_964509615.1 uncultured Dehalococcoidales bacterium
CGGGCCGCCTGCGCGACATGGAAGACGCCGCCAAGGGCCTGCCCAGCCTGATATAGTAATTTCGGTATATGCAAGGGGCGGAACTTCAGTTCCGCCCCTTTCCTTTGCGGGCGGATTTGAAAATCCGCCCCTACGTTTACTCCGTTGGGGCGTTGCTTTAGCTGCGCCCGCCTGCAGCGGGCGGACCTGAAGGTCCGCCCCTACGTTTGGGGTGCACGTTTGGATGGGGTTTGAAAATCCGCCGCTACGTTTGGGGCACTGTTCCGGTGGCTTTACGGGGCACGAGCCGGGCGGCGGCCTCCACGCAGAGCGCCAGGCTGCTCAGGTAATCGTCATGCCCTGTGGAGGGATCGACCAAGAAGTCGATGGTGCGGTTGGGACGCCTGACGCTGCGGGCGCGCTCGAGCTCGAACATCAGCTCGCGGAAGTCCGCTGAGCCATCACCCCGGTATATTTTAAGCCTGCCCGAATTGACCGCTGCCAGCAGGTTGAAGCCGAGGGTCGACTTGGAAGACTGCGTGAACTTGAATGGGACGACATGGCCGCCCAGGGCCGCGCGCAGAAAGGATGCAATACTTTCGCCGACTCCCGTGGCGTCCGCGACCACGCTGCTGCAGCGCCAGGTATCCCTGAGTATGTGCACCAGCTCGCGATACAGCTCGGGATGCTTCCTGCCGGTCCAGCAGTAATGCTCCACCACCTCTATGCCGGGGCCGTCCACGGCAGCGTTATCGGGCGGCCGTACGACTTCGGCAACCGTCAGCACCGCTGCGTCCCGCCCGCGAACAGCCAGGCCCGGCGCGTCGCCCTCCTCAGCTTCGCCCGCCAGGTCGAGCCCGGCAACGTAGGTCTTTTCATCCGACTGTCTGCGCGCCTGCCGGGGATGCGTCCCCTGTAAAACAGCGATCTGGGCGCGGGAGAAGAAGCCTCCGGTGCTGCGGACAGGCAGCAGGGCGTACTGGCTTAAAAACAGAGGGTGGTCCGCGCCCAGCCTGGCCCGCTCGGCCTCCACAAAGGCGAGGTAGCCGGGATTATATTTGGCCACCTCCTGCCAGTCGAAGCGGAAATGGCGCCGGAGGCCGTCGCTTCTCTCAAGCTCGAGGTTCATCTGCTTGACCTCCTCCAGCAGGGTCGAGTCGTCCCAGGGCGTGCCGTAGTGGACGGTGGTGGCATTGGTTGAGGATGCCATGGGCCGGAAATCGCGGGTATACTTGTCCCTGTCCACGTCCTGTGACTCATCTATCTCCAGCAGGATATCCGCCGTATGCCCGACCACCGACGAGGTTTCCTCGGCCGAGAGGAAGACCTGGCAGGCCGCCCCCAGGCGTATGATATACCCCATCTCAGCCTCCCACACTCCCCGGAATCCGAAGTCGTCCAGCCGCTGCTTGAGGCGCAGCATGGAGATGACGGTCTGCGGCTTGAAGGTGGGCGAGCATTTGACGGCGCTGCCTCCGCGCAGCATGAACATGGTGAGCAGGAGCACGCCGATATGCGCGGACAGCTCGTTTTTTCCGCCCTGGCG